>CAZXXL010000235.1:0-4354 GCA_964644635.1 uncultured Thermoanaerobaculia bacterium | reverse complement strand
TTTCGGGAATGTCCGGGGTGGCGGGCCTGGCCCTGCTGACCCGGGCCCTGGGCCGGAGGCTGGGTTGAGATCTTCGCCCGTCCTCGCCGGCTGCCTGGTGGCCGTGGGCCTCGCCCTGCAGGCGGTGCCGGCCCCGGCGGCGCCGGGGCGCCTCGGCCTCCTCAAGCCGGTGCGCGTCGGGGCCGCCGTCGACGGCGACGTGGTGGCGATCGGCGCGGACGTCGAGCTCGGGCCCCGGGCGCGGGTGCGGGGGGACGTGATCGCGCTCCTGGGGCGGGTGCGCACCGCTCCGGGTGCCGCCGTCGAGGGGAGAACCATCGCCATTCCCTCCCTGGCCGCCCTGGATGCGGCCGCTCCCGGATCCCATGCCGCGCGGACGGTCTGGGGATTCAGGCTCCTGATGATCGGTTCCTGGCTCCTGGCCACCTCCCTGACCGCGCTCCTGTGGCCGGTGACGGTGGCGCGGGGAGCCGTCGTCACCCGGCGGCTGGGAGTGGGCGTGGTCGTGCTCGGCGTGCTCGCCACGGCGACCCTCTTTGCGGCGCTGATCGCCGGGCTGGGGATGGGGCCGGCGCTGGCGATCCCGGTCACCGCCGCGATCGTGCTCGCCTTCCTGGCGGCCAAGATCGTGGGCCTGAGCGTGCTCGGGACGATCATCGGTTCGTGGGCCGGCCGGGCCGTGCTTCGCCGGAGGCTGCCCGGTCCCGCGGCAGCCTTCGTCGGGGTGGCGATCCTCCTCGTTCTCCGCGCGGTGCCCGCCGTCGGCGGCGCCCTGTGGGCGGCGGCCTCCGTCCTGGCGCTCGGCTCCAGCCTCGCCGGCCTCGCGCTGCGCCCGGGCGTGTTCGCGCGGCCGGCCGCCGCGGGCGGCTGGAAGGACGGCGGGTCGAACTGACCGTTGTCCGGGGGTCGCGCCCCGGCCCCCCGTTCGGCGCCGTCATCCGGCCACGATGTGGCTTTCGATGGTATACTTCCGAATCCGTGACGGGGGGTACGGTGAAGATCGACCTGACGCGAATCGAGGAGGAACCCTTCGAGCTGCACGAGCGGCTGACGGTCCCGGTGTCCCGTCTCGATCCGGGCCTGGTCGCGGAGGCCGTCCGGGTGGACGTCACCATGACGGTCCGGGCCGCCGGGGAGAGCTACTCGCTCGACGGGACCGTCAGCATGGGGGCGGATCTCCTGTGTGCGCGGTGCCTGGGCCATGTGCCCTGGGGGGCGAGGGAGAGTTTCCACCTCAAGCTGGTGGACGCGGCCCTGGCCCCCACGGAGGAAGAGATTCGCCTGAACGAGGAAGACATGGACGTGGCCTACTACACGGACAGCGCCATCGACGTCGTCGACGTGGTGGTGGAGCAGATCCTGCTCGCGCTGCCGATGCGGACCCTCTGCCGGGAGGACTGCGCCGGTGTCTGTCCCGTCTGTGGCGCCGACCGGAACGAACAGGGAGCGTGCCGGTGCGAACCGGAGCCGGACCCGCGCTGGCAGGCGCTGGCCGGCCTCAGAAGCTTCCATTCCTGACCTGAAATCCCGATCAACTGGAGTCAAGACATGGCAAATCCGAAACGTCGTCATTCGCGTTCACGCCGGGACAAGAGGCGGGCCCACGACGCCCTGACCCCGCCCGGCTTCAGCCTGTGCCCGAGCTGCTTCGAGCCCAAGCCGCCGCACCGGGTGTGCCCGCACTGCGGGAGCTACCGGGGCCGGACGGTCATCGAGGTGGAAGAGCTGGACTGATCGGCACGGGGCTCGCGGTGATTGTTCCTCGAAGACCGGCGCCCTCACGCCGGGCCCGCACCCGGGCCGGAGCGTCGCGCCGCGTGCGGCCTGAAGGGCGTGGCGGCGGATGAAGGCGAAGGCCGACCGGTTCATCGCCCTCGATGCGTTCGGGGGCGACGAGGCGCCGGGCGCTACCATCGAGGGTGCGCTGGCCGCCGTGCGCGAGGATGGGCTCAAGGTTCTCCTGGTGGGGCCGGCGCGCGCCGTCCGCAAGGAGCTGGGGCGCTTCCGCCCCCTGCCCGCCGGCCTGCAGATCGTCGACGCGCCGGACCGCGTGGCGATGGAGGACGCACCGCTCGTTGTGCTGCGCCAGAAGCGGCGCTCGAGCCTGAACGTCTGCGCCGAGCTGGTCCGGGAGGGCCGGGCGGCGGCCATGGTCACGGCCGGGAACACCGGGGCGGCGTGGATCGCCGCGCGGTCCACCCTGGGCATGATCGAGGGCGTGGAGCGGCCGGCGCTGGCGGCCATCCTTCCCAAGATCGACGGCAACACGCTGGTGGTCGACGTGGGCGCCAACGTGGAGTGCCGCCCCCGCCACCTGGTCCAGTTCGCCGTCATGGGGTCCCTGTACGCGGAGCACGTGCTCGGCGTCGACCGTCCCCGGGTGGGGCTGATGTCGGTGGGCGAGGAGGAGAACAAGGGCGGGAGAAAGGGCCGCGAGAAGTTTCGGGTGTTGTCCGCCGCGGGTATCAACTTCGTGGGCAACGTGGAGGGCTCGGACGTGTTCTCCTCGGAGGTGGACGTCATCGTCTGCGACGGTTTCACCGGGAACGTCATCCTCAAGGTGTCCGAGGGCCTCGGCGAGATGATCATGGCCGTCCTGCTGGAGGAGGCGCGGCGATCGGCCGTGTACGGCGCCGGCCTCCTCATGGCCAAGGGGGCCTTCGTCAACCTGAAGCGGCGGATGGACTACGCCGAGTACGGCGGGGCCCCGCTGCTCGGCATCGACGGCGCCTGCCTGATCTGCCACGGCAAATCGACGGGCAGGGCCATCCGCAACGCCTTGAAGTTTGCCGCTTTGTACGCGTCGAGCGGCGTCGTGAACAAGATCCGCGCGGCCACCCGCGCCGTGCTTGAATCGACCGAGACAACCGGGAGCAGCTGATGCAAGATTCGTTCGCCAGGACCGCCAGGATCGCCGGTATTGGAACCTATCTCCCCGAGCGGGTGCTCACCAACGCCGACCTCGAGAAGATGGTCGACACCTCCGACGAGTGGATCACCAAGCGGACGGGGATCAAGGAGCGCCGCGTGGTGGCCGACGACGAGAGCGTCGTCGACCTGATCGACAGGGCCGGCAGGGCGGCCATGGCGAATGCCGGCGTCGAGCCGGGGGAGGTGGACCTGTTCGTGGTCGCCACGGCGACCGTCGAGCAGCCCATTCCCGCCACCGCGGCCATCGCCCAGCCCCGCCTCGGCGTCATGCGCGCCGCGTGCTTCGACGTCGCCGCGGCGTGCTCCGGCTTCATCTACGCGATCAACGTCGCGCGCCAGTTCATCGCCACCGGCGAGGCCGAGACGGCGCTCGTGGTCGGGGCCGAGTGCCTCACGCGGTACCTGGACTGGACCGACCGCTCCACCTGCGTCCTGCTCGGCGACGGCGCGGGGGCCGTGGTGCTCAAGCCGGCCGAGCCGGGGGATGGCATCCTGCGCGTGGCGTGGAAGACCGACGGCAACTACTGGGACATGATCCACATGCCGGGCGGCGGCTGCCGGATTCCGCCCCACGACGCCTCGGCCATCGAGAAGCGGCTTCCCTTCATCAAGATGCGCGGCCACGAGACGTTCAAGGTGGCTGTGCGCGCCCTGGCCGACATCAGCGCCTCGGTGCTCAAGAGCGCCGGCATCGGCGTCGGGGACATCGACCTCTTCATCCCCCACCAGGCCAACATCCGGATCATCAACGCGGTCGGCGCGCGGCTCGGCCTGCCGCCGGAAAAGGTCTACACGAACCTCCACAAGGTGGGGAACACCTCCTCGGCGTCGATCCCGCTGGCGATGGCCGACGCCATCGCCGATGGCAGGCTCAAGCGGGGCGACCTGCTGCTGTCCACGGCCTTCGGCGGCGGTCTGACGGCGGCCTCGGCGCTCATCCGCTACTGAGGCCGGCATGGGCAGGGTTGCGGCGCTCTTCCCCGGTCAGGGCTCCCAGCGGGCCGGCATGGGCCGTGATCTCGCCGAGCGCCGGCCCGAGGCGCGGCGGGTCTTCGCCGAGGCCGACGAGGTGCTCGGGTTCGAGCTCTCGAGGCTCTGCTGGGAGGGACCCGAGGAGGAGCTGAAGCTCACCGCCAACACCCAGCCCGCCCTGCTGACGGTTTCCATCGCCGCGTGGCGCGTCCTCGCCGGGACGGGGCTGGCGGTGGATGCCGTGGCCGGTCACAGCCTCGGCGAGTACTCGGCGGCGGTGGTCGCCGGGAGCCTCGGTTTCGCCGACGCCCTGCGCCTGGTCCGCCGGCGGGGCGAGCTCATGCAGGAGGCGGTTCCGGTGGGCGAGGGGGCGATGGCGGCCGTCGTCGGCCTCGACGACGAGGCGGTGGCGGCGGCGTGCACCGAGGCGTCCGCCGGGGAAGGCGTGGTC
>CAZXXL010000234.1:0-4354 GCA_964644635.1 uncultured Thermoanaerobaculia bacterium | reverse complement strand
GCCCTGCCGTTACCGGGCCTCCCTCGCCGAGCGGATCGTGGAGCGGCGGCTGCCGGCCGGCGAGCGCGTCGCCGTCCTCGAAAACCCGCACGCGCCCACGGTGACGATCTCCGGTGCCCTGCTGGCGGGGCACGCCCTGGTGCCCGACGGGCGGTCCTCCATCGCCGGGCTCACCGCGGCCATGCTCGACCGGGGAACGCGGCGGCACTCGCGGATCGAGCTCGCCCGCGAGCTCGAGGATCACGGGCTGCAGCTGGACGTGGATGCGTCGGCGAGCCTGCCGACGCTGGCGATCTTCTCCGCCCAGGGCCTGGCGGAGGAGCTGGAACGCCTGGTAGCGCTGCTGGCGGAGGTGCTGCGGGAGCCGGTCTTCCCCGCCGACGAGCTGGAGAAGCTCCGGGAGCAGGTCCTGGGTCAGCTGGCCCGGGAGCGGCAGGAGACCTACCCGACGGCCTTCGGCGCCCTGACGCGGCGGATCTACCCGGCCGGTCATCCCTACCGGCGGCGCGAGGTGGAGGTCCGCGAGCGCGAGGTGGCGGCCCTGACGCGCGAGGATCTGGAGGCGTTCCACGCCCGCGTCTACGGGCCCGCGTCGCTGGTCATGGCGGTGGTGGGCGACGTGGACCCGGAGCGGGTCGTCTCGCTCTGGCAGGAGCACGCCGGCGGCTGGGAGGGCGGCGTCGCCGGGCTCCCCGGGTGGGAGAGCGTGTCCCCCGAGCCGAGGGGCGAGGAGCTGATATTCCTTCCCGACCGGCCGAACGTGGACGTCTTCCTGGGTCATGCGGGCGGCCTGACGAGAACCCAGGAGGACTTCCCGGCCGCCGTGCTGGCGAACGCCTGCCTCGGCCAGTCCACGCTCACATCGCGCCTCGGCGTCGCCGTCCGCGACCGCGCCGGCCTGACCTACGGAATCTACAGCCGCTTCTTCGGCACCACGCACCTGCCGGGACCGTGGGGCATCTACCTGACGGTGGCGCCCGAGAGCCTGCGCCGGGCGGAGGCGCTGTGCCGGGAGATCGTCGAGCGCTACGTGGAGGAAGGCCCCACCGAGGCGGAGCTCGAGGACGAGCGCCGGGCCCAGTCGGGATCCTACCGGGTGGGGCTGGCGACCAACGCCGGGGTCGCCCGCGAGCTGGTGGCGCTCCTGGCCTGTGGGATGGGGGTACAATACCTCGAGGAGTACCCGGATCGTCTCCGGAGCGTGGGCCGCGACGAGGTCGTGGCGGCGGTCCGCCGTCACATCCATCCGCAGGCGCTGACCCTGACGGCCGCCGGGTCCGTCGCGCGCGGAACCGGCGGCGGACGTCGATGAAGGAAGAAGGAGGTGCACCATGGCACGGTTCGCCGACGTGAGTCTCGACTACGCGGACGGTGCGATCACCTGTGATCCGGACATCGTCCGCCTCGCCTACGAGGACCCCAAGGGCAAAGACGCCGTCCGCTGGAAGATCGGGCCCGGGATGCGGGGCAAGGGGAGGCGGGTGGAGCTCAAGTGGAAGACGAGCTGCCCCTTCGACAGCATCACCAGGCCGGCCGGCCGGCACGAGATCCTCGGGGGCGATAACATCCGCGTTCCGGGCCTGTACCGGTACACCGTGGCCCTGTACGAGGACGGCAAGGAGATCGCCCAGCTCGACCCGGGCATCCAGAACGATCCCTGGGGCTGATCCCGCCTCGCTGGCCCCTCACGCCGCCGGCGGATTGAGCAGCCGTCGAAACTCCGGGTCCTCGCGCAACGGGGCGAAGAACGGCAGCTGGAGCCAGCGCCGGTTGAGACCCAGCTCCACCGCCTTTTCGGCGTAGACGACCGCCGTCGTCGGGTCGCCGAGGGTGGTGTAGACGAGGGCGGCGTCGAAGTACACCATCGGCTCCCGGGGCCTGAGCTCGAGCTCGTCCTGTACCGCCTTGATCGCCTCCCGGGAGCGCCCCAGGTGGGCCAGGCACTGGGCGCGGACGCTCAGCGCCGCGAGCCGGTCGCCGCGCGCCTCCTGCCCGGAAAGCTCCAGCGCCCGCCGGTAGGCGGCTCTGGCCTCCTGCTCCCGGCCGAGGAGGAGCAGGCAGTCGCCGATGCTCATGAGGTCGAACGGGTCTTTCCGCAGGCGGCTGGCCGCCCGGTACGCCTCGAGGCTCCCCTCGATCTTCCCCTGGAGGAGCCGGGCCACGCCGAGGTTGGAGTAATGGAGCGGGTTGTGAAACTCGTCGGCCAGCTTCGCGTAGAGCCGCTCCGCCTCGGCCGGGTCGCCGCTCAGGAGCTCGAGCTGGGCGAGCTTGGCACGGAGGTTCCGCGAAGAGGGGTTGACCGCGAGGCCCTCCCGGAGGTGCCGGCGGGCCTCCCGAACGTGGCCGCTGTGCAGCTCGGCCTCGGCGAGCGCCCAGAAGCTGGCGACCGACGGGTAGGTGTCCGCAAGCCGTTGCAGGAGGCGCAGGGCCTGGCTCGCCTCCCCCCGTTTCATCAACAGCTCGGCCCGGGAGCGGAGAGCCTGCGGCGATCCCGGGGCCAGCCGCTCGAGCTCGGATACCGCGCGTTCGGCGGCCTGCAGATCGCCCGCCCCCAGCTCCAGGGAGGCCTCGGCGGCGACCACCCGGGGGTCGTCCGGCGCCAGGTCCCGGGCCCGCCGCAGCAGATCGCGCGCCCGGTCGAGCTCCCGCCCGTCCTTCTCGCTGATGAAGAGGTAGCGGGCGATCTCGGCCTCCTCGAGGTAGGGGAGGAGGAAGCGCGGATTGTCCCGGCGGAGGTGGTCGAGCGCCTCCAGGATCTCCCGGCGGGTCACCCCGGGAGGGGGCGATGCGTGCTCCAGCCGGAGCCGGACGTACTCGGTCAGCGCCCGAGGGGACGGCGGCCGCGCGCGGCCGCGGCGGCGGGGCTTGTACCCCGCGAAGGCCCGCAGGAGGTGCGCGCGGACCGCCTCGGCCAGGAGCGCCGGGTCGTCGGACGGCACGGTGAACGTGGCGCTCCACAGGACGTGCGCATCGCCGGCGGCGAGGCGCTGCAGGGTGAGCTGGGCGGTGGGACCGTGCTGCTCGAGGGTGGTGGCGATGACCTCGTCCGCGCCGGTGATGCGGGCGGTCTTCCTGATGTCGCCGCCACCGGCGTCCACCTCCCGCGTGGCCGGCGCGGCCAGGCCGCGCAGGTTGGCGATGGTATCCAGGATCGCCGTGCGGGCAACGGCGCCGAGGATGGGGGCGCGGTTGGGATCCTCGGCGGCGGCGATCCGCGGCTTGAGCACCGCGACCACCCGCGAGGGGACCGGCCGGTGCACGGCCCACCACCCGGCGCCGGCCGCGCCGGCGAGGAGGACCCCGACGGCCGCGGCGATGATCCACCCACGGCGGAGGATGCGCCGGCGGCGGGCGCGGAAGGTGATTTCGGAGACCGATCCGCGCGTCACCGTGCCCGTGCGCCACAGGGTGGACAGCTCCTCCAGGGCCATCGCCACCTCGAGCGCCGAGGCGGGCCGGTTCTTGGGGTTCTTCTCGAGCAGGTTCTCGACGATCAGCGAGAGCTCCTCGGGCACCTCGGGGTTGAGCTGGGAGGGCGGCGGCGGGTTGTGCCGGGCCACCCGCCGCATGGTCTCCAGAGGGCTGGCGCCCTGGAACGGGTGGCGTCCCGTCACCATGGTGTAGAGCAGCGTACCGAGGGAGAAGAGATCCGACCTGGCGTCGACCTCCCTGCCCATGGCCTGCTCCGGCGACATCGCCGAGCTCGTCCCCATGACCACGCCGTCGGCGGTGAGGGTGACCTCGCCGTCTTCCGGCTCGAGGTTCTTGGCGAGGCCGAAGTCCAGGATCTTCACCCGGCCCTCGCGGGTGACGATGATGTTCTCGGTCTTGAGATCGCGATGGACGATCCCCTGGGAATGGGCGGCGTGCAACCCCTCGGCAATCTGGCGGGCGAGATCCACGGCCCGGGCGACGTCCATGGGCTGCTTGCCCATGAGGGTGGTCAGGGTCTTGCCCTCCACGTACTCCATGACGATGAAGTCGCGGCCCTCCTGCTGCAGGATGTCGTAGACGCTGGCGATCGCGGGGTGGTTGAGGCGGGCCGCGGCGCGGGCCTCGCGGATCAGGCGTTTCCTTCTCTCCTGGGAAATCTCCCTCCCCGTGTGGATGCTCTTGATCGCCACGCGGCGCCGCAGCCGCTCGTCGAAGGCGAGGTAGACGACCCCCATGCCTCCACTGCCGAGCTCCTTCTCGATTCGATAGGGTCCAATGTGGCGGCCGAGCATCGGCCCATTCTACAGCCGTTTCCGGGAAAAGGACGTGCCGGCGCCCGGCTCTGCGGCACCGGTGGCCACGAGGTCGATCCCTCGTCGCAATGACACGGAGAGGGGGTGACGGGGAGAGGGGGTGACGG
>CAZXXL010000233.1:0-4357 GCA_964644635.1 uncultured Thermoanaerobaculia bacterium | reverse complement strand
CCCAGGTGCGTGGGGGCCGGCGGGGGTGGGGGGGGCGACGGGGGGAGGTGCGGCAGGGGCAGGGCGGGGGCGGGCGGCTGGAGCGGCCGGGGGTCGTGGCGGGCGGCGGCCCGCCGGCGGATGTTTCCGGAGATCTCGCCGCCGCCCCGCGCGGGGCGGTGGGCGGCGTGGTTGATGCGCAGCGTGGAAGCGGCGATGGCGGCGTCGATCACAGCGTGATCGAGGGCCAGCGGCCCGAACCGGATGGGCGCCGCCTCCACCCGGAAGTCGACCCGCAGGTCGTGCCAGGGCCCGGCCAGGGCCACGCGGGCGTCGGCCCTGCCCCGCAGGTCGCCGGGAATGACCGTGGCGCCCACCCAGCGGTTGACGAGGTGGCCGAGGTCGGCCAGCCGGGCCGAGGTCGCGGTCACCGACCACGCCGGCTCCCAGGTACCGAGGGCCAGCGGGCCCTCCCAATGGACGACGCCCGAGCCGACGCGAAGCTTGGGCGCCTGGAAGTGGAGCAGGCCGTCCCCCTCCAGGCCGATGTCCACCGTGCCGGCGACCGGGAGGCGCCCCGCCGCCGGCCGGATCGCGGCCGTGGCCCGGCCGTGGCCGGCCTTGATCCGGCGCCCGTTCCACTGCAGGCTCGCTTCGGCCCGGGCGGTCCCGGCCAGGCCGGCGCGCGGCACGTGCAGGGACGCCAGCAGCTCCTCGAGCACGAGGCCGTCGGCCGTCAGGTGGACCCGGTGGGGGAATGGGGCCTTGAACGCACCCAGCTCGTAGCTCCCGGACACGGAGCCGCCGAAGATGCGGCCGCGCCTGAGGGTGCCGCGCAGGCCGTGGGCGGAGAGGGTGATCGTACCGGCAAGATCGTTCACGCGGAACCCGGCCGCCTCGATCCGCGAGGAGCGGACGCCCACCCGCAGGAGCTCGCCGATCCGCGTGTCCAGCCGTCCGTCGAGCTCGCAGCGGCCGGCGAGCAGGCCGGGATCGTCGATCAGGCGCCCGACGGATTCGAGGTCGAGCGGCCCGGCGAACTCCAGTTGGAGGCCGCCGCCGCGCAGGGTACCCCCGCCGATCAGGTCGAACCCCCGCCCGCGGACCCGCCAGCGGGGGATGTGCACGCCGTTCTCGATCCGGAAGCGGGCCTCGACGCGGGCGGCGACGGGCTCCAGGCCGGGGAGCCGTAGGCGCACCCGCCGGACCGTCGCGAAACCCCGGGGCGTCCGCCCGGTGGTGGTCCACGCCGCCCGCAGGTCCTCCACGCCGAGCCCCAGCCGTCCGGGCAGCCGGAGCCCCTCGACGTTGACGTTCTCGAGGTCGAGGTGGCGGATCTCGAGCTTGAACCACGGCCGCGAGCGGGGGCGCGGGCGCAGCTCGACCCCCTTGAATGTAACGTACACGTTCTTCGCCGACACGGTGCCGAGCTTGAGAACGCGGTGGGCCGGGTGGATCTCCGAGAAGCTGGCCGTCACCAGGTCGGCCCGGCCCGCAAACCCGCGGCCCTCCAGCGTGACGCCGTGCATGACCACCCGCGGCGGCAACAGGCCCCACTCCAGGTCGTCCACGTGCAGCCGGGCCCCGGTGGCCGCCTCCAGCCGGTCCGCGGCCCACCGGGCGACCGTGCGCCGCACCGACGGCAGGGTCAGGAGCCGGGCGATCCCGGCGAGGACGAGGAGGGTGACGGCTATGCTCGCCAGGACGGCGATGGTGGTCCGCCGCAGGTGGCGATACCTCACCCGCCGCGTTCTCCCCACTTCAGCTTGCGGTGGAGCACGTGGAAGAAGGTCCCGGCGTGGTTCGTGATCAACCGGACCGGCTTCGGGCACCGGCGGATGCTGACCAGGTCACGCGGCGTGAGGGGGAAGCCCTCCTGGCCGTCCAGCGTCAGGAACACCTCCTCGGAGAGGCTCTCCAGGCGGACCTCGACCACGGCGTCCAGCGGCAGCGTGATCGGGCGGTTGGTCAGCGTGTGGGGGCAGATCGGCGTCACCACCATGGCGCCCAGGGTGGGGTAGAGGATCGGCCCGCCCGCGGAGAGGTTGTAGGCCGTCGAGCCGGTGGGGGTGGCGACGATCAGGCCGTCGGCGCGGAAGCGGCTGACGAAGTTGCCGTCGACGTGGACCGAGAGGTGGATCATCCGGGCGAGGGCCGACTTGTTGATGACGGCGTCGTTGAGCACGCGGCGCACCACCGGCTCCCGCCCCGGCGTCAGCGCGGTCACCTCAAGGCGTTCGCGTTCCTCGATGTGCGCCCGCCCCTCGAGGGTCGCGTGGAGCATCGGGAACAGGTCCTCGGCCGGGTGCTCGGTCAGAAAGCCGAGGGTGCCGAGGTTGATGCCGAGGATCGGCGTGTCGCCCAGCGTGCCCCGGGTGACCGAGAGCAACGTGCCGTCGCCGCCGAGGACCACCACCAGGTCGACGAGGGAGGGTAGCTCGCTGCGGCTCGGGCCGGCCGCCGCCTCGATCACCCCCGCGGATTCGGCGTCCACCACCGTCTCGAGGCCGAGGCGCTCGAGCTCCACCATGAGCTGGCGGCCGAGGTCCACCGCCTCGGGGTTGGACCCCTTGAGGACGACGCCGACACGCTCGATGCGAGGAGATTCCATGGCGGCATTGTACCCGTTTCCCGCTCCCCCGGCTCTCCGGGATCACCGCCGGCCGCCCACCGCAGGACCGTTCTTGGGGACCCCCTCACCGTCGCGGTGGGGAGGCAAGGGCGGCATCCCCCCTCTTTGTCATGGCGAGGTGGCATAATCGCGCGAAGCTTCGCTTCGCTTGCGCGCACGCCACCCCGAGGAGCGAAGCGATGAAGGGGACTCGGCGCAGCCGGCCGACGTGGCCATCCCTGACAGCATTGGAGCGCGCCGCCCATCACTCCGCGGCGGTGTCCGATCGTGAGGGGATTGCTTCGGCGCTTCGCGCCTCGCAATGACAATGCAAAAGGGGGCGGAGCGCGCTGGGCCGTGCTCCGCGGCGGCGTCGGCTCGTGATCAGGTCCCGCCGCTCGTGGGTGTCCCGCGGGCCGGGGAGAGTGGTACGCTCACCGTAGCGAGACGACGCGGGAGGTGCACCATGTCTCTTGAAAAGCTGAACGCGGCGCTGACGGCGGAGGTCGAGGCCCTGAAGGCCGAGGACCGGGCCAAGGATCCGGAGCGGGTGATCGTGGGCACGCTGCCCCCGGCGGGGGACCGCGGGCCGCGCTACCGGCTGGAGGGCTCGAGCAAGCTCTTCATCCGCATGAACTCCAACAGCTATTTGTCCCTGTCCTTCCACCCCGACGTCCTGGCGGCGGCCGACCGGGCCACCCACGAGTTCGGCGCCGGGCCGGGCGCGGTGCGCTTCATCGACGGCACCTTCATCCACCACGTGAACCTGGAACGGCGGATCGCGGCCTTCCTCGACCGTCCGGCGGCCAGGATCTTCAACTCGGCCTACACCGCCAACCTCGGCCTGGCGATGACGCTGGGCAGCCCCCACACCTACTGGATCGGCGACCAGCTCAACCACAACAGCATCATCCGGGCGATGCGCATCGCCGGCGTTCCCAGGGAGAACAAGGCGATCTACGCCCACAACGACATGGACGAGCTCTCGCGCTGCCTCGACGAGGTGCCCGAGGGCATCCGGCGGGTGGTCGTCATCTTCGACGGCATCTTCTCCATGCGCGGCGACAACGCGCCCCTGGACGAGATCGTCCGCCGCTGCGAGCCCCACCGCGACCGCTTCCCCGAGGGCCTGGTGACCGTGATCGACGACAGCCACGGCATCGGCGCCTACGGCGAGACCGGCCGCGGCACCGAGGAGTTCTGCTCCGCCCGCGCCGACATCGTGGTCGGCACCTTCGGCAAGGCCTTCGGCGTCAACGGCGGCTTCATCGCCTCCAGTCCCGAGGTGATCGAGGCCGTGCGCCAGAAGGCGGACACCTACATCTACACCAACCCCCTCGGCGTCGCCGACTGCGCGGCCGCCCACACCGCCGTGGACATCGCCGACGGCGCGGAGGGCCGGCGGCGGCTGGCCCACCTGAAGGAGCGGATCGCCCAGTTCCGCGAGGGCGTGGACGCCCTCGGCTGGGAGTCCATCCCCGGGCCCCATCCCGTCGTGCCGCTGCTCGTCCGCGACACGGCGCGCACCCGGGCCCTGGTGCGCCACTTCTACGACAACGGCGTGCTCGTGGTGGGCCTCACCTACCCGGTGGTCCCCCGGGGCGACGAGACCATCCGCTTCCAGATCAACGCCGCCCACACCGAGGCCGACGTGGCCCAGGCCCTGGCGGCGCTGGAGTCCTTCACGGGCTGACCGGCGCGCGCCCCGGGCCGCGCTCCCGGGGCCGGGTGGTACCAACCAAGCGAAAAAACCGCGCTGTCGCGCGT
>CAZXXL010000232.1:0-4475 GCA_964644635.1 uncultured Thermoanaerobaculia bacterium | reverse complement strand
GGCCGGCCTGCTCGATCCACGCGCCCAGCAGCTGCGGCCAGGCGTCGCGCCGGACCGGGGGAAGGGATTCCAGGCGGCCGGCCTCGCGGCGGCGGATCCGGGGCCGGCGGGTGTCGAGGACGACGCCGCCGGCGAAGGTGTTGACCGGGGCCGGGCGGCGGAAGACGAAGCGGTCCCCGGGGAAGCACAGCATCTCGCGGCGCAGGCTGATCTGGGCGACGGTGGTCTGGCCCGGGAGCAGGGGACGCCGCGCCAGGCGTTCCACCCGGGCCGGCACCCGCGCCGCCAGGGCGTGGAGCTCCACCTCCTCGTCCTCGTCCAGGGGCCGGGGGGCGGAGCGGAGCAGCTCCAGGCGGACGGTGAGCAGGCGGGTGGGCCGCCACGGTCCCGGCGCGAGGATCTGGTCGCCGCGCTTGACCTGCGCGGTGCTGACGCCGGCCAGGTTGACGGCGACCCGTTCGCCGGCCTCCACGTCGGAACGCTCCACGCCGTGCACGTGGAGCCGCCGCGCCCGGCTCCTCAGGCCGCGGGGCATGACGACGACCTCGTCGCCGGCCCGGAGGCGCCCCCACAGGGAGGTGCCCGTGATCACCGTGCCGGCGCCGGCCATGGTGAAGACCCGGTCGATCGCCTCGCGGAAGGGGCGCTCGTCCGTCAGGTGCGGGCGGGCGTTGGCGGCCTGCTCGACGAGCACCCGGCGCAGTTTTTCGATCCCCGCCCCGGTGCGGGCGGAAACCGGAACGATGGGCGCCCCCTCGAACGGCGTCCCCTCGAGCAGGCCCCGCACGTCCTCGGCGGCGAGCTCCGCCATCTCGGGATCCACGAGATCGGTCTTGGTGAGGGCCACGGCGCCGCCGGGAACCCCCATCAGGCGGATGATCTCCAGGTGCTCCCGGGTCTGGGGCATCACGCCCTCGTCCGCGGCCACCACCAGCAGCGCCATGTCGATGCCCGCCGCTCCGGCCACCATCGTGTGGACCAGCCGCTCGTGGCCGGGCACGTCCACGAAGTGGATCTGCAGGTCGCCGACCTCGAGGTGGGCGAAGCCGAGATCGATGGTGATGCCACGGGCCTTCTCTTCGGGGAGGCGATCGCAGTCGACGCCGGTCAACGCCCGCACGAGGGCCGTCTTGCCGTGATCGATGTGCCCGGCGGTGCCGTACACGACGTGGCGCATGCCGCCATGGTACCCCGGAACGCGGCGGCGGGTGCGGCGTTTGCCTGCCGGGCGGCGGAGCCGGAATGTGAAGGCCGCGGCGAGGGTTAGTGAGGAGATGGGGACGCTTTCGCAGAGAGAGCCGGGTTCCCGACGACCAAGGAGGACTGCTATGGAGAACACGGGTGCCGCCCGGGGAGCCGAGCCGGGCGGTTACGACTTCTCGATCCGGGTGGCGACGGTCAACGGAACGGGAAGCCAGAGCGCCAACCTGGTGCTGCTGAGGAGCCTGTACCGCATGGGCGTCACGGCTTCGGGGAAGAATCTGTTTCCGTCGAACATCGCGGGGCTGCCGACCTGGTTCACGATCCGGGTGAGCGAGGCCGGCTGGCTCGGTAACCGCCGGCAGCACGAGGTCCTGGTGGGGTTCAACGCGGCGACGGTGGCCGGCGACCTGGCCGCGCTGGCGGCGGGAGGCGTCGCCTACGTGGACGAGAAGGCCCGCCTCGAGGAGCGGGACGACGTGGTGCTGCACCGGGTACCGTTCGGCGCGCTGTCACGGGATGCCTGCCCGGAGCCCAGGCTGCGCAAGCTGGTCGCCAACATGCTCTACGTGGGCCTCCTCGCCCGGCAGCTCGGGATCGAGATGTCGGCGGTCGAGACGTCCATCGCCACCCAGTTCGAGGGCAAAGCGAAGGCGGTGGACCTCAACGTCGCCGCCGCCCGGGCGGGCTTCGAGTGGGCCGCGGCGAACCTCCCGGAGCAGGACCGGTTCCGGGTGCGCCCGGGTGACGCCACGGCCGGCAAGATCTTCGTCGAGGGCAACCGCGCCGGGGCCCTGGGTGCCATCTTCGGCGGCGTCCAGGTGATCGCCTGGTACCCGATCACGCCGTCGTCCTCGCTGCCGGAGGCGACCATCGAGGCGCTGCCCGAGCTGCGCCGCCACCCCGAGACCGGCGAGCCGACCTACGCCGTGATCCAGGCCGAGGACGAGCTCGCGGCCCTGGGCATGGTCATCGGGGCCGGCTGGACCGGGGCGCGGGCGCTGACCGCCACCTCGGGGCCGGGGATCTCGCTGATGGCCGAGTTCGCCGGCCTCGCCTACTTCACCGAGACCCCGGCGGTGGTCGTCGACGTGCAGCGCATGGGTCCCTCCACGGGGTTGCCGACGCGCACCTCCCAGGGCGACGTCACCGCCCTGGCCCTGCTCTCCCACGGCGACACCCGCCACCCGGTTCTCTTCCCCGCGGGCCCGCGGGAGTACTTCGCCATGACCGCGCGGGCCCTGAACCTGGCGCAGCGGCTCCAGACCGTCGTCTTCGTCGCCGCCGACCTCGACCTGGGGATGAACTGGTGGATCGACGACCCGTTCGAGTACCCGGACGGTCCCCTGGACCACGGGAAGGTCCTGAGCGCGGAGGATCTGGAGAGGATCGAGAGCTTCGGGCGCTACCGGGACGTGGACGGTGACGGGATCCCCTACCGGACGCTGCCCGGCAACCCGAGCCCGAAGGCGGCCTTCTTCACCCGGGGCTCCGGCCACGACGAGGACGCCGGGTACTCGGAGGCGCCGGAGGTCAACGTCCGCACCCTCGAGCGGCTGCGGCGCAAGATCGACGGCAATCTCCACCTGCTCCCGGCGCCCGTGATCGAGCGCCGCGAGGGCGCGCGGGTGGGCGTCATCGCGTACGGCACCAGCCACTGGGCCGTGGCCGAGGCCCGGGAGATCCTCGCCGGGGATGGCGTCGAGACCTCCTATCTGCGCCTGCGCTCCTGGCCGCCGGGGCCGGAGGTGCTCGATTTCATCGCCGCCCACGAGCGCGTGTACGTGGTCGAGCAGAACCGCGACGGCCAGCTGACCATGCTCCTGCGGGCCGACTTCCCGGAGCTGGCCGCCCGCCTGCGGTCGGTGTGCTCCTTCGGCGGGCTGTCCCTGCCCGTGGAGGACGTCGTCGAGGGCATCGCCGCCCTGGAAAAGGAGAGCTGAGATGAGCGCCGAGAGCAAGCCCAAGACCAACCGCCCGGGCCTTCCGATCCAGGCCTACAAGGGCGCCAAGTCCACCCTCTGCGGCGGGTGCGGCCACGACGTCATCACCAACACCATCGTCCGCGCCTTCTTCGAGATGGGGATCAAGCCGGAGAAGGTGGCCAAGCTCTCCGGGATCGGGTGCTCCTCCAAGACCCCGACCTACTTCATGTCCACCGCCCACGGGTTCAACGGGGTGCACGGGCGTATGCCGGCCATGGCCACCGGCACCGCGGTCGCGGACGCCAGCCTGACCGTGATCGGGGTCTCCGGCGACGGCGACACCGCGTCCATCGGCATGGGCCAGTTCATCCACCTGCTGCGGCGCAACGTGCCCATGATCTACGTGGTGGAGAACAACGGCGTCTACGGCCTCACCAAGGGCCAGTTCTCGGCCACCGCCGACATCGGCTCGAAGCTCAAGAACGGTATCGTCAACGACCTGCCGCCGGTGGACCTGTGCGGGCTCGCCATCGAGCTCGGCGCCTCCCTCGTGGCGCGGTCGTTCTCGGGCGACGTCAAGCAGCTGCTGGCCGTGCTCGAGGCCGCCCTCGCCCACCGGGGGACCGCCCTCGTCGACGTCATCTCGCCCTGCGTGACCTTCAACAACCACCCCGGGTCGACCAAGTCGTACGACTACACCAAGGAGCACGAGGCCCCGGTGCACCAGATCGAGTTCGTGCCGTCGTTCGAGCATGCGTCGCTGGAGCAGGCGCCGGACGAGGTGCGCGAGGTGAGGCTGTACGACGGCTCGGTGGTGCGCCTGCGCGCGGTGGGCGAGGACTACGATCCTCGAGACCGCATCGCCGCCATGGCCCATCTCAAGGCGGCCTCGGAACGGGGCGAGATCCCCACCGGCATCCTCTTCCTCGACGAGAGGCGGCCGGATTTCCGCGCCCTGCTCGGCCTCGGCGACACCCCGCTGGTGGAGATGCCCGACGAGGCCCTCCGACCCTCCCCGTCGGCCCTGGAAGCGGTCAACCGGAGCCTGATGGGCTGAGCGTCTTCGCGGCCACGGGGCCGCAGGACCGTTCCTAGGGGCCCCTTCGCCGTCGCGGTGGGGAGCCCGGGGCGTTGCGCTTTTCCCTTTCTGTCATGGCGAGGTGGCGTAAGCGCGCGAGGCGGAGCTTCGCTTGCGTGCACGCCACCCCGAGGAGCGAAGCGACGAAGGGAACCCGCCGTAGGCACGCGACGTGGCCATCCCTAGCAGTGTTGGAGAGCGCCGCCCACACCCCCTTGCTGTCATCGCGAGGAGCCGGGCGGAGCCCGGCGACGTGGCGATCCCTGACAGCG
>CAZXXL010000231.1:0-4510 GCA_964644635.1 uncultured Thermoanaerobaculia bacterium | reverse complement strand
CAACTCAATACGCCTCAATCGGTTACACTATCCTTGGCGTGGAAACTTCAGGCTAGAAGTGCGCCGGGCAACGATGCAGCATTTCCGCTTTCTTGTTCCGTTTTCGAGAATGCTCAGCGACCTGAAGATCCCAGCAGCTCGAGGAGCTCGCGGACGTAGCCCGCTGCCGTAGCCGGTTCCATTTCCGCGGCCTCGCGCTCGACAACGGCGCGGTCCAGAGCGAGGACGACGATCTCTTCGGCGGGGAGGGATTTTTCGTCCGGAAGGATGCCCTCGCGACGAAGGTGCTTCTCCAAGGCCTCGAGTTTGTTCCGGTGGAACCTCGGCAACGCCTGGACCGCCTTGAGAAAACGTTGAGGATCCCGGCCGTGGGTCTCGACGAGGCCCCGGACGTCGTCCTCGAACCGGCCGCTGACGGCGCCGCTGGCGGTGACGTCCCGCCAGGTGACGGGACGGCCGCGCCCCCGCCGCCACAGCTCGAGGGTGGCGCTGAGCAGGGCCGCCCGCGCGGGGAGCAGGCGGCGATCGGCGGGCCCGAGGACCCCCCGCAAGCGGCCGGCGGTGAGCGCGCGCTTCACCACGCCGGCTTCCGTGACGCCGAACCTGACGAGCTCGTACACGGTCTCGAGCCGGTCGGGCAGCAGGTAGAGCACGTGCCATGCGCCGGCGGGACGCCACGGATCCGGGGCCGGGACGCCGAGCTCGCGGGCGTAGGCCACGGCGTCGAGGGAGCCCGGTGCCGGGACCTCGGAGGCCTGGACGTCAAGGGACGCCACCGCATCCCATCCCGCCATCGCCTCAGCCGGCGTCCCGAGGCGCAGCGGCTCCGGCGGCTCGATCCCGGCGTCGCGGCACGCCTCGCGCCAGTGGGCGATTTCGGCCGGATCGGCGGTCAGGTGGATCACCTGGCGTCCCTCCCGCACCAGGGCGAGCAGCGCGCCGGCGATCTCCCGGAAGCGGGCCGGATCAGTGGTGGAGAGGGCCTCGTCGAGGAAGATCGGCAGCGGTCCCGCGCTGCCCTCGGCCTCCTCCAGGGCGGCGAGCCGGGCGGCGAGGAGGAGGTGGATCCGCGTGCCGTCGGAGAGCTCGGCGAGGGAGCGGAGCTCGCCGCTCGCCACGTCCCGCGCCCGCAGGGAGCGGTCGGGGCCGACCTCGAAGTGGAAGGCATCACGGGTGAAGGCGGCGAACAGGCGTTGGGCGCGCTCGAGGACGCGCGGCGCGTGCTCCTGACGGTGGGCCTCGCCGGCGCGCTCGATGAGGAACCGGGCGAGGGTCAGCTCCATGGCCCGGTCGCGGCGCTCCGCGATCTCCCGCGCGAGCCGTTCGACCTCGGCGCGGGCGTTTTCGAGGGAGGTACCGTCTTCGGCCGTCTTGATCGCCGTCTCGATGCTCTTGATCTTGTCCACCAGCTCGTCGTAGGTGGCCGCCTCCTCCTGGTAGCGCTCGGCCAGCTCCCGTGCCCGGGCCTCGGTCAGCTCCCCGGGGTCGAGGCCGAGCTTGGTCCAGGCGTCCTCCCGGCCGAGCTGGGTCGCGTGCTCCCGCACCACGGCGCGCAGCTCGCCGGTTTGCTCGACGAGCGTCCGGTACCCGGGCAGCAGCTCGAGCCGCCGCCGGAGCTCCACCTCGTCGCGGTCGGAGACCCCGGTCCGTTCCCAGAAGGCTTCGAGATCCCGCTCCGCCGCGGTGACGCGCCTCTGCGCGGCCTCGACATCGTCCTCGAGGCGGGCGATGGAGGCCTCGAGGGCGTCGAGCCTTTCGACCCGGCCGGCGATCTCCTCCACGGCGGCTGTGGCCGCGGCCGGGTCGGGAGGCGCGGGATACCCGAGCGGCTCGAGGGGCCCAGCGAGGCCGCGCAGGCCTCTGGCAAGATCCTGCTCGAGCCGGACGACCGCCCCCTCGGTTCCTGCGGCGGCGTCGCGGGCCTCGATCCAGCGGCGGACCCGCGCGGCGGCTTCCACTAGGGCGAGGTCCGGCAGGTCGGCCGCCAGGCCGAGCGACGTGGCGAGATCCGCGAGGCTCGACCCGGCCCGCTCGAGCTCGTCCTGGGCGCTTTCGTGGCGCGCCCGGGCGTCGGCGGCGCGCCGCCGGGCGAGCTCCGCAAGACGGTGCCGGGCGAGCTCCACCTCGGCGCGCTCGAGAGCCTCGCGTACGGACGGCTGCTCCCATCTCTCCGGCGCAAGCCCGGCCTCGGCGGCGCGTTGCTGTGCAGCGCGGAGAGGGTTTCCACCGAGGTGCCGGCGCGCCCCGGCGTGCCCCGGCTCTGCCGGGGCGCCTCCCCCGGCCGCGCCGGCTCGCGACGGGGGCCCCCGGCCTCGAGCCGGGCCTCGGCCGGGACCACGTTGCGGGCCACGCCGGCCACCAGTCGCCCCACGTTGGCCGTGGTGCGCTCGTCCAGCTTCCCGAGGGGCGTGCGGGCCACTGCCCGGGCGGCGATCACCGCGGCGGAGAGTCCCTGCTCGGGGTGGACGCCCGCATGGGCGGCGAGGCCGATGATCCGGGCGTCGATGCGGTGGTATCCCGGGGCACGGACGACGACGCCCCCGACGATATCGGAGTCCAGGGTGTAGCCGAAGTCGGCGATCAGGCGCTCCCGGGCCACGTGCCTGGCGCCGCGCAGGCCCACCTCCTCCGAGACGGTGAGCACGACCTGCACTGCGGCGTGGGGCGGACGGCGCTCCTGGAGAACGCTCAGCGCCTCGAGGATCACCGCCAGGCCGGTCTTGTTGTCGGCGCCGAGGACGGTCCGGCCGTCGCTGCGCACGACGCCCTCCTCGATCACTGGTTGCACACCGCGGCCCGGGACCACGGTGTCGAGATGGGCATTGACCATGATGGTGGGCTGATCCGCGCCTCGGGCCGGCAGGAAGGCGAAGAGGTTTCCGCAGTCACCGCCCAACGCGGGACCGGCATCGTCCTCCTCCACGGTCAGGCCCAGGGCCGCCAACCGGGCGCGGCAGTATGCCGCCGCAGCAGCCTCGTAGCCGGTCTCGCTGTCGATCCGGACCAGGTCCAGGAACGTCTGCAGCAGGCGCTCTCGATCGATCATGCAGCCTCCTCGGCGCTCCGGCGCCGTGAACGGAACAGCCGCCGCACGGTGCGAGATGCAGCAGCGGCCCGGCGACACTCGGTTCCGCGCTCCGCGGGGCGTCCGTGCGCAGGCTCGCCGGTCGAATCGTGCATCACGGAAGTGCGAACCGGCAGTCGAGCGCTCGGAGCTTGAAAACCATCCGTGTCTGGCCGATCAGGATCTCGTCCCCCTCGCTCAGGGCCTGCTCACGGATCCGCTTGCCGTTGACGAAGGAGCCGTTGAAACTCCCGTTGTCCACGAGGACGAAGCCGGCGCCGCGCCGCTCGACGCGGGCATGATTGCGGGACACCCGGCTGTCCAGGCTCAGGCGGATCTGGTTGTCCGCGCCCCGACCGATGCGCACCACTTCCTCGTCCAGGGCGAAAACCTTCCCCTTGTAGTCTCCGGCGACCACCTCGAACCGGGCGGTCGGCGGCGCCGACTCGACCACGGTCTCCCGCGACTCGGTGGAGGCCTCCTCCGCTTCCTCCACCGCCACATCCATGGCCTGGGTCTCGTCGCTCTCGGCCTCCGCCTCGGCGATCAGGGGGGTCGCCTCGTCGAGATCGTCCAGGTAGCGATCCAGCTCCTCGTCCTCGAGAAGGTCGTCATCGTCCAGGACCTCGGCCGTGGTCACGGGCTCCGCCTCGACAGCCACCGCCTCGTCCACCAGGGGCTCCTCCGCCTCGACCGCGGGCGGCTCCACCTGGTCCTCCTCGTCCAGGGTCTCGGGCATCGACTCGAGCTCCACTCCCGGCGGCGGGGGCGGCTCCTCCACATCCTGGAGCACCGTGTCCACGGCCCGGGCGGACTCCTCGTCCCCCTCGCCCGAGAGCGCTGCGACCCAGTCCACCGGCCCCTTGGGCTCGGGCTCGGGGGCAGGTGGCGGCGCGGCAGCCTTCTTCGCGGCCTTCTTGCGCGGCTTCGCCGCCTTGGCCTCCGGCGCCGGCGCAGCCTCCACTCCGCCGTCCGCCTCGGGCTCCTGCTCCGGCTCGTCCCCGGGAACATCTTCCAGGAACTTCCGGTAGCTGGCGATGCTCTCCTCGAGCTGGCGGATGGCGGCCTCGACCTCCTCCCGCTCCTCCTCGAAGCCCGCCGCCTGTTCGCGCATCTCCTCCTCGGTGACCTCCTCGGCGAACCGGCGCAGGAGCAGGGCATCCACCTGGATCTGGATCCGCTCCTGCTCCGACTGAAGCTCCTCGAGATCGCGGCTGAGCTCTTCGATTGCCGCGCTGATCTTCGTCCGCTGCGGGCGGAGCCGTTCCCGCAGCGCCGCTATCCGGGAGCGATACTCGCTCTCCACCATGCGAAAGGCCTCCGGGTGCACCTCGGACTTCCGCTCCGTGATCTTGGCCAGGCGCTTCTCGTAGAGCTTGATCTTCCCGTGCAGCCCCAGGGCCTCCTCGCGGGGCCCCCCGTGCGTCTCGCTCTTCTTCTGCACGG
>CAZXXL010000230.1:2634-4547 GCA_964644635.1 uncultured Thermoanaerobaculia bacterium | reverse complement strand
CGAGGAGCGAAGCGACGAAGGGGACTCGGCGCAGCCGGCCGACGTGGCCATCCCTGACAGCGTTGGAGCGCGCCGCCCACTGCTCTGGAGCGCGCTCCGGGGTGCTCCGTCGCGGCTCTTCGCGGCGCGGCGCCGGAGGATCCGGCGGGTCGCGGTTTTCGGGAGCATGGGGGGAGCTCCGGGCTCTGGATCCGCTTGACAAATTTGCATGTGTGACTTAGTCTACATTTCCTTGATTCAACGAGGTCGAGACATTGGAGGAATCGAAGATGAGCTTCAAGCGAGTTTTGACCGTGTGCGGCATCGCGGCCGCCCTGGCGGCCGGCAACGGCCTGGCCGGCCAGGCGACGGCGCCGTCCCCTCGGAGCCAGGGTGCTCCCGAGGCCCGGCGGGCGCGGAGCCCCGACGAGCAGCTGGCGGGCCTCGAGAAGATGTGCGGTGACGCCCGGGCCGCCATGGAGGCCCGCCAGGCCGCCAGGTCCCTGTACGACCGCGTCGGCGGGCGGGCCGGCCTCCACCGGGTGGTCGCCGACACCGTGCGGCGGCACGGGGTCAACCCCCGGATCAAGCCCATGCTGGAAGGCGTCGACCGCGGCCTTCTCGTCGAACGGGTGACGAACTTCCTGGTCCTGGGGACGGGGGGCGAGGGCGAGTACCACGGCCGCGACATGGTGAGCGCTCACGCCGAGCTGCATCTGGACAACGCCGACTTCCTCGCGGCGGGCAGCGATCTGGCGGCCGCCATGAAGGCCGCGGGCTGGGGCGAGGCCGAGCAGCAGGAGCTGCTCTGCGCGTTCGTCCAGCTGCGGCCCCAGGTCGTCACCCGCTGACGGGGTCCTTCCCGGAAGGGGCCGGTCGGAGCATGCCCGATCCTGCTCTTGGAAGGTGCCGTCATCGGCGTCCCGGCGACGGGACGGTGCCCGCGGCGGTCATGGAGCCGCCCGGGAAACCCGCATTGAAAGAATCAATGGAGGAAAGATGAAGTACGAAGAGCTTGCCGGCAGCCTGCGGGGGGAGCTGGTCACCCCCGATTCTGCGAACTACGACGAGGTGCGCGCGGTCTACAACGGGATGATCGACAAGCGCCCGGCCGCGCTCGCCCGCTGCGTCGACGCCACCGACGTGCACACCGCCCTTGCCTTCGCGCGGAACAACGGCATCCCCCTGGCCATCCGTGGCGGCGGCCACAACGCCGGGGGGCTCGGCTCGGTGAACGACGGCCTGGTCGTCGACCTCTCGCCCATGCGCGGCATCCGGGTGGACCCGAAGACGGGCACCGTGCGGGTGCAGGCCGGCTGCCGCTGGGGGGACGTGGACCACGCGGCCCACCCGTACGGGCTGGCGGTGCCGAGCGGGATCATCTCGACCACCGGCGTCGGCGGTCTGACCCTCGGCGGCGGGCTCGGGCATCTCACCCGCCGCCACGGTCTGACCATTGACAATCTCCTCGAGGCCGACGTGATCCTGGCCGACGGCTCGATGGTCACGGCCAGCCGGGACGAGCACGCGGATCTCTTCTGGGCCCTGCGCGGCGGCGGCGGCAACTTCGGCATCGTGACGTCGTTTCTCTTCCAGGGGCAGCCGGTGGACACGATCGTCGGCGGGCCGACCCTGTGGCACCTCGATCGCGCCGCCGAGGTGATGCGCTGGTACCGGGAGTTCATCCTCTCGGCGCCCGAGGACCTCACCGGGTTCTTCGCCTTCCTCACGGTCCCCCCGGGTCCCCCGTTCCCGGAGCACCTGCACGGCAAGAAGATGTGTGGCGTCGTCTGGTGCTACGCCGGGCCCAGGGAGCGGGCGGACGAGATCTTCGCCCCCGTGCGCGAGCTGGAGCCGGCGCTCGACGGCGTCGGTGAGATGCCGTTTCCGGCGCTCAACTCCGCCTTCGACGCCATCTACCCGCCCGGCGACCA
>CAZXXL010000230.1:0-2534 GCA_964644635.1 uncultured Thermoanaerobaculia bacterium | reverse complement strand
TAAAGGTGCCAGGTGCGGTGATTGACGTAACTACCTTTCGTGGCGCACCATCGACACGGGCGGGACGGCGTGACGGGTACCTTTCCGACGCCCTCCTGAAGCCGGACAACACGGCACCGCGCGCCCCGCGCCGGGCCCCCGGCAGGGTCCGCCCCGTGGGCTGGATGACGCCCGCCGGCGGCCCCTGAGGCCGCCAACGAGCGGCCCGGCTCAGTCGTGGTCGCAGGTGTTGTCGGTGGTGGCGAGCTCGCCCCGGACGTAGGCGCCGGCGACGGCCCCGGGCTCGAGGGAGGGCGCGCCGAGAACGACCTCGACGCCCCGCTCGCGGAAGAGCTCCACGGCCCGCGGCCCCATGCCGCGGGTGATGACGACGTCGGCGCCGTTGTCGGCGATCCAGGCCGGCAGCACGCCGGGCTGGTGGGGCGGCGAGGCGACGACCTTCTGCGCCGTGATTTGCCGGCTGGTCTCGTCCACGTCGACGAAGGCGTAGGCCTGACAGCGGCCGAAGTGGGCCGACAGCCGGCCGTCCTGGAGCGGGATCGCGATGCGCATCATGAAACCTCCCGATGGCGGTCGTTCGCCTGGTCGGCCTCCCCGAGCAGGGGGAGCCTGACCGGACGTTGTCGTTCGCGACTGGTGAGAAGGTCGCGCAGCTTCCGGTGGACGTCGGCGAGGGCGGCGGCCACCGGACCTTCGCACTCGGCGGCGCACAGGCCGCGGCCGAGGCAGGAGGCCACGCGCTCGTCGTAGGGCAGGTCACCGAGAACGGCCACGCCCCGTGCGGCGAGCTCGCCGGCGGTGGACCGGACGAGCTCGGGGTTGAGGTCGGCCTTGTTGAAGACTACGCCGACCGGACAGTGGAAGTGGCGGGTGAGCCGGAGGAGACGCTCCAGGTCGGAGCGGGCCGAGGGCGTGGGCTCGGTGACGGCCACCACCAGGTCGACGCCGGTCATGGCGGCGATCACCGGACAGCCGGTGCCGGGTGGGCCGTCGATCAGGACCAGGTCCGCCCACCGCTCCCGGGCGAGCTCGTCGGCCGTCCGTCGCACCTGGGTGACCAGCTTGCCGGAGTTCTCGCCGCCGACGCCGAGACGGGCGAAGACGAGGGGCCCGAACCGCGTCTCGCCGTGGGCCCACCAGCCGGCGACCCGCGGCGTCATGGTGATGGCCTGCGCCGGGCAGACCACCGTGCACACGGCGCAGCCCTCGCAGCGGGTGGGGTCGACCCGGGCGGGTGCGGTCCCGTCCCCGGCCGTGATGGCGGCGAATCGGCAGTGTTCTTCGCACCGGCCGGAGCCCTCACACGCCTCCGGGTCGACGACGGCGATCTCCCCGCCGATGAATTCGTGCTGCTGCGTGACCTCGGGATCGAGCAGCAGGGGGAGGTTGGCGGCGTCGACGTCGGCGTCGGCGATGACGAGGCGGGTGCCGGAACGGGCCTCGATGGCGGCCAGGGAGGCCGTGACCGACGTCTTGCCGGTCCCGCCCTTGCCGCTGAGGACGGCTATCGTTCGCATCGGATCCTCCGCCGCGCACCGGCCGGGGGCCCGCTCATGCCGCGGTCCTCCCCTCGGCCAGCTGGCGCAGATCCCGCCGCAGCCCTGCGAGCGCCGGCACGAGGTCGGGGGCCGATTCGACCAGGGGAACGGCCCGGGCGTAGCCCTCGGCGATCTCCCGCCGGTGCGGGATCTCGAGCAGGACGGGCAGGGATGCCCGCTCGCAGAAGCGCCGGACGCGGCCGTCGCCCCAGTCGCTGCGGTTGATCACCACGCCCATGGGACGGCCCAGCTCGCGGACCGCGGCCACCGCCGCCTCGAGATCGTGGAGCCCGAACGGGGTCGGCTCGGTCACGAGGAGGACGACGTCGGCCGCCCCGGCCGCGGCCAGCATCGGGCAAGAGGCGCCCGGGGGGCAGTCGATGACGACGTCCCCGTCGCCGGGGGCCCGCTCGATCACCGCCTCGATCAGGGGAACGGTCTGGACCTCCCCCTCGTTCAGGATGCCCTGGACGAAGGCCGTGCCTCCCCGGCGGCCGGTCACGATCCGGCCGAGAGGATGGGGAACCTCCCGGATGGCGCCGGTCGGGCAGACGACGGCGCATCCGCCGCAGAAGTGGCAGAGCTCGTCGAAGATCATCCAGCGCCTGGGCAGCACCGCCAGGGTGTGGAAGCGGCAGAGCTCGGCGCACAGGCCGCAGTGGGTGCAGGACTCCTCCTCCACCCGCGGCACCGGCACCGTGAAGACCTCGTCGCGATCCACGGCGGGACGGAGGATGAGGTGGGCGTCGGGAGCCTCGACGTCGCAATCGAGCAGGGCCGAGCCCGGCCAAGCCAGGGCCAGGGAGGTGGCGAGGATCGTCTTGCCGGTGCCGCCCTTGCCGCTGGCGACCGCGACCTTCAACGCGGCCCTCCGGCCGGCGCGTCGGAGGCCTCCAGCCGCTCCAGCGTCCCCCGCCTCCAGGCCTCCACGGCCTCGCGGACGGGGCCGCCGGGGGCGACGTAGACCTCGACGCCGCCGGCCTCGAGGACCTCGAG
>CAZXXL010000229.1:0-4549 GCA_964644635.1 uncultured Thermoanaerobaculia bacterium | reverse complement strand
GAGCAGCAGGGCGCCCCGGGCGCCCGCCGCCAGGACCGCCGGCGCCGCCAGCAGCGGGTACGCGAACGGGAAGAAGGAAACCGGCCGCCCGCGGACGGGCGCCATCGAGAGCGGGATGAAGCGCAGCTCGGGATCCAGGGCGCGGGCCGGATACGGGATCGGGCGCGGCCAGCCCCGGCCGTGGGCGAACGCCTCCGCCTGCAGGACCTTGATCCCCGGATCCCCGCTGAAGAAGCCGTCCACCGGCCGCGTGGCCACCGTGACCGTCATCGGGATCGCCGCCGCCGCGACCAGGAGCATCCCCCGCAAGGAAACCGGCCTCACCCGGCCATCCTAACCCGGATCGTCCCCGTTCCCTTCGTTCGAGCGAGCTTCCCCCGGCGGACGTGTCGGCCGCTGCTCCGGGCTGATTTTTTACCGCGAAGACGCCAAGTACGCGATGAAGCCATTTAGTACCATATTATTACGTCCTTCGCGCCTTGGCGGTTCGATGCCCTTCTCGCCGCGATCACGCCGTCGCGTCGGTGATACCCGGCTCGAAGGATCAGTGACCAGCCGCGGGACGTGGGAGCGAAGGGTGGGGGCCGCGCCGGGCCACGTTGCCCGAGAGCAGGAGAATGAAGGGCAGGAAGACCACGAAGGCCAGCATCAGCATCCAGAAGACGTCGACGTAGGCGAGGGCCGCAGCCTGGCGGCGGACCTCACCGTACAGGAGCGCCCGGGCCAGCCGCGACGAGGTCGCCGGGTCGTGTCCGCCGGCACCGCTCAGCATCCGGCCGAGGTGGGCCAGCGCCCGCCGGACGTCCGCGGCGTACGGGGCGATGTGCTCCACCAGGTGGTGCTGGTGAAACTGCGCCCGCCGCCCGAGCACGGTGGCCGCGGCGGCGATCCCCACCGAGCCTCCCTCGTTGCGGAAGAGGTTGAAAAGCCCGGTGCCCTGGCCGGTCTGCTGCGGCGTGAGGCGGACGAAGGCGGCCGCCGTGATGGGCACGAAGAGGAAGCCGAGACCGAAGCCCTGCAGGATCCGTGACAGCATGAGGAAGAAGAAGTCCACCTGGAGGTTGAGACGATGGAGCACGAACAGGGCGGCGATGTTGAAGACCGCGCCCACCAGGACCAGGAGGCGCGTGTCCACCCGCCCGACGAGGTTGCCGACGAAAACCATGGCCAGCAGCGAGGCCAGCCCGCCGGGGGAGAGGACCAGGCCCGCCCAGGTGGCGGTGTACCCCATCAGCTTTTGGGCGAACAGGGGAAGCATGGTGAACGAGCCGTAGAGGCCGAACCCGAGCAGGAACATGAGGAAGGTCCCGGCGGCGAACTCCCGGTTGGCGAAGAGCCGCAGATCCACCAGGGGATGGGTTGCGGTCAGCGAGCGCCAGACGAAGAGGGCCAGCCCGAGCCCGGCCGCCAACGCGAACCCCACGATGAGATCGCTGTGGAACCAGTCGTAGCGCTGGCCGCGGTTGAGCATCACCTCGAGCGACCCCAGCCCGAGGGCGATGAAGGCGAAGCTCCACGCGTCGACGCGGCCCTCGGGCCGGCGCAGGTAGGGCGGATCACTGATGAAGAGGAGAGCCATCAGCATCCCCAGGAGGCCCACCGGCAGGTTGATGTAGAAGACCCAGCGCCAGGTCATGGTGTCGGTGATGTAGCCGCCCAGCGTCGGCCCGACGATGGGGCCGAAGACGACGCCGACGCCGAACAGGGCCATGGCCTTGCCGTGCTCCTCCTTGGGGAAGGATTCGAGCAAGATGGCCTGGGACATGGGCACCATGGCGCCGCCGGCGAAACCCTGGATCACGCGCATGACGATCAGGAAGGGCAGCGTGGGGGCCGCCCCCGAGCCCAGCGACGCGAGGGTGAAGAGTCCCAGGCAGGCGATGTAGAACCGCCTGCGGCCGAAGTAGTTCCCCAGCCAGCCGGTGATGGGCAGGATGATGGCGTTGGCCACCAGGTAGGAGGTGATGACCCAGGTCACCTCGTCGACGCCGGCCGAGAAGGTGCCCTGCATGTGCGGCAGGGACACGTTGGCCACCGAGGTGTCCACCACCTCCATCAGGGTGCCGATCATCGCCGTGAAGGCGATCAGGTACTTCCCGGGCTCAGCCCGCATCGCTCCCACGCCCCGCCCCGTTCGCCGGCCGTCCCGCCGCCCCGCTCCGGCCGGTGGTGTCCACCGTGACGTGAACCGACAGCCCCAGCCGCAGGGAATGGTCGCGGTTCGAGCCCGGCAGGACGGCGATCCGCACCGGCAGGCGCTGGACGATCTTGACCCAGTTGCCGGTGGCGTTCTCCGGCGGCAGCAGGGAGAAGGCCGCCCCGGTGCCGGCGCTCAGGCTCTCCACCACGCCCCGGTACTCCCGCCCCGGGTCGACGTCGGTGTGGAAGCGAACCGGCTGCCCGGGGCGGATCCGCGCCAGCTGGGTCTCCTTGAAGTTGGCCTCGATCCACAGGTGCCGGCCGGCCAGCGGCACCACGGCGCACAGCGGCTGCCCCGGCGCCACCACCTGGCCCACGTGCGCCGTCTTCTTGCTGACGAAGCCGGCGATGGGCGTGCGCACCGTGCAGTACGAACGCTTCAGCCGGGCCATGGCCAGGGCCACCTCGGCCTCGTGCACGGCCCGGCGGGCCGTCTTCAGCGCCGCGCGCGCCCCGGCCAGCGCCTTGAGCGCCGCCTGGTGACGCGCCCGCGCCACCTTCTCGGCGGCGACCACCTGGTCGAAGGCGCGCCGCGGGACCGAGCTCCTCTCGACCAGCGCCTTGAAACGCCGCAGGTCGGCCCGGCGCAGCTCGAGCTCGCCGGCCGCCTCCTCCACTCCCGCCCGGGCGCGGGCGACGGCCGCCTGGCGGGTCGCGATCACGCTCCTCGCCGCGGCCAACGCCGCCTCGGCCCGCCGCACCTCGGTGTCCATGTCGCGGGGGTCCAGGATGGCGATCACCGATCCCGCCTCCACCCACCGGTTCTCCTCGACGGGAAGGCCGATCACGGTCCCCGGAATGCGGGAGGCGACCTGGTAGACGTCGCCGGACACGTAGGCGTCGTCGGTGCTCGGGTAGAGCTTCTGGCGCTGCCGGTAGAGGAACCAGACGCCGGTGATCCCGGCCGCGAACAGCAGGATGACGCCCAGGCCGATCCATCGCTTCATGAGCCGTCCTCCGATCTCACCGAACCCTCCGCCCGGTGATCGTAGAAAGCCGCCAGGTCCTCCCCGGCCAGGGCCAGCAGCTCGCCCTGCCGCAGGTAGGCGCCGGCGTGGCGGGCGATGAGCTCGAAACGGCTCGCGGCCAGGAGGGCCTCGGCGTCCAGCACCTCGGTGGTGGTGACCATCCCGACCCGGTACTGGTCCTCCTCGATGCGCAGGTTCTCCTCCGCCGCGGCGACGTTCCTGGCGGCGGTCCGTCCCTCGCGCAGCGCCTGCCTGTAACGGCGGTAGGCCGCGTCCACGCGGTTCGCCACCCGGCGCCGGGCGTCGGCCAGAAGCCGCTCGACCCGGCTCACCCCGGTGCGCGCCTCGGCCAGCCGCGCCCGTCGCGCGCCGCCGTCGTACAGGTTCCAGGACAGGCCGACGAAGAGCACGTTGGCGTTGACGTGCAGGAGGTACGGGTTCTCCTCGTAGGTGTGGGACGCCTCGGCGAAGACCTTCGGCATCCCCGCGCGCCCGCGCAGCCGGGCGGCCTTCCGCGCCGCGTCCAGCTCGGCCTCCAGCGCCCTGATCTCGGGGCTCCTGCTCCGCGCCGCCGCGGCGAGCGCCGCCTCGCCGGCGGGCAGCCGCGGCGGACCCGGGAGCCTGTCCGGCAGACGCACGGTGCGCTCCGGGTCCTCGCCCATGATGCGCGCCAGCGCGCGCACGGCGATCACCTCGGCATCCGCGGCCCGGGCGGCCTCGTCCTCCACCTGGCGCAGCCGGACCCGGGTCTGCAGCAGGTCGTTGCGCGCCACCATGCCCTGGGCGAAGAGATCCTGGACCACGGCCAGGTGGGCGCGGACCGCCTCGATCCGCTTCGCCACCGCCCGCTGCCGGGCCCTGGCCTCCACGGCACGCAGGTAGGCCGCCATGCCGGTCAGCTGCTCCCGGACGACGCGGGCCCGGCCACCGGCGGCCGTGGCCCGGCGCCGCGCCTGCGCCGCGTCCACTCCCGCGGCGCGCAGGCCGCCGTCCCAGAGCAGGTACCGTGCGTCGACCCGGTACTGCCAGTAGGTGTCGTCGCCCAACGGCGCCGCGAAGGGGCCGAAGACGGCCACCAGCTCGCTGTCCCGGTCGGTGAAACCGCCGGCGAGATCGAGCGAGGGATAGCGGCTCGCACGCACGGCCCTCACCTCGTGGCCGGCGGCCCGGGTGTCCAGCCGGGCGACCTCGGCCGCGGTCGACCGTGCGGCCACGGCGCGCAGGGCCGCGGCCAGGCTCAGGACCCGTCGCGGCGGGGCGGCTCCCGCCCGCCACCGCGCCCGGCGCCCCGCCGCCCCGCCCCCCGCCCGCCCGCGCCCACCCCCCCCGCCCCCCACCCCCCCACCGGCCCCCCGACCCGCCCCCCCGCCCCCCCCTCCGCC
>CAZXXL010000228.1:0-4590 GCA_964644635.1 uncultured Thermoanaerobaculia bacterium | reverse complement strand
GGAGCGCTCCCCAGAGCAGTGGGCAGCGCGCTTACGCCACCTCGCGATGACAGCGTAAAAGGTGCTCCCACCGGAGCATGAGGGTGCCCGCGAATGACGCGGGGTAGGATGGGTCCGATGACGAGGATCGGGAACGTCGTGGTCGACCCGCCGCTGGTCCTGGCCCCCATGGCCGGCATCACCGACTCGCCCTTCCGGCGGATCATCCGGGAGCTCGGCGGGTGCGGGCTGGTAACCATGGAGTTCATCTCCTCCGAGGCCGTCACCCGGCAGGTCCGGGGCGAGCTGGCCAAGCTCCCCTTCCACCCCGAGGAGCGCCCCATCTCCATCCAGATCTACGGCTCCGACCCGGACCGCATGGGCGAGGCCGCGCGCCTCGTCGAGGCCATGGGCGCCGACGTCTGCGACGTCAACATGGGCTGCCCGGCCAACAAGATCCTCAAGGGCTGCGCCGGGGCGGCCCTGATGGGCGATCTGGCGCTGGCCCGGCGCATCATCCGGGAGCTGCGCAGGGTCCTCTCCATTCCACTGACGGTGAAGTTCCGGAGCGGCCTGCGGGCGGCGGAGCCGCGTTACCTAAAGCTGGGCCGGATCTGCGAGGAGGAGGGCGTGGACGCGGTCTGCCTCCACCCGCGGACGGCGAAGCAGCAGTACTCGGGCGCCGCCGACTGGTCGCAGATCGCGCGCCTGAAGGAGGCGCTCTCGATCCCGGTCATCGGCAACGGCGACATCAACCGGCCCGAGGACGCGGCGCGCATGTTCGCCGAGACCGGCTGCGACCTGGTCATGATCGGCCGCGCGGTGCTCAAGAACCCCTGGATCTTCCGCCAGGCGGCCGACCTCCTGGCCACCGGCCGCTACACAGTCCCGACCCCCGCCGAGCGGGCCGAGCTCATCCGCCGCCACTTCGCCATCCTCGTCGAGGAACTGGAGGGCAAGGAGCTGCTGCACAAGCTCAAGGTCTTCACCGGCAAGTACACCCACGGCCTGCCCGGGGGCCGGGACCTGCGCCGCCGCCTCACCGAGATCAAGGATCCCGGCGAGCTCCTCGAGGCCGTGGACGCATTCCTCGCCGAACGGGCCTCCGCGCCGGCCGACTGAGCCCGGGCCCCCGCCGCGTCAGCGCAGCCAGGTGCCCACCGCGACGCCGATGAAGGTGGCGGTGGCGTAGCCGAGGGTGCCGCAGAGGATGGCGGGGATGACCAGGGGCTCCCAGCGCCGGGCGACGGCCATCGCCGCCGCCGTGGTCGGACCCCCCATGTTGGCGTTGGAGGCGATGACGACCTCCACCAGGTCGAGGCCCATCAGCCGGCCGGCGAGCAGGATGACGGCGAGGTGGATGAGCAGGATCAGGGCGGCGAAGACGAAGAGCACCGGGCCGACGCGGGCGACGACGCCGATGTTGGCGCTGGCGCCGATGGTGGCGAAGAAGACCTGCATGAGCAGGGTGCCCATCTCCTCCGCCCCGCCCAGGCGCCCGAGGCGCCCCGGTGCCAGGGTGGCCGCCGCCACCACGAGCGCCGTCAGCACCAGGATCCCGCCGCCGGACCACCCCATCCACGAGGCGATGCCGTAGCCGAGGGCGCAGGCCACCGCGGCGATGGCGATGGAGGCCGCCAGGTCGTGCAGCGAGATCGACCGGTTCTTCCAGTAGCTTCCCCGGTCGCCGGCCTCCGCCGTCGCCACCCGTGAGCGGTAGCGGCTGCGCAGCCAGGCGATCTCGGGCAGGGCGAAGAGGAGCAGGAAGTAAAGCGTCATGACCAGGTTGTCGGCGGCGACCCCGGCCGCCAGCAGGTCGCCGGAATGCAGTCCGAGCGCCTCGGCCACCGCCACGTAGTTCATCGACCCGCCGACGTAGGTGGCGCAGAAGATCCCGGCCAGCTTCCACCCCTCGGCGCCGAGGGGAATGACCTCGAAGGCGATCACCGTACCCGCCACCGTCCCTACCGCACCCGCGGCGAACGCCAGCAGCGTCGGCCCCGCCTCACGGAGAATCCGCCTGAGATCGGCCTTGAAGAGCAACAGCGGGATGGCGAGGGGAACCAGGTACGACCACACCATGTCGTAGACCGGGGCCGAGGCCGGGATCACCCCCAGGTTGGAGAGGACGAAGGTGGTGCCGATGGCGACCACGGCCCCCGACAGCCGCGCCCCCCACCTCGTCCGCTCCGCCCAGAGGCCGAACGCCCCCGCGGCGAGAAGCACCGCCAGCAGGCCCCAGGTGTCTCCGGGATGAATCAGCATCAGCGGCGAGGGTAGCAAACCCCCGCCGCCGGCGGCTCAGACCCAGCCGCGGAGGCGGCAGGCCGTGGCCACCCGCTGGATGGCGATCATGTAGGCGGCGTCGCGCATGGTCTCGCCGGCCTCCTCCGCGAGGTCCGCCACGGCGTGGAAGGCGACCGTCATCCGGTGGTCGAGGCGCTCGAGCACCTCCTCCTTGGGCCAGTAGAAGTTCATGTTCGACTGCACCTGCTCGAAGTACGAGCAGGTGACGCCGCCGGCGTTACAAAGGAAGTCCGGAATCACGAAAATTCCGCGCTCGTTGATGACGGCGTCGGCCTCGGGGGTCGTCGGGCCGTTGGCGCCCTCGGCGATGAGGCGGACGGCGGGGTGGATCCGGCCCACGTTCTCCCCGGTGATCTGGTTCTCCAGCGCCGCCGGAACGAGGATCTCCGCCTCCTGCTCCAGCCACGCCTCCGCGGGCTCGACGGCGTACCCGGCCGCCCGGGCCCGCTCCTTGTCGATGGTCCCGAAGCGGTCGGTGATCGAGAGCAGGAAGTCGACGTCGATCCCGTCGCGCTTGACGAAGGTGTACGCCGCGTGGTCGTCATTGTCCCAGCAGGCCACGGCCACCACCGTGCCGCCGAGCTCGATGAGCTTTTTGGCGGCGTGCTGGGCGACGTTGCCGAAACCCTGGATCGAGGCGCGCACGCCCCCGACGGGGATCTCCAGCCGTTTGAGGGCCTCGCGCACGGTGTAGATCACGCCCGTGCCGGTGGCCTCGGTGCGGCCAAGGGATCCGCCGACCTCCACCGGCTTGCCGGTGATGAAGCCGGGGAAATGGCCCCCCATGATCTTCTCGTACTCATCGAGGATCCACACCATGTGCTGGGGATTGGTCATGACGTCGGGCGCGGGCACGTCCTGCACCGGCCCCACGTTGCGCACCACCTGCCGCACCCAGCCCCGGCACAGCCGCTCCTGCTCCCGCGGCGAGAGGTTGTGGGGATCGCAGATCACGCCCCCCTTGCCGCCGCCGAGGGGAATGTCCACCACGGCACACTTCCAGGTCATCCACATGGACAGGGCGCGGACGGTGTCCACCGTTTCCTGGGGGTGAAAACGGATACCGCCCTTGGCCGGGCCCCGCGCATCGTTGTGCTGCACCCGGTAGCCCTTGAAGACCCGCGTCGAGCCGTCGTCCATCTGCACCGGGATCAGGAAGTGGTACTCGCGCAACGGCCAGCGCAAGAGCTCCCGCGTGCTCTCGTCGAGCTGGAGCTTCTCCGCCATGACATCAAACTGTTTCTGCGCCATCTCGAACGCGTTGAACTGCCGGCCCATGGCCCTGTCCTCCTTCGCGCGGCCTTATACGCCTCGCCCCGAACCCCGTCAAGCCATTGTGACAGACCGGACCTCCCGCAATATGTCTCGTATCACGACCCGTTGCACACGGGCCTGGAGCCGGGGACGCCACCCAGCGCCACGCAGCGCGCTCCACTTCCTCTGTCATTGCGAGGAGCCGGGCGCAGCCCGGCGACGCGGCAATCCCCTCACGATCGGACACCGCCATGGAGTAGTGGTCAGCGCGCTCCAGAGCTGTCAGGGATCGCCACGTCGCGTGCCTTCGGCACGCTCCTCGCGATGACAACAAAGGGAAATGCAACGCAGCAGGGGGCCCTTTCGTCGCTCCGCTCCTCGGGGTGGCAGACCAAAGGCCTTCGTTGAACGCCTGCACCCCCTCTCCCTATCACCCCTTCTCCCTATCACCCCTTCTCCCTCTCACCCCCTCGCCTTGTCATTGCGAGGAGGGTTCCGCAGGTGCCGGGGACCGCCGGCCGCCTCAGGGCCAGGCGCACCGGCCCGGCGAGCGCCGGGCGGTCTCCCGCCGCGGCCCTGGCCTCCAGGCACCACACCCAGGGCAGCTCCTCCACCAGCTGCGACAGGCGCGACAGCAGCTCGGCCAGCCCGCCCGCACCGCCTTCGCCGGCGGCCGCGGCCATCTCTCCCACGTCGCGGTCGGTGAGCGGGGTGATCCCGACCGCCAGGGCCCGGCCGCCGGGATCCCGCAGCTCGATCACCGGCCCGAACAGCGGGTCCGTGGTCACGGCCACGCCCGCACCCGTCCCCGCCTCCGGGCGCACCCGGATGCCGAACGCCGCCAGCAGCGCCGCCGCCTCCTCCCGCGCCGGTTCGACGACGGCCGCCCCGCCGGCCGCCGCGAGCAGGCCGTGCACCAGGTGGCCTGCGGCCGCCGGATCGGCGTCGGCGTGCCAGCGCACCCGGCCGGGCGGCCGCCGCCGGAAGCGGGCGTAGCGGGCGGCGTGGCCCAGGGCGCGCACCGCCGCCTCCGGGAAGCGGTAGACGGGC
>CAZXXL010000227.1:0-4621 GCA_964644635.1 uncultured Thermoanaerobaculia bacterium | reverse complement strand
GTGGCGTGCGCGCAGGCGAAGCAAAGCTTCGCGCGCTTACGCCACCTCGCGATGATAGGGCAAAGGGTGCTCCCATTGGGGCATGAGGGTACTCGTGAATAGTACGGGCGAATCAGCCGCGGACCGCCCGCCGGCGGGGGGGCGGGGAGGGGAGGACCTCGATCGCGGCCCGGCCGCGTCCGAGGTCCAGCCGGAGGATCCCCGCCCGGGGCGCGGCGACGACGGTGGCCGCCCCGTTCACCGCCGCCCGCAGCGCGCGCTCCACCTCGCCGGGGGTGTTGTTCTCGGCCGACAGGTGCATGCCCACCGCCGCCTGCAGGGTGGGACCGGCCAGGCGGTGGAGGGCCTCGGCCGTCTGGTGGTTGGCGAGGTGCCCCTGGCGGGAGGCGATGCGCTGCTTGAGCACCCAGGGGTAGGGGCCGTGGCGCAGCATGTCGGCGTCGTGGTTGGCCTCCAGCAGCAGACAGTCGCAGCCGGCGAGCCGTTCCATGAGCAGCGCCGTCATCACCCCGGTGTCCGTGCACAGCCCGACCCGGACGTCGCCGTCCTCCACCACCAGGGCCACCGGCTCGGCGGCGTCGTGGCTGGTGGCCACCGGGTGCACCCTCAGCGGGCCGAAGCGCACCGGCCGGCCCGAGACCAGCTCGCCACCGCCTCCCGTTCTCAGCTCGAGGGCCGACCAGGTGCCCGCCGTGGCCCACACCGGCAGCGGGTGCCGCTTCACGAGCACCCGCACCCCGCGCACGTGGTCGGAGTGCTCGTGGGTCAGCAGCAGGGCGCTCACGGCGTCCACCCGGGTGCCGGCGGCCTCCAGCCGGCGGCGGACGGCGAGGGCCGAAAGGCCGGCGTCGATGAGCAGGGAGGTCCCGCCCGACCTGACGAGGGTGGCGTTGCCGGAGGAGCCCGAGGCCAGGATCCAGACCTCCATCTCAGCTCCCCGTGGAGCCGAAGCCGCCGGCCCCCCGGGCGGTGGCTCCGAGCTCCGCGACGGCCACGAAATCCCCGCGTGCCACGGGGGCGATCACGAGCTGGGCGATGCGCTGGCCGCGGGTGATCGTCACCGGCTCGGCGCCGAGGTTGACGAGCAGGACCTTGACCTCGCCCCGGTAGTCGGCGTCGATGGTCCCCGGGGCGTTGGCCACCGTCAGCCCGGCGCCGAGGGCGAGCCCGGAGCGGGGACGGATCTGGCCCTCGTACCCCGGCGGGATCTCCAGCACGAGGCCGGTGGGGATGGCCGCGCGCTCCATGGGCGAAAGGCGCACCGGCTCCGCCACCGCCGCCACCAGGTCGGCGCCGGCCGCCCCGTCGGTGGCATAGGCCGGAGCCGGGAGGCCGAGGCCGTGTTCCAGGCGGAGGAAGCGAACCGTCACCTTCACGCCACCAGCTCCGCCACGCCATCCGGGCCGCAGACCGCAGTCGCCATCCGCCGCCGGTCGAGCACCCGGCGCGCCAGGCCGGCGACCGCGGCCGGGGTCACCCGCTCCAGCTCGGCCACCACCGCCGCCGGATCGAAGCGCCGGCCCCGCTCGAGGAGCTCGTCCGCCTCCAGGGCGGCCCGGCCGGCCGGGTCCTCGGCATCCATGGCCAGGCCGCGGGTCAGGGCCTCCACCGCCACCGCCACCTCGTCCGCGCTCACCGTCCCGGCGAGCCGGTCCAGCTCCTCCATCACCACCCGGAAGGTGTCGGCGAGGGCCTCGCGGCCCGTCGCCCAGCCGATCTCGAGCAGCCCGCCCGGGCGGCGCAGCACGAGGCCGGAGAACACGTCGTAGGTCAGGCCCTCCTCCTCCCGCAACCGCTGGAAGAGGCGGCTCGACGCGCCCACCCCCAGGATCCGGTCGAGGACCATCAGCGTGGGCTCGGCGGGATCGCCCAGCGCCGGCGCCGGGAAGCCCAGCCGGGCGTGAACCTGGTCGCTGCCGGCACGGGGCTCCGACACGGCCCCGCCGCGCCAGCGCAGCGGCGGCAGGGCCTCCCAGCGGGGCGGCTCAGCCATCGGCAGCCGGGCCAGTAGCCTGGCGACCGCGCCGGCATCCACGCCGCCCGCCACCGTCACCAGCAGGGAGCCCGGGCGGATCAACCCGGCGTGGTGCCGGCGCAGGGTTTCCGGGTCGAGACGGGCGAGGGACGCCTCGTCGCCGATCACCGGCCGCGCCAGGGGATGCCGACCCCACGCCGCGGCCAGCAGGAGTTCCTCGACTCGGTCCTCGGGATCGGAGCGGGCCAGGGCGAGCTCGGCCCGGGCGACGCGGCGCTCGAGCTCGACGTCCGCCGGGTCGAAGGTGGGCGCGAGCACGGCGTCGGTCACAAGCTCGCAGGCCTCGTCCAGGGCATCGGCCGTGGTTTCGACGGAAAGCCCCATGGACTCGACGCTGGTCCAGGCGTCCACGCCCCCGCCCAAGCGGTCGACGAGCCGCGCCAGCTCGCGGCGCCCGCGGCCGCCGCAGCGGCGCAGCATGAGGTGCTCGACGAGGTGGGTGGCGCCGGCCAGGGCCGGCTCGTCGTGGGCCGCGCCGTGGAGGATGCGCACGCCGAGGAACACGGTCCGCCGGCCGGGAAAATTCCGCACCAGCAACCCAGCGGGCCCGCCGCCCGCAACGCCCCCGGCCACCCCGGAGCCGCCGCCACCCGTACCGCTCATGCGAAGAATCCCTCCGAACCTCCCCGGCGGGGAGTGTACACCAGCTCAGCGCCGGCGCACGGGGGGCCGGAAGCCGGTCGGCGGGCGGCCGGGAGCCGGCCGGCCGAAGGAGCCCGTCGGCGAGCCGGGCCTTACCCCGCCGGTCGGCGGGCGGCCTCCCGCCGCCCCGCGCCGCCGCCGAACTTCCTTGAGCACGAACTTCCACTCGCAGTAGGTCTGCCGGCCGTCCAGGACCTTGATGCTCTTGTCGCAGCTCTTGGAGTAGACGCCGACGATCGGCCCGATCTCCTTGGGCGGCTTGCCGAACCCGCCCCCGGCCTCGGGCTCCGGCGTCGGTGCGGGAGTCGGCGTCGGCGGCGGGGTCAGGCCGGGCACCCGGCGCGGGCGGATCCGGTTGACCCCCCGGCCCTGGTGCACGAGACCCCAGTCGTAGGAGTCGGTGATCGGGTCCTTCCACTTCTTGCGGATGACGCGCGGCTTGGCCTCCCAGATCTCCTTGAGGGACATCGGGTAGCGCCCGTACTTCTTGCGGTACAGGCGGATCGCCTCGACGTACTGGTTGCCGCGGAAGATCAGCTCCGCCTCCTTTTCGCGCTTCATCTCGAAGCTGGCGATCTGGATCACGACGCCGAGCATGATGGACATGATGGCGATCATCACCAGGAGGGCGACGAGGGTGAAACCCGCCTCCCGGGGCGTCCGTGCGCCCTCCTCACCAATCCGCGTACGTCGTGCCATCGAGAGCGGTTCCCGGGGCGCCGGAGTGGACGTCGATGATGCCGCCCTCCTCCGGCTGCAGGTCCTGGTCCTTGTCGGCCTCCGCGTACACCACCTGCCAGGTCTCGGTGGACTTGGTGATCGGATCGACCGGAATCCGGCGCATGTAGCCCTCGTCCACCAGCGCCTTCAGCGACGGCGGGTACTTCCCCTTGTCCGCCAGGTACTGGTCGATGCAGGAGCGCATGGTGAAGAGATCCTCCTTGAGGGCGGCCTCCCTCGCCTTCTGGGGCGCGTTCTTCATGGCCGGGATGGCGATGGTGGCCAGGATGCCGATGATGGCCACCACCACGATGAGCTCGATCAGGGTGAAGCCGGCGGCCCTTCCCCGGCCCTTTCCGCCGGCCGCTTCATCCGCCTCACGCCATGGGTTTCTCACGGTGCTCACCAGTCCTTGTACTTGGTGCCGTCGATGGCCGTGCCGTCCGACAGCGAGTAGACATCGTAGACGTCCTGGCCGCCCCAGGTGGTGGAGTCGGGCTCGTCCTGGTAGGAGCGCAGGCCCCACTTCACCTCGCCGGTCATGGGATCGCGCGGGATGCGGCGCAGGAACTTGTGCTTGGTGGTCTTGCCGACCATCTCGACCCCCTCGACCAGGGTCTCCAGATCGGGCGGGTAGCCCTCCGTGCCCAGCTTGACCTGGATCATGCCCTGGTCGGCGAGGCGCTTGTACTCGTCGATGGCGTTGCGCATCAGCCTGAGGTCGAGCCGCAGCTCGGCCTCCTTGCGCCGCTTCACGGCGTACTTGGCCACCGGCAGGACCATCCCCGCCAAGATGCCGATCAGCGCCGCCACCATGACCAGCTCGGCCAGGGTGAAGCCGCTCTCGCCGAGGCGCCGACGCGCCAGCCCGTTCATCTCAGCGGCCCTCCCCGACGACCAGGCTCTTGCGCAGGACGAAGACCGTTCCCGGATCCGTCCTCACCGGCACGGAGCCGCCGTCCGCCGTGGTCGCCCCCTCGGAGGAGAGCAGGAGCGGCACCTGGCCCGCCTTGAGCCCGCGGACGTCGATGACGGCGAGGGTCTGCGGACCGTCGGCGGCGTGAACCGCGCTCAGGTCCAGGCGCAGCCAGCCCGCCTTGGGATCCTGCTCGTTGCCGAGCTCGCCGACGCCGTCGGCCAGCCTCACGCCGGTGATCTGCAGCCTGTCGGCGTCGTAGGACAGGCCGACGGGGAAGCGGTACGACCCCGGCGCCCCTCCATGAC
>CAZXXL010000226.1:0-4760 GCA_964644635.1 uncultured Thermoanaerobaculia bacterium | reverse complement strand
ACGCAGCGCCGCGGAGGCGCTGCTCCTGCTGGCTTCGCTCGGCTGCCCGGCCCAGCCGGGAGAGCCGTTCTACGTCGAGGGGCCCCCGGTCCGGGGAGGCGGGCGTGGCTGAGCCCGTGGCGGAGCGGTTCTCGATCCGGCCGCCGGTGCCGGGCGACGTCAGGGAGCTGGAGAGGGCCGAGTGTGAGTGCTTCGTCGATCCGTGGCCCGGCCACCTGATCATGGCGGAGATCTACGCCCCCGGCCGCTTCCACCGGGTGCTGGTCGACCCCGGCGGATCGATCCTGGCCTACCTGCTGAGCGCGTGGCAGTACCTCGACCTGCACGTGCTCAAGATCGCCACCCGTCCCGGATTCCGGCGCCTCGGGCTCGCCTCGCGCCTGATGGAGATGGCGGTGGACCACGCCCGGGCCTTCGGCGGCGAGACGGTCACCCTCGAGGTCCGGGAGAGGAACACGCCGGCCATCGCTCTTTACCGGGGCCTCGGCTTCTCGGTCGCCGGGCGCCGCCCGCGCTACTACGGGGACGGTGAGGACGCCCTGATCATGACCCGGCCCGTCTGACGGGCTCGCCGGCACGGCCGCTCCTTGGACAATTCGGGCGTGCAGGGCATACAATGAGCACATGGTTCGCAGGCTTGGGGAGCTTCTCGTCGAGCGTGGCGCCGTCTCCATCGGCGAGCTCCACACGGCCCTCGATGCCTGTCACTGGAGCGGCGGCCGGCTCGGGACCCAGCTGCTCCGGCTCGGCTTCGTCGACGAGGCCGCGCTCCTGGAAGCGCTGTCGGAACAGTTCCAGGTGCCGGCGGTGCGGGAGGATGTCCTGCTCCACTCGCCGCGGCAGGTGCGTACCCTGATCTCGGAGGAGCTCCAGCGGCGCTGGCTGGCGGTGCCGTTCGAACGCGGCCCCGGCGTGCTCGGCGTGGCCATGGTCAACCCGCGCGACCTGCACGCCCGCAGCGAGATCGAGCGCCTCGCGGGGCTGAAGGTGCGGCCCCACGTCGCGTCCGAGGTGGCGGTCCTGAAAGTGCTCGACATCAGCCGGAGTGAGCTTGCACGCGCCGGCGAGGGTGCGGCCGGCCGCCCGGCGAGGAGCGTCGACCCGGAAGCGTGGAACCACCTCTGGGCGCCGCCCCGGCTGCAGAGCCGGGAGCTGAGCGCCGTCGGCTGCCGGGACCCGGAGGGCGGTGGGGAGCCCGAGCTGGCCTCGTTCCCCGAGCTTGTTCCGCTGCTGCGTGTGGAGAGGTCGGCCGTCTGGAGCGGCCTCGACCAGGCGCAGCTCCGGGCCGGCCTGCTGCGCGCCACGCACCGCGACGACGTGGCCCGGCTCCTGGTCGGCTTCGCGAGGAGCAGGCTGGAGCGGGTGTTCCTGCTCGCCGTGCACCGGGAGGCGGCGCGGGGCTGGATGAGCGGCGACGGCAACATCGCGCTGGACGACCTCCAGGCCGTGGAGATCCCCCTCGACCGCCCGTGCCTGTTGGCGGGCCTGGTGAACAGCTCGGGGTTTCACCTCGGGCGCGTTCCCGCCGGCAGCGGTAACCGTCCCCTGCTGGAGATCTTCGGCGAGCCGGCGCCGGCCGAGGTGCTCATCGTGCCGGTCCGGGTCAAGACCCGGGCCATCGCCTTTCTCGTCGGCGACGACGCCGGGCGGGAGATCGATCCGGTGGTGGCCCAGGAGCTCAAGGATGCGGCGGACAGGGCGGGTATCGCCTTCGAGATTCTCATCCTGAGAAGGAAGATCTGATCCCTCCCGCCTCGCGTTTTGCGGCAGATTGTGCGTATAATCACAAGGGCATCTACGGAACCAGGTGCTGCCGAAGGGAGGTGCCGATGAGAACGCAGGATCGCTACGTGGAGGTGTTCCTGGAGCTGATCCGGAGGGCGGCGACGCAGCTGCCGGACGACGTGGTGGCGGCGATACGCCGCGGCCGCGACAACGAGGAGGAGGGGAGCCTGGCCCAGAAGGCGCTGGACACGATCCTCATGAACGTGGATCTCGGACGGGAGCAGTCGTCCCCGATCTGCCAGGACACGGGCACACCGGTGGTGTGGGTGCACCATCCGGTGGGCGTGAGCACGCGGGTGGTCGGCGGGGCCTTCGTCGAGGCGGTCCGCCAGGCCACCGCCCGCCAGTACCTGCGGCCCAACGCCGTGCACACGCTGTCCGGGAAGAACACCGGCAACGGGGCGGGGAACGGGATTCCCTTCCTCCACTTCGAGGAGTGGGACAGTCCCGACGTCGAGGTGCGCGTGATCCTCAAGGGCGGCGGCTCGGAGAACGTGGGCTCGCAGTACAAGCTGCCGGACAACCGGCTGCACGCCGGGCGGGACCTCGAGGGCGTCCGGCGCGTGGTCCTGGACGCCGTCACCCAGGCCCAGGGCAAGGGCTGTGCGCCGGGGACGCTGGGGATCTGCATCGGTGGGGACCGCGTGTCGGGCTACGAGGAGTCCAAGCGCCAGCTGTTGCGGCCCCTCGACGACACCAACCCGATCCCCGAGCTCGCCGAGCTCGAGGCCCGGCTGCTCGAGGAGGGCAACGAGCTCGGGATCGGCCCCATGGGCTTCGGCGGTAAGACCACGCTTCTGGGCGTCAAGATCGGTTCCCTGGACAGGTTGCCGGCCTGTTACTTCGTCACCATCAGCTACATGTGCTGGGCGGACCGCCGGGCCGGCGTGCGCATCTCGGAAGGGGGTGAGGCGACATGGCTGAGCTGAAACTGCCGGTGAGCGAGGAGGACATCCGGAAGCTCGTGGTCGGCGATGCGGTGGAGCTGACCGGCCGCATGATCACCGGGCGGGACGCGGCCCACAAGTGGCTGGTGGAGTCGTTCCGCGAGGAGGTCGCCGACTACTTGAAGGGGACGATGATCTACCAGTGCGGCCCCGTCGTCCGGAAGAACCCGGACGGGAGCTACGATTTCGTCGCCGCCGGGCCGACGACCTCGATCCGCGAGGAGCCCTACGAGGCGGACGTGATCTGCCGCTACGGCCTGCGCGGCGTGATCGGCAAGGGGGGCATGGGCCCGAAGACGGCCGAAGGGCTCAAGCGGTGCGGCGCCGTCTACCTGCACGCCGTCGGCGGTGCGGCCCAGGTGCTCGCCCACGCGGTGAAGAAGGTGGAGCGGGTCTTCATGCTCGAGGAGTTCGGTGTTCCGGAAGCGATGTGGGTGATCCACGTGGAGAAGTTCCCGGTCATGGTCACCATGGATTCCCACGGCAGATCGCTGCACACCGAGGTCGAGGCCGCTTCCAGGGCTAAGCTGCAGGAGCTCTTGGGGCTGGAGGCATGATCATGGGACGGCCGGCCCCGGCCGAGCTCACGGCGGCCGCCGTGAGCCGCCCGGGCCGGGTGGGCAAGTAAGGGAGGAAACGATGAGGAACAAGATCACGGTCATCGGTGCAGGACACGTGGGAGAGACGGCCGCCTACAACATCGCCCGCATGGAGCTGGGCGACGTCGTGCTGGTGGACATCGTCGAGGGCATGCCCCAGGGGAAGGCCCTCGACATGTTCGAGAGCTCTCCGATCTTCGGTTTCGACGCCAACATCACGGGCACGAACGACTACGCCGACACGGCCGGCTCGGACATCATCGTGATGACCGCCGGGCTGCCGCGCAAGCCCGGGATGAGCCGTGACGACCTGCTGACCAAGAACATGGCCATCGTCAGGGAGTGCATCTCGCGCGCCGCGAAGAACTCCCAGGACGCCATCATCATCGTCATCAGCAACCCCCTGGACGCGATGGTGGAGGTGGCGCGGCGGGTCTCCGGCTTCCCCAAGGAGCGGGTGATGGGCATGGCCGGCATCCTCGACTCGGCGCGCATGCGGGCCTTCATCGCCATGGAGCTCGGAGTCTCGGTGGAGAACACCCACGCCTTCGTGCTCGGCGGTCACGGCGACTCGATGGTGCCGCTGCCGCGGTACTCCACCGTCGCCGGCATCCCGATCACGCACCTGCTGCCCCAGGAGCGGATCGACGCCATCGTCGAGCGGACCCGCAAGGGCGGCGGCGAGATCGTCGGCCTGCTCAAGACCGGCTCGGCGTACTACGCGCCCGGGCTGGCCGCCGCCCAGATGGTGGATGCGATCCTCAACGACAAGCACAAGATCCTGCCCTGCGCCGCCTACCTGGAGGGCGAGTACGGGCTGTCCGGCATCTACATGGGCGTTCCGGTGCAGCTGGGCCGGAAGGGCATCGAAAAGATCATCGAGATCGAGCTAACGGACGAGGAGAAGGCCGCCCTCAACAAGAGCGCCGACGCCGTCAAGTCACTGTTCGAGAAGCTTCCCGCCGACCTGTGAGCCTGCTACGGGCCGGGATGGGCGTCCGAGCCCGTCCCGGCCCGGTTTCTCTCGCCCACTCGCCCCGGCGGGGAAGCGCCGTCTTTCGGCGACGGCGGCCGGTCCGGTTCAGCCGGCGGCCCTGCGCAGCTCGGCGAGGACCGGCTCGAGGTCCGTGATTCCCTTCTCCGCGGCCAGCTCTGCGAGCGTACCCCAGTAGGGCTCGCCGCAGCGGATGCACACGATCCCGTGCTCGGCCAGGATGCGGACGCTCTCCGGGAGCCCCCGCACGAGGTCCTCGATCTGGATGTCCGCGGTGATCTCCATGGCGGCCTCCGGACGTCTTTCCCACGCCAGTCTACAGCAGTGGGATTGCCCGGCCCTCCTCCCGGCCCCGCCCCCACCCGCCGCAGGACCGTTCCTGGGAACCCCTTCGCCGTCGCGGTTGGGAGCCCGGGGCGTTGCAGGCCCCCTTTT
>CAZXXL010000225.1:0-4899 GCA_964644635.1 uncultured Thermoanaerobaculia bacterium | reverse complement strand
CATTCCAACTCCGCCTTTTTGCGACATAATCACAGAATTTTTGGGGAAGGTCCAGACCACCGCCGGTTGACAGCGGGAGCATCGACGGATATACTGTGCTGAAGGGCTTGAAACCTGGGACAAGGTTGCAGGAGCAACCGAAACAAAGGAGGAAGGGACATGCGTTGTTTGTCTCGTTTGTTTGTCGTGTCCGTGGCCGTTGCTGCGGTCATGGTCTTCGCCGGGGGCGGAGCCGCCATGGCCGCACCGCCGCAGGCGCCGCAACCGGGCGTCATGCTGACGGCCACGTCCATCCAGATCTCGCCGCCGCAGGCGTCGTTCGAAAGAGCAATCCTGACGGTGGCCGGCCCACACCGGTTCCACTACCAGAAAGTGGTCAACGGCGGTGAGCCGATAACCTTCGATGCCACGAGCATCACCGACAAGGACGGCAACGCCGTCAACCTCGCCGACGGCCGTTACAAGTGGGAGCTGCGGGTGCTCGTCCCGGCGGCCAAGACCCAGGCCATCTCCGGGGGCCCGACCAATGACAATGATGCGAACTCCCAGGAACAAGGGCCCGAGCTGGAAGCCACGGTCTACACCGGCCGCTTCCTGATCCAGGGCGGCTCGCTGCACGCGGTCCCGAACGTGGACCGGCTGCAACGGCAGGCCCGGCCGGTGAGCCGCAGCCAGGCGGCGACCCCCTCCGAAGGTCCGCCGGAGCCGTCGCCCTCGAGCGACGGCTCGATCACCATCCAGACGACGAACCCCAATGGAAACCACTTCAGCGGGGATGTGACTTCAAGTGGCCACTTCGGGGCGTCCTACGCAGATGGTGCATCGGTGCCGTACGGGTTCTCTGATTCTGAAGGTGTTCCGGGACTTTATTTGGACGATACCACGGATTCTGTAGCCTGGGTGCTCTGGACGGATTTGGGCACCAGCACGTTCCGGCTCCGCGATGATACGACCGGCACGAACCCGTTCATGGTCGAGAAGGCCACTCCCAGCAACACGCTGTACCTCGATTCGACCGGGAACGTCGGCATCGGCACGAGCACGCCAAACTTTAGTCTGCACGTGCTCGCTAGCTTCCCAACGTTCAAGCTTGAAGATGCGGGCGGGGGCTACCTCGGGTTAACGACAAGCAGCTTCTCCACCTTCTTCCGGACGAAGACCGCCACGGGATCCGAAACGTCGCCGATTGAACTCTTCCACGGTGCGCCAGATGCCTCGTTGGTGGTTCAATCAAGCGGCAACGTTGGGATTGGGACGAATACGCCCGGCGAGAAGGTACATGTAGTTGGCTCTGCCGGAGCCGACCTCAGGGTCCGCCTCGATGGTCCCGGCGGCAAGCACGTCGAAAACATGTACTATGATGGCGCTACCCTCGCCGGCCGCTTCATCGCGGCGACGGGAAACACCGCCGGTAACCGTTACTTCGGTTTCATCGGTTACAACGACCAGGACGGCAACCGGCTGCCCATCCGTTTCTTCACCAAGGATGCCGGTGGAACGCTTCGTACGGGACTTTTCATCGGCGCCGGTCAGCCGTCAGGGCAAGGGGGCTACGTGGGCATCGGAACCGCCACGCCGGGCCACCCGCTCGAGGTGGCGGGAGGTGCCTATTGCACCGGCACCACCTGGGTCAACGCCTCCAGCCGGGCCTACAAGAAGGACATCACGGAGCTGCCGGCCGACGAGGCTCTGGATGTCTTCAAGAAGCTCAAGCCGGTGACTTTCGAGTACAAGGCCAACCCCGAGGAAAAACACGTCGGCTTCATCGCCGAGGACGTCCCCGACCTGGTGGCCACGGCCGACCGCAAGGGGATCGCCACCATGGACATCGTCGGCGTCCTCACCAAGGTCGTCCAGCAGCAGCAGGAGGAGATCACGGAGCTCAAGGCCCGAATCGCCCGCCTGGAAGCCGGAACCCACTGAGAGTCTGCCTCTTCGAACGATCACGCCCCCGCCCGTGCGGGGGCTTTTCCTGCACGGAGCTCAAGGATCAAGGGTGGGATCGACGCCAACGCTCACCCTGCCCCCGGATGCGACCGAGCAGCCATCCGTCAAGCTCACCCGGGTCCCGGCGAGAGCCGTGAGCTGCCCCGTCGAGGTCACGGTCACGCCGGGCCCCAACGTGATCGTCCCGCAGGCCTCGTAGAGGGCCGGCCCCGTCACCGTGATGTTGCTGATGGTGATGTTGCAGGGGAAGCTCGAGCGCAGCTCGAAGCTGGTCGCGGCCACGGCCGTCGCCGTGTTGGCACTGGGGCTGCTGTCCACGGCCTGGATGTCCACCGTGTAGGTGTCGAGCGAATAGGCGGTGGTGTCCACGGCAACGGAGTAAAGGTCTCCCGTCGTGTTGACCATCGGCGACGCCGTGATCACCGCTCCCCCGCCGTCGCGCACCGTCGCCGTGACCGAGGCGACGCCGCTGTCCGCGTCGACCACGGCGGCGGTGATCGTCACCGTCTGGCCCGGCGTGGTGATGCGCGGCTTGGAGACGGCATCGCTGATCACCGGCGGCGTCGTGTCCGGCGTCGAGGCCGGGAAGAGGCACACGCCCTCGGCCGCCGTGGTGTAGGTGTCGATCCGGCTGACGACGGTGGGATGGAACTGGAGAATCGAGGAGCAACCCGAAAGCAGGTGGCAGTAGCTCATCACCGTGCCGTAACCGGACGCCGGGCATTCCTCCGGTCCGGTGTAGCACCCCGATTCGCCGTTGTAACAGTGATCGATCGGCGGGTCGTAGCAATGCGTGTGCGGCGAGCCGAAGTTGTGCCCCAGCTCGTGGCCGACCAGCTTGGCGTCCCCCGCCAGGTAGTCGATCTTGAAAACCTCGGTGAAGCTGTAGCCGTAGTTGGTGCTGCACAGCCCGGCCAGGTAGGCGATGCCCGAGGCCGACGTGCTCGAGGGCGACCTGCCCGACAGCAGCATCGCCAGGGCGCGGTCGATGCTCCCATAGTGGGACGACCAGTAGCCCGCGAAGTCGGCGAGCTCGTTCGGGCCGGCGCCGCCGGAGTCCTGGACGGTGTAGGGATCGGGAGTCGTCGAGACCCGTAGGAACGTCGTTCCCTGGAGCAGGCGGACGTTCAGGTCGCGCTCGTACATCACGTTCATCGCCGCGATCAGGTCGGCGATGTAGTTCGTGGCCGCCGTGGTGTCATCGCCGAACTTTTGCGCCATGAATTCGTTGTCGGTGTCCACCGCAATCGTCGCCGTGTACAGGGACGGCAACGACTGCGCCGTGATCCCGGACCCGGACCCGGCACTGCTGCTGGGAGATGGCAACGGCTCGGCGAGCTCGTCGAACGCGCACCCCAGCCGCGGTCTCACGCCCCGTTCCACGAGCCGGCGACGCACGTCCCGCAGCTCGACCCTCTCCCCCCGGGAGCCCGGCACGGGTTCGATGGCGAAGCTCCCCTGCGGTGAGAGCACCAAGCCGTGCACCTCTCCGCTTAGCGGATCCACGGAGACCATGACGCGGATCCGGCGGTCGCCCTCGGCCGCACCCCAGAGATGGCGCCGGGACGAGCGCGGGGCCTCGGCCACCTGCCTGCCCTTGACGACGAAAATCTTGGCCTCGGGCGCATAGATTTCATGCGCCACCAGGCGGACACGCGCCGTGATCCCGGGCGCCACCGGCCAGCCGGGCAGCGAGACCTCCTCGCCGGGCGACATCGCGGCCAGCCGGGCCCGGATTCCCGACGGGATCGCGAACGCCGCTTCCCCGGCATCGCGCCGAGGCGCCGCCCCGACCTGCAACGCCAGGCCGGCTGCGAGGAGGATCGCCCCTCCTCTCGACAGCGACCGGCGCCATGCCCGCACGCGCAGTCTCACCGGAGGGCTCACGCGGGGATGATACCAGCCCGCGGCCTCCGGCATCGTGTCGCGGATCACAGGGCTTCGGGCGGCTGCGATGTACCGGACCGGCCCCGGCCCCGCCCGTGACGCCAACGTGACGGACACAACTTCCAGGCGACGTGATGAGATTGACATTGCCAGGGCCGAGGTATAACCTTCGTGGTACTGAGGTTTCAACATACGCGGCAGAATTGCTCATGAGACTGATGTCCATTCCGGACAAACATCCAGTCCCCGGCCCGCGGGCCTGGACCCACCGCGGGCCGTCGGCGGCCCGTCAGGTCAAGCCGGAGGGGTCCGTGGGAGACGCGCCATGAGATCCTTGCATCGTTCGAATCGCCGAATCGTGTGGCTGTGGGTGGCGCTTCTCGCCGTGAGCGTGTCGGCGGCGCGCACCGCCCGGGCGCAGGTCTGCCCCGCCCTGGTGACCGCCGACCCGTCGGGATTCGAGAACGCGGGCAACGTCATGGACGTGGCGCTGCGCGGCAGCTACCTCTACACCGCCGATGCCTACGGGCTCGGCGTCTGGGACGTGAGCAACCCGGCGAGCCCGGTGCACGTCGGCCACTGGGTGGCGCCCGAGCCCGGCTAAGGTGTCGCCCTCGGCCCGGGGAACGAGGTGCTGCTTGCGGATGGGGGCTCCGGTCTTTTTATCCTCGATCTCACCGACCCGGCCCGGCCCCACAAATTGGGCGGCGTGGCCGCGGGAGTGTCCGATGACGTGGCGGTTTCCGGGAGCTATGCCTACGTTGCAGGGTTTGGCTCCGGCCTTGTGGTCGTCGACATCTCGGATCCCAGGAGCCCGTCCCAGGCCGGATCCTTGGTCACGCCGGGTAACGCGTACGGTGTCGCAGTTTCTGGGACCATCGCCTACGTGGCGGACTGGTCCTCCGGCCTCCAAATCATCGACGTGAGCACACCCACCAGCCCTTCATCCGCTGGCTCCTACGCGACCGGTGGAATAGCCGAGGATGTCGCGGTTTCCGGGGACTACGCCTACCGGCGTTCCACAGCTGTGGGCACACGCGTAGGCGGGGAATGGCTGTCGTCATT
>CAZXXL010000224.1:0-4958 GCA_964644635.1 uncultured Thermoanaerobaculia bacterium | reverse complement strand
GGAGCGAAGCGACGAAGCAATCCCTGGCAGCGTCGGAGCGCGCTCCGGGGTGCTCCGTGGCGGTGTCCGATCGTGAGGGGATTGCCGCGTCGCCGGGCTGCGCCCGGCTCCTCGCAATGACAGGGTGGGGGTGGAGGGCGCTGGGCAGCGCTCCGTCGCGGTGTCCGATCGTGAGGGGGTCCCGTCGCTGCGGCCCTGGCGGGCCTTCGCTCGGGACGCCGTTCCACCATGGGCGGCGAAGCCGCCCGGTGTCACGGCGTTCCTTGCAAATCATGGAAGAATCCTCCATAATTACAAGGATGATCGAAAGAAGACTGACATCGCGTGTGGAGCAGCGTGTGGGAGAGGCTCCCGCGGTCGTGCTTGTGGGGGCCCGGCAGGTGGGCAAGACCACCCTCGCGCTCGAGATCGCGCGCAAGCGTTCCGCCGTTTATCTGGATCTGGAGTCGGAAGCGGACCGGGCGAGACTGAGCGAGCCGGAGCTTTACCTGGCCGATCGCATGGATCACCTGGTGATCCTGGACGAGATTCACCGCGCACCGCGGCTCTTCGAGGCGCTGCGGGGCCTGATCGACCGGGCGCGGCGCTCCGGGCGGCGCTCGGGGCTCTACCTGCTTCTGGGCTCCGCGTCCCTGGAGATGTTGAAGCAGTCGGGCGAGACCCTGGCCGGGCGGGTGAGCTACCTGGAGCTTGCGCCCTTCGACGTGCTGGAGGTTCCCGGGACGGAAGACCGCCGCGTGCTCGACCGGTTGTGGCTGCGCGGGGGATTCCCGGACAGCTTCCTGGCCGGCAGCGACGGGCAGAGCATGCGCTGGCGCATGGATTTCATCCGCACCTACCTGGAGCGGGACATCCCCCAGTTCGGCCGCCGGATACCGGCCGAGACGCTGCGGCGATTCTGGACGATGATGGCCCATCACCAGGGCGGGATGCTGAACGTGGCGCAACTCGCCCGAAACGTCGGTGTGGATGTCAAGACCGCCACCTCCTATATCGATCTCTTGACGGATCTCCTGCTGGTCCGCCGCCTTCCCGCCTGGCACGCCAACCTGGGCAAGCGCCTCGTGAAGTCGCCCAAGGTGTTCGTGCGCGACAGCGGGATCGTCCACGCCCTGCTTTCCATTCGAGACGAAGACACCCTCCTCGCGCACCCGGTGGTGGGCGCGAGCTGGGAGGGCTTCGTCATCGAGAACCTGCTGAACCTCGCTCCCGAAGGGGTGCACGGGTACTTCTACCGGACCGGCGGTGGGGCCGAGATCGATCTGCTGCTGCATTTTCCCGGCGGACGGCTGTGGGCGGTCGAGATCAAACGAAGCCTGGCGCCCCGCCCCGAACGGGGCTTCCACTCGGCATGCGCCGACCTCCAGCCCGAGCGCCGATTCGTCGTCTATCCCGGCGCCGAGACCTTTCCGCTGACGCCGGAAATCGAAGCCGTCCCCGTGCGAGACCTGGCCCGCCGACTGGCGGAAGCGGGATCGTGACGACGGTCCGAGTCCTTCCGTACCGGAGCCGGGACCGGACCGTGTCGCGGTCACCGTGAACGCCCGGGAGGCCCCGGGCCGCTGTATGATGAGCGGGATACGAAGTGGAGGACTCATGAAGCTCAGTGGACGTGTGTGGATGGTGACGGCGGCGATGGCGGCCGCCTGGTTGACGATGCCGGGGACGGCGGCGGCCCAGGCCGAGCAGGCTGCGAAGGGGGAGGCGGCGGCGGAACAGGCGGCGCCCGGGTCCCGGCCGGTGGCGGTGTTCGACGGCGGCGCCATCTCGAGCCGGGAGCTCGAGGAGGCGGCGGGCCCGCAGCTGATCCGGCTGCGGCAGCAGGAATACGACGTCAAGGTGCGGGCGCTGAAGGACATGATCTTCGACCGCCTGGTGGAGCAGGAAGCCGCGAAGGAGGGCAAGACGCCGGACCAGCTCATCCAGGAGGCGATCACCTCGCGGCTGAAGGAGCCGCCCGCGGCGCGGGTGGACCAGCTGATGAAGACGTACCGCAGCCGGCTCGCCAAGGATGACAAGACGGCGCGGGGTCAGATCGTCCGGGCGCTGAAGCAGCAGCAGGAGAATCAGCTCCGGGCGGCGTTTCGTAAGGAGCTCCTGGCCAAGGCCCACGTGAAGATCCTGATCCAGCCCCCGGTGCTCCCGGTGACGGTGGACCCGGACGACCCGGTCCGCGGGCCGGCGGACGCCCCGGTGACCATCGTGGAGTTCTCGGACTTCCAGTGCCCCTACTGCGCGCGGGTGCAGGAGTCGCTGAAGAAGTTGCTCGAGCGTTACCCCACCCAGGTGCGGCTGGTGTTCAAGAACTCGCCGCTGCCGATCCACTCGCGGGCGAAGGCGGCGGCCGAGGCGGCCCTCTGCGCCGACGAGCAGGGCAAGTTCTGGGAGATGCACGACTGGCTCTTCGCCCACCAGAAGGACCTGTCCGACGCCTCCCTGGAGGCGGCGGCCAAGGACGTCGGTCTCGACGCGGCGAAGTTCAAGGCCTGCGTCGGCGGGCACAAGGAGCTGCAGCGGATGAACGCGCAGCTCAAGCAGGCGCGGCAGCTCGGGGTCAACGGCACGCCGACCTTCTTCATCGACGGCCGCATGCTTCGCGGGGCCCAGCCGTACGAGGCGCTGGAGCGGGCGGTGCAGGAGGAGCTCGACCGGCTGGGGGTGAAGGCGCCGGCGCCGGCCGCCGGGGCGGGCCGGTAGGCTCGGGCGTCGCTTATTCGTCCTCGACGACGACGGCGGTGCCGTAGGCGAGGAGCTCGGCGGCGCCCTGCATGATCTCGGAGGTCATGAAGCGGACCGACACGACGGCGTTGGCGCCGAGCTCCCGGGCCTCCTCGACCATGCGGTCCAGCGCCTGCTCGCGGGACTCGGCGAGCATCTTGGTGTACTCCTTGACCTCGCCGCCCACCAGGTTGCGCATCCAGGCCATGATGTCCTTGCCGATGGGCCGGGCGCGGATGGTGTTGCCGCGGGCCAGGCCGAGGGTGCGGACGATGCGCTTGCCGGCGATGGAGTCGGTGGTGGTGACGATCATTTCTTCACCTCCCGGTAGGGGTCGGAACGCAGGTCGCGGAGACGGTCGAGGACGGCGGAGCCGAGCAGGAGCGCCGCGGCGGCGATGCCGCCGAAGACGAGCACCCGGTCGAGGGCCCCGGCGGCGCCGCGCCAGGCCTCCCAGAGGCCGTAGCCGAGCACCAGGACCAGCCAGGGAACGGCCAGCCACCAGCCGAGCAGCCGGAAGGTCCGGCTGGCCGCGGTCCTGGGGCGCTCGTCCCACTGGTCGTCGGGCGGGACGGTGAAACGCGTGGTCATGGCAGCCTCCCGGATGGCGCGAAGGTCGTCGTAGAGCCGCCGGCAGTGGACGCAGTCCTCGAGGTGGACGCGGACCCTCTGCCCGTCGGCCTGGGTGAGCTCGCCGTCGAGGAAGGCGCTGATGAGCCTCTCGTCGAACCCGGTGGGGCAACGCTCGGTCATCGGCCCTTCCCCCCTTCGCGGGACGGCCCGCCGGAGGATTCGAGCACCCTCCGGCGCAGCATCCGCCGGCCGCGGTGCAGCCGGGACATGATGGTTCCCCGGGGCAGGCGCAGGACCCTGGCGATCTCGGCGTAGGCGAGGCCGTGGTAGTCGCGGAGAACGATGACCTCCCGGTAGTGATCGGGCAGCTCCTGGAGCGCGGCCCAGACCAGGCGCTGGAGCTCCCTCCGGCTGGCCAGCGCCTCGGGACCGGGCGACTCCTCCACGGGGTCGTTCCCGGTGGCCTCGGTGATCTCCTCGAGGGCGGTGACGCGGCGGACACGGCGCCGGCGCATGCGGTCGCGGTAGAGGTTGCGGACGATGCGCAACAGCCACGGCTTGAGCGGCCGGCCGCGGTCGAAACGCCCCAGGGCGTTGAAGAAACGGACCATGGCGTCCTGGGTGAGGTCGGCGGCGTCCTCGCGGTTACCGGTGAGGCCGAGGGCCACGGTGTAGGCCAGCCTGCGGGCGCGCCGGGCGAGCTCCTCGAGGGCGGCCCGGTCACCCTCCTGGGCGAGGCCGATCAGTCGTGCCTGCTCGACTGGCGCCTGGGGCGCTGACAGCGTCATCGCGGTGCTCACGTGGGATTCTACGCCAGCCCGCCGGGGATATTCCCCTCAGGCGTCGAGCAGCTCGAGGATAGTCTCGGGATTCTTGAACGGGGCGATCATGTACACGCCCTGGGCGTGCGCGGGCGCCTCGGCGAGCATGGTGAGGGCGTGCTCGCGGCCGAGATCGGCGGCCCCGGCGCCGGCCTCGTCCAGGCGCCGCAGCAGGTCCTCCGGGACGACGATGCCGGGCACCTCGTAGTGCAGCCGGAGGGCGAGCTTGAACGAGGTGAGCGGCCAGATGGGGACCAGCGCCGGGACCGGGAGGGATCCCCCGAACTGCTCCGCGAGCCGCTCCCACGGCGCCCACTCGAAGAAGGCCTGGCTCATGGTGAAGCGGGCCCCGGCGTCCACCTTACGCCGGAGGCGGTCGGCCTCCTGGGCGAGGTCGGCGGCGTTGGGGTTGACGGCGACGCCGACGTGGAAGGCGGGCGGATCGCCGATGGGGTTGCCGGTCCAGTCCACGCCTTCGGCGAGCCGGGTGAGGGCGCGCACCAGCTCGAAGATGTCCACCTGGTTGACGTCGAGCTGGCCCGGGTAGTCGCCGAGCAGCGACGGGTCGCCGCTGATGGCCAGCAGGTTGCGGATGCCGGCGTGCCAGGCGCCGAGGAGCTGGGCCTCGAGCCCCATCAGGGATGCGTCGCGCGGGGTGACGTGGGGGACGGTCTCCAGGCCGGTCTCGCGCTGGATCTCGGCCGCCAGCCACAGGGAGTCCATGCGCAGGCGGGCGAGGGGGTTGGAGTTGATGTCCACGGCGTCGACCCGCCCGTCGGCGGCCATGCGCCGGGCGGCGGCGAGGATGCGCCCGGCGTTGGCGCCCTTGGGCGGGTCCACCTGGAC
>CAZXXL010000223.1:0-4990 GCA_964644635.1 uncultured Thermoanaerobaculia bacterium | reverse complement strand
CACTCGCCGACCGGGACCACGAGACCGAGAATGGCGCACCGCTCTGTGGCCTCCAGCAGATCGCCGTAGCCGAGTGCCGCGCCCGCGCACAGCATCTCAACGAAGCTCCGCCCATTCATGGCGTTGGCCAGGCCGAGGACAGTCCTCATCTCGGGCCTGAGCGAGTCCACGAGGCGGCCGGCGATCGAGGGATCGAAGACCCACCGGCTGATGCGCCCCACGATGACGGCCTTGCGCGTGGTTCCGATCTCCTCCCCCGCCGCCTTCTCCCACACCCGCATGCCGCGGAGCACTTCCCTGCGCGGCAACGTCTCCAGCGCACGAGCGAGCTCGGCAGGCGATCGTGCGATGCTCATCACGCCTTCCGCGGTACGATGCCCTGGGCCGCGAGCTCCCGCTCCACCTCTGCGGCGGCGGCGTCCGGCAGAGCCAGAATCCGTTCCTCGAAGCGGAAAACGCCCAGCGCCAGCAGGCGCGGGCTCGCCGCCAATTGCTCCACGAGCTCGGGCTCCGCTTCGAGGAAGGTCAGCCCGGCGTACACCTGGTGCGGCGCCGGGACCTCCCCACCGGAGCGCCGGCGACCTCTCCGCGTCATGTCGCACCCCCCACGTTCTCGGCATCCACGATCTCGTACTCGTAACCCTGCTGCACCAGGAATCGGTGCCGGCGCATGCCAAACTCCAGCTCCACCGTCTCGTCGCTCACGAGTGTGTAGAACAGCGCCTGGTTGGCGCCGGCCTTGGGCCGTAGCAAGCGGCCGAGCCGCTGCGCCTCCTCCTGGCGGGAGCCGAAAGATCCCGAGACCTGCACCGCGAGCGCGGCGTCGGGCAGGTCCACGGCATAATTGGCGACCTTGGAGACCACCAGCGCCGGAATTCTCCCAGCTCGGAAGTCCGCGTACAGAGCGTCTCGCCGCTGTTGCGGCGTCGCCCCGGTGACGCAGGGGAGCCCCAACCGCGCCGCGATCCTTTCCAGCTGCTCCACGTACGTCCCGATCACAAGAGCCGGCCGGCCGGCGTGACGCTCAAGAATGCGCTCCACCAGCGGCTCCTTGGCCGGGTTGTCGGCGGCGATACGCGGCCGGCGCCGGGCCGGTGCCCTGAGGTGGGCGGCGCGCAGCACCGCGTCCGTCGGCACCCGGACCTCGATACAGCGGGCGGTGGCGATCCACCCTTCGGCCTCCAGCTCGCGCCACGGCACGTCAAAGCGCTTCGGTCCCACCAGTGCGAACACCTCGTGCTCGAGCCCGTCCTCGCGGACCAGGGTGGCTGAAAGCCCCAGGCGCCGCCGCGCCTGGATCTCGGCCGTGGCCTGGAACACCGGCGCCGGCAGTACGTGGACTTCGTCGTAGACCACGAGCCCCCACTCCTCTCGCCGCATGAGCTCCAGGTGGCGCATCGGCTCGTTCCGCCGGTTGCGGTAGGTCAGCACCTGGTAGGTGGCAATGGTGACCGGTCGCACCTGCTTCTCGCGGCCGGTGTAGAGGCCGATGTCCCCCGGCTCGAGGGTGGTCTTGTCGAGGAGCTCTGCGCGCCACTGCTGCGCCGCGGTAACGGACGTGACAAGCACTAGCGCCCGGAAGCCCAACGCGGACATGACGGCCATCCCCACGGCCGTCTTGCCCGCGCCGCACGGTAACACCACCACCCCCTCGCCACTGGCGAGGAACGAATCCACCGCGAGGCGCTGGTAGCGGCGGAGCCGGAACGGACGCCCGGCCGCTGTGGTGCCGCGCAGCGCAAAGGGGAGCGGTGCCCCCGGCAGGTAGCCCACGAGGTCGCGGGCGGGCCAGCCGGCCCGAACCAAGGCGCTCTTGAGCCGACCGCGGCGGTCGGCGGACAGGATCCAGCCGCCGCCGACCCGCGCCGCGAGGTGGCGGCCCACCGCGGGCTCAGAGGCGACGGACTCGAGCAGCTCGGGTTCGTCCGCAGTCAGCCGGAGCACGTTGTGGCCGGCCGGCTCGAGGCGCAACCGTCCATAGCGCGAGGCGAGGTCGTGCACTCGCCGGAGCAGCGCCGGGTGGATGTCGTACCGGGACCACCGCTCCAGCGTCGCAACGATTTCGGCCGGGCTCATCCCCGACGCTGCCGCGTTCCAGATGGAGAGCGGCGTGAGCTGGAAGGTGTGGACGTGGTCAGGCGCCTTGACAAGCTCCGCGAAGCGGGAGACTTCGCTGCGCGCAGCCTCGGCACCGGCGGCGTCCACCTCAAGCAGGAGCGTCCCGTCGCCTTGGACGATGAGTGGCCTCGGCACGCGGTGATTCTGCCGCCTTCCACCGCCCAAGGCAAGCCCACGCCGCCCCGACCGCGACCTCACCCCCCGGTGCCAGGCTTAGCATCTTAGCATTGTTGAGGAGGAGGCCCGCCGGTGGGCGCTCCGTGGCGGCGGACAGATTCGTCCGGTGGTGAAGGTCGAGGCGCCGGTTGCAGCGATGGACGTGCCGTTGCTCGCGGCGCGTCGACCGAGGCGACCCGGCCTCCGAAGGTAGGGATGGCGCGACCCACGCTCTTTACCCCTCGCTGCGCCGGCGCGGCTTGTCGGGATGGTGCCTGCCGTCCCGAGGCTTCTCGCCTTGTGCCGTCGCTCGTACCGTTCGTCCCCCACGCCGTCGGGTTTGAAGTCTTCCGTCGCCGGTTGCTACCATGCGCCGACCGTGGAGACGATGCCTGCCTTCCCGCCGCACATGGAAGCGACCTTCATTCCCGGCGCCGGGCCGGGGCTCTTCCTGTGGCGGCCGCCGGGGCGCGATGCGCCGGAGGGGGCTCGGCACCGGCGGCGTGCGCTGCCGGGAAGATCCCGCCGGGAGCGCCTGGCCGTGCCGGCGGCATGGGTGGACGGATCTGCCTCCGGGCGGCTGGTGGTGACCAGGCTCCAGGGCCGCCGGGTTCCCCTGGAGGAGCTTCTGCCGCGCCTCGTGGATCTGCCGCTCGACGGCGGGCCGTCGCGTGGCCTGTCCCGCTCGCTTTCCCTCTGGTCCTCGGTGGCCAAGCTGGCGGTGGAGCTGGTGGCCGCTCAACAGGTTGCGCCGTGGATCGAGCACGAGAGCGGTTCGCCACGCGCCCGGTGGCGCGCCGTTCTGGGTCCCCGCGACCGCGCCCGCCTGGAGGCCCTGGCCAAGGCGCTGCCGCCGACGGCCCGGGCCTGGCCGGAGCCGGGATCGCCGCTGGAGGCGCCCCGCCTGATGACCGCGCCCGTGGCCGTCCGGCGCTTCCTCGACGCCGCGGTGGATCTCCTGGTTCGCCCCCACATGAGAACGCGCACCGCCACCGCGAGACGCTCCTGGACCGCACGCCTGGCGACGGCCCTGGGTCCGGGCGACGGAGCGATATCCGTGACGGCCACGGTGGAGGACCGCCTCCCGGACCTGCTGCGGCAATGGGTGGCCCCAGGTCTCGGGGGGCCGGCGGAACGGCCGGTCCGGCTCGGATTGCGGCTCGAGCTGCCCTCTCCGGGTGCCGAGGACCGCTGGCCCCTGGTCCTGGTGGTGGAGGCGGCCGGCGATCCCAGCCTCCGGGTGGAGGCGGCCGAGCTGTGGAAGGGCGATGCCCCGGCGGCCAAGGCGATCCTGGGCCTAGCGCCGGACGTGGCCGAGACGCTCCTGTTGGAGATCGACCGGGCGTGCCGGCTGTGGCCGCCGCTGGAGCCGTGCCTGGAGGAGCCGACTCCGTCCGGGCTGGCGCTCACTCCAGAGCAGGTGGTGGACCTGGTCCGGGAGGGCGCGCTGCTGCTCGACGCCTCGGGCATCCCGCTCCACGTGCCACCGGAGCTCAGCATCGCCGGGCGGCAGCGGCTCCGCGCCCGGCTGCGCGGGCGGTCCACGAGCTCGGGCGAGGGCAACGAGGCCGGGGCGCGCTTCGGCCTCGCCCAGGTGTTGTCCGTCCGCTGGGAGGCCGCCCTCGGTGACGAGCCGATCTCGCTGGACGAGCTTCGATCCCTGGCCGAGGCGAAGCGGGAGCTGGTCAGGTGGCGGGACCAGTGGCTCCTGGTGGATCCCGCCGAGCTGGCGTCCATGGTCGATCTCCTCCAGCGGCCGCCCGAGATTCTGGAGGGCGCCGCAGCCCTGCGGGCGGTGTTGTCGGGAGAGGCCGAAGGACCCGGCGGCACCAGAGGCGAGCTCGCCCTTCAGGAGGACGCGCTGCTCGAGACCCTGGCTGAGCTGCGGGCGGGAGCGGCCCGGCGGGTTTCCCGGGTCCCCGGGTTTGGCGGCACCCTCCGGCCCTACCAGGAGGTGGGCACGGCGTGGCTCGCGCAGCTGGGGCGCCTCGGCCTGGGGGCCTGCCTGGCCGACGACATGGGGCTCGGCAAGACCATCCAGGTGATCGCCTACCTCCTCCTGCGCGCGCGGGAAGGCTCCGAGGCGCCGTCCCTCCTGGTCTGCCCCACCTCCGTGGTAGGCAACTGGGAGCGGGAGCTCGGCCGGTTCGCGCCGGGGATCCGGGTGTGGGTCCACCACGGCCCCGAGCGTAGGAGGACGGCCAAAGAGCTCCTGGCCGCGGTGGGAGCGGGGGGCGTGGTCGTCACGAGTTACGGCGTGCTCCGCTCGGACGCAAAGAAGCTTGCCTCCATCTCTTGGGATGTGGCCGTTCTGGACGAGGCCCAGTTCATCAAGAATCACCGGTCCAAGGTGGCCGCGGCCGCCCGCGGGCTTTCGGCCCGGCACCGGATCGCCCTGACGGGTACCCCGGTGGAGAACCGCCTGACCGACCTCTGGTCCATCTTCGCCTTCATCAATCCCGGTCTTTTGGGCGGGGTGACGCGATTCAAGAAGGACATCGCCACGCCGGTGGAACGGTTCCGCGACCCCGAGGCCCTGGGCCGTCTCCGGCGCCTGACCTCCCCCTTCATTCTCCGCCGCACCAAGGACGACCCGGCCGTCGCGCCCGACCTGCCACCGCGCATCGTGCTCCGCTCGGCGTGCACCCTGACCCGGGAGCAGGCCTCCCTCTACCAGGCCACCCTCGACGCCGCCATGGAGGAGATCGAGGCCGCC
>CAZXXL010000222.1:0-5004 GCA_964644635.1 uncultured Thermoanaerobaculia bacterium | reverse complement strand
CGCTGCCCGTGGATCGACGACGCTCGTCCGACGCTCGTCGCTGTCGGCGCCTTGACGCCCCGGCGTGACCGGCGGAGGTCGCCCCCGCGACTCCCACCCTCCTCGGCCTGTCATCGCAAGGTGGCGTCAGCGCGCGAGGCGGAGCTTCGCCTGCGCGCACGCCATCCCGAGGAGCGAAGCGACGAAGGGGACCGGGCGGAGCGCGGCGACGTGGCGACCCCTAACAGCTCTGGAGCGCCCTCCGGGGTGGTCAGGCGCGGCGCCGCGCCGTGTCGATTTTGCTTTGCGACGTTTCTCAGGTTGCGCGCCTGCTCCGGGAGCCACCCGGCGGCCGATCGTCGACGAGATCCCGGTCTCAGAAGTCTCGGAAGAGGTCCAAGCCCACGCGGGATGGCCCGGGAGGGATCTCACTCCCACTCGGTGGCGAGGTGGTGGAGTTGGCAGCCGAACGCCGGCGCCAGGCGCTCGGCGATGAGCGTCTCCACCTCGGGAAGGCGGTAGCGGCGGGAGGGGTGGAGGAGCACGAGATGACGGCAGTGGAAGGCCGCCCGGTGCTCGAGGAGGTCGTCCAGGTGCATGTGGCCGTACTTCCTGGCGCGGTCCTTGTCGGCCGGGGCGAAGAACGAGGCCTCGATGAGGACGATCTCGGCCGCCAGGACCTCGGGGTGGTCTGCGAAAAGCCCGGGCCCGGTGTCGGCGCAGTAGGCGAGCAGGGGCACCGGGACGGTCTCGGTCACGGGCTCGCCGGCCTCCCGCATGCGGATGATGGCCTCCCGGGACAGCCCGGCGAGCTCCCGGCGGAGCCGCCTGCGCCGCCAGACGAGGAGGCAGCCGAGCGTGGGCACCCAGTGGTCGGTTGCGAAGAAATCGAGCTCGAGGTCCGGGCGGAGGGCGTGGCGGTCGCCCGCGGCCACGGGGCGGACGACGACCTCGTACGGCCGTCCTCCCTCCAGGCGGCCGAAGGTCTGCAGGAGGTCGCGGACGCCGTCCGCGATCGGCTCCGGCGCGATCACCGTCCCCGGGCCCATGGCGTTGAGAAAACGCTGGCTGGCCCACGGGCCCAGGCCGCCCAGGTGGTCCATGTGACCGTGGCTGATGAAGACGGTGGACATCCCGGGCAGCCGCCGGTGGGGACGCCCGGCGTCGAGGGCGAGGCGGAGCTGGGGCAGGAGGATGACGGTGCCCTCGCCGGCCCGGCTTCCGCCGGCCAGCTCGAGCCGCCCCCACGGCGTTCTGATGCGCAGGTATCGGAGGCTCAACGGGCCACGCTCACGAGCCAGCGCGGTGGGCCTGGACGAGGAAGAACGACGCCTTCGCGTCCCCGGCCGGCAGGTCGATGCGCAGGGTCCACTCGGAGCCCGGCTCCAGGGTCTTGGTGAAGCTCGCGAAGCCGAGGGGACCGCGCTCGGCGTCGGAGAGCTGCACCCCCAGGGTGTGCCGGCCGGACGGCGCGAGAACGGTCCTGCGGACGAGGCCCGTCCCCTTCTTCTTGAAGCCGAGGAAGACCCGCCGCGTGAAATCGAAGGGCTCCTGGAGGAGGGTCGCTCCGTCCATGGTCACGAGGATCGTCCCGGCGTTGATGGGCGAGTTGAACGAGACCGTGAGGCGCGCGAACCCGGGACGCACCGCCGCCTTCCCGCCCGTCCGCCGGGGGGCCGCCCCGGCGGACGGCGCTCTGGCCGTCGGGCGTCGCCCGGTGCTCCGCCTGCGGCCCCGGGCCCTGGCCAGGTCGAGGAAGCTGGCCGCGAGCTCGTTGTCGGGCTCGACGGCCAGCGCCCGCTTGAACCGTGCGGCGGCCGAACGGTACCGGCCGCTCCGGTACAGCTTGCGCCCCTCCCGGACGAGCGCCTCCGCCCGCCGGTGGGCCTCGCTGGCGGCCCGCCGGGCGCGCAAGCGGGCCTCGGCGGTGCGCACGATGCGCCGGGCGGCCGGGGACGCCGGCGCCTGGTCGACGACCGCCCGGGCGAGCGCCAGCGCCCGCTCCGGTTGATCGGCCTCGAGCGCAGCCGCGGCGGCGCGGAGCTCGAGCCCGAGGGCCCGCAGGGTCGCGGTCTGTGCCGGCGGCGGGGCCGGCGGCGGCGCTCCGGGGACCCGTAACGCCAGTACGGTGACCACCGCCGCCCACAGCAACGCCCAACCGGCGAGGATGCGCAGGACCCAGGCAGGATTCACCTCCTGGTGCAGCACGGGCGGCAGGTGCAGGGCGGCCAGGCGGCCGCGGGCGTTCGCGAGGGCGCCGAGGGCGGCGGCGGCAGCGGCCCGGAGCCGCCCCCCGGCCGCGGCCGGGCCGGGTGCCTCCGCGGGCGGCGCCGGCTGCTCCCCGCCGGCGACGTGAGTCGCGAAGGCCTCGCCGTCCGCGGCCGCGGCCCTGACCGGCGGCGCGGCGAGCCGCGTCTGGGCCGGGTCCTCACGCCGTGCGGGATGAGCCGTCCGGCTGAGGGCCAGGAGGACGTCGGCGAGCTCGCCGGCGGTCTGGAACCGCTTTTCCGGGTCCTTCTCGAGGCACTTCAGCACGACGGGATTGAACCCCGCGGGGATGCCGGGGCGGACGGTGGACGGGATGGGGCACGGGCTGTCGACGATCTTCAGGCTGACCTCGGCGATGGACTGGCCGGGGAAGGGCCGCTCGCCGGTCAGCAGCTCGAAGAGCACCACCCCGGTGGAAAAGACGTCCGACCTGCCGTCCACCGGCTTGCCGGTGATCTGTTCCGGCGACATGTAGTTGGGCGTGCCGATGAACTGGCCCTCGACCGTCAGGTTCGACGATTCGAGGCGGGCGACGCCGAAGTCGGTGATCATGGCCGCGCCGTCGGCGGTGAGCATGATGTTGGCGGGCTTGATGTCCCGGTGAACGACGCCCATGCGGTGGGCGTAGTCCAGCGCACGGGCGACGTCGGCGACGATGCGGGCCGCCTCCGCCGGCTTGAACGCGGTGCCCGAACCGAGGATGCTCTTGAGGTCCCGGCCCTCGATGAGCTCCATCGCGATGAAGACCATCCCCGACTCGGCGTCCTCGCCGACATCGTGGATGGTCACGATGCCGGGATGCTTCAGGCGGCCGGCGGCCCGGGCCTCGCGGAGAAACCGTTCCTTGAACTCACCGGCCAGGTCCGTGTCGAGGTCGACTCGCAGCGTCTTGAGCGCCACCTTGCGGCCGATGACCGGGTCGTGCGCCAGGTAGACGACGGCCATCGCCCCGCGACCCAGCGTGTCGAGGATTTCGTACCGGCCGATCCGTTGCGGGTTCACCCGCACATTCTACCGCGCTGCCCCGTGCTGTGCCGTCGTGCCGTTCTGGCCCGACCTCGGGCCGTTTCGGCCGTCTGCAACCTGGCCTCGGCGTTGCAATCCCGGCATGATCCTTGCTGTCATAGGGCCGGGTGGCCGGTGCGCCCTGCGGGTGCCTGCCGCGTTTCGTCAGAGGAGGTTGCATGGAAGCGAAATCGACGGAAGCGAAGGTGGAGTGGGCGACCGGTCGGCTGGTCGAGCTCCAGCGGGCGGCGGCGGAGGTCGTGCTCGGCCAGGAGGGGCTGGTGGAGGCCGTGCTGGTCGGCCTGTTGTGCCGCGGCCACGTGCTCCTGGAAGGCGTGCCCGGGCTCGCCAAGACCCTGACCGTCCGCACCCTGGCCGGGGTGGTCCGGGGATCGTTCCAGCGCCTGCAGTTCACGCCCGATCTGTTGCCGGCGGACGTGACCGGGACCCTCGTCTTCGATCCCAAGAGCGGCGAGTTCGTGGCCCACCGCGGCCCCATCTTCGCCAACCTCGTGCTCGCGGACGAGATCAACCGCGCGCCGGCCAAGGTGCAGTCCGCGCTCCTGGAGGCGATGGAGGAGCGCCAGGTGACCATCGGCGACACGACCTACCCGCTGCCCGAGCCGTTCCTGGTCCTGGCCACCCAGAACCCCATCGAGCAGGAGGGAACCTACCCCCTGCCGGAGGCGCAGCTGGACCGGTTCCTGCTCAAGGTCCTGGTGGACTACCCGGACCCCGCCGACGAGCAGCGGATCCTGGGCCTGCATCTGGGCGAGGCCTTCCCCACGCCCCGCGCCGTGGCCAACCTGGACGACATCCGCGAGATCGAGGCGGTGGTCGGCGAGGTGTACGTGGACGACCGCATCCGGTCCTACATCGTGGCCCTGGTGACGGCGACGCGGAACCCGGACGCCGTGGGTCTCGGCGAGCTCAAGCCGTTGATCGACTTCGGGGCCTCGCCGCGGGCCTCCATCGCCCTCGCCCGGGCGGCGCGGGCCCTGGCCCTGCTCCGCGGGCGCGGCTTCGTGACCCCGGAGGACATCAAGGAGCTGGCCCCGGCGGTGCTCCGCCACCGGCTCGTGCTCAGCTACGAGGCCGATGCCGAGAACGTCACCGCGGACGAGATCATCGACCGGCTCCTGCTCGCCGTCGAGGTGCCGTGAGGAACGGAAGATGGCGTTGACCGCAGCCTGGCTCGACCGCTACCTCGGAAAGCCGGTCGCGCCCGGAGGCGGCGGGGCCGACAGGGCCGACCTCCTCGCCCAGGTGCGGCGGCTGGAGGTGCGGGCGCGCAAGGCCATGGTCGCCGGCCTCGCCGGTCAGTACAGCAGCGCGTTCAAGGGGCGCGGGCTGGAGTTCGAGGAGGTTCGGGAGTACCGGGCCGGTGACGACGTGCGGACCATCGACTGGAACGTCACCGCGCGCACCGGCCGTCTCCACGTCAAGCTCTACCGGGAGGAGCGCGACCTCACCCTCCTCCTGCTGGCGGATCTCTCCGCATCCACCCGGTTCGGCAGCGGCGTGATGACCGTTCACGACGTCATCGCCGAGGTGTCGGGCCTCTTCGCGCTCGCCGGCGCGCGGCGCGACCGGGTCGGCGCCGTGCTCTTCGACGGCGCCCTGCGTGAGGTGATTCCCCCGCGCCGGGGCTGGCGGTACGGCCTCGGGGTGGTCCACCGGCTGCTCTCCTCCGCGCCCGGCCCCGACGTCAAGTCCACCGCCGTCGCCGAGGCCATCGTCCCCTCCTTTCTC
>CAZXXL010000221.1:0-5031 GCA_964644635.1 uncultured Thermoanaerobaculia bacterium | reverse complement strand
GCCGGCAAGCGCCTCACCGATGGCCGCCGCGGCGGCCTCCCGAATCCTCTGCAGGGGCATGCGTCCCTCCCGTCCGCGGGATTGTACCGCGGCGCCGCGCGGGCGGCCGGGGCGGGAAAGAGGGACGGGAGCTTCCGCTCCCGCCCCGCCGGATCACGTCCGGTCGCTCGCCGCCGCGCCCGTCAAGGGCTTGCCGGCGGCGGGATGTAGAATCCCCGGCGCACGTACACGGGATCCGAGGTTCCCATGTCGTTGACGGTGGCGCTGCAAGCCCAGCGGGGATTGCCCGGTTGAGAGCTCCAGCTGACGTAGGCGATCGCCACGGAGGTCACCAGCGACTCGGCCCCCAGCTTCTTGAAGATGTCGTTGATCTGGAAGTACCCGTGGCCGGTGAACGACTTCTCGTGGACCGTCCCGGAAGGGGGATCCCAGATCTTGAGCGTCAGGTCGACGCTGGAGCCGGCCTCGCCGGTGGGCACGCAGGCCAGGTTGGTCCGGAAGTCAGGCCCATTGCGGAGGCCGAGCATGGCCTGGGTTCCGCCCGTGTATCCGTCCCAGAGGTAATAGAACGGAACCGTCGTTCCGAAGGTGCCGGCGGAGGACAGGTTGTAGGTCCTTAGGTTCACCGTGTCGTAATTCTTGGCGTCCCAGTAGTAGTAACCGCGGATGGCGATCATGCCTTTTTCGTCGCCGGAGATGCCCAGCAGCGTGGGCAGGACGTCGCGAAAGATCCGCGTCTGGTAGGGGGCGAGGGTGACGGTCACGGTCTTGTCGGGAGCCAGGGTCTGGGCGACCGGGGCGTCCGCCGCCTGGGCCGAGATCCCGGCCGCGCTGAATCCGCCCTCGTGCGTGTACTCGATGGTGAGGCGGAGGGGGTGGACGTAGGGGTTGGTGAGGCGCAGGTCGCTCCGCCAGGTGCTGCCGACGCCGCCGATGTGCGCGACGCTGTCCGTGTACACCCAGCCGTAGGGAGCGTCTTCCCGCGAGCACCAGCCGTCGACGGCCTGGTCGAGGTTGAGCGCGGTCGAGCCGTCGGCGGCTGTGAAGCGCAGCAACCAGCGCTTGGAGAGGTAGGTCTGGCCCTCCGGCGGCGTGATGTCCGGGATGTAGCTCTTGACGACGATGAAGTTCCAGCCCTTCTTCAGGGACACCGTGACGTGGTACTGGTCTTCGGTGTAGTCGGCCGGACCGCCCTGGTTCAGCACCTCGCTCCCGTTGAGCCAGACCCGGATGCCGCCGTCGGCACCGACGTACATGACGGCATCCCGGTCCCAGTTGGACCAGACCTGGGTCTCGAAGTACTTGACGAGGTTCGTGAAGTCCTTCGAGCAGGTCGCGGTGTCGAGAGGCACGTTGGAGCTGGAGCTGTATATGGATCCGGACGAGGAATAGGAACGGTAGAGCCGCGGCGCGTTCTCGGCGCTGGAGATGGGCTGGTTGCCGCATACGGGCTGGAGCCCGGCCTCACCGGCGAGATCGGTGTTCAGGGTGCCGTGGAGGAAAGTCCAGTGGCTCAGCCACTCGGTGACGTATCCCTGCTCGTTGGGAGAAGACGACTGGGCAATGGCGGCCTGGGCCAGCCCCAGGCGGCCGCTCCTCGCCAGCTCCTCCAGCGGGGGCAGGGTCCGGCCCGCGAATTCCTCGAGCACGTCCCGGGGCAGCATGCCCGGCACCTGTGGGGATGACACCCGCTGGGCGGCGTGGCCGAGGCCGGTGACGCCGACGAGGGCAGCGAGACATGCGGAGACGGCAAAACATCCCGTCATTCTCATGAGAGACCTCCCTTTTCCGATGCTGTCGATGGAAGAATGGTATCACACGGCGGGCGGCCCGGCGAGCCCTTCCAGGAACGCCGCCAGACGCCGGCCCACGGCCGGGAAGCGGCGCGGGGCGACGGCAGCCGCCGCCGCATCGCCCAGGCGGCGCGCCACGGCGGGATCGGCGAGGAGGGCCGCCACGGCCGCGGCCAGATCCCGGACCGATCCGGGAACGATCCGCCCCGTGACGCCGTCCTCGATGAGGTCGGCCACCCCGGGCAGGTCGGCGGCCACCACCGGCCGGCCGCAGCCCTGGGCCTCCGAGACGGCCCGGTGGCCGTGGTCGGAGCCGGCGGTGGGGAAGAGGACGACGTCCATGGCCGCGTAGAGGCCGGGAAGCTCGCGGCCGCGGTACCCCAGCCAGTGGACGCGCGGCGACAGGCCCAGGGAGGTGGCCAGGGCCTCGAGCGCTGGGCGGGCCTCCCCGTGCCCGACCACGATGACGTGCAGGTCGCCGCCGACCCCGGCCGCGGTCTCGAGGAGCGTGTCGAAGCCGCGCCCCCGCGCCAGCTTGCCCACCATGCCCAGCACCGGGGAGGATGGGGCGATCCTGAGCTCGCGCCGCCACCGGGCGCCGCCCGCGCCGGGACGGAACCGTTCCTCGAGCGGCACCGGGAAGGCCGCGGTGGGCACGGGCCGCGTGGCCGCGGCGTCGAAACGATCCAGCATCTGCCGGTTGGCGAAGAGCGCGCCCGAGAGGGTGCGGTTCAGCCGGCGCTCGAGCAGGCCGCCCCGCACGTGCTTGGGGTTGCGGAAGTTGCGGACCAGGGGCGCGAGGCGGTGAACGCCGGCCAGGCGGCACAGGGTGTGGTCGTGGGGGAGGTGGCAGATCACGGCGTCGGCCGCGGCCGCACGGGCCCGGATGGCGTCCAGGTTGGTGCGGAGCCGGGCCGGGGAGCGCTCCTTGCGGAGCAGGGGAAGGGCCCACTCGAACCCGCGCAGGCGCTCCTCGAGGTTGTCCCCGCCGATGAACAGGAGCTCGGCATCCGCTCCCGCGGCCTGCAGGGCGCGGCAGTAGTGCTCGGCGGCGGCGGCGGCGCCGGTGTAGCGGTGGGACGAGACCACGAGGAGGACGCGCATCCCAGGCAGTATAGCCGCCGCCCGGGCCGGCTCCGGTGATGCGCCTGGAGTTCGGCGTGACCGGCGACACGCGGTGCCGCCACCGGCACCGGCCGGGCTGGTACACTGAGACGGCGACGCCGGAAACCGACGCGAAGGCTGGTGGACCATGGAGCTTCCCCTCTCGGTATCGATGATCTCCTTCAACGAGGAGCGGATCGTCGGGCGGACCCTGGAGGCGGTTCGCGACATCGCGGCGGAGATCATCGTCGTGGACTCGCACTCCACCGACCGCACGCGGGAGATCGCCGCCGCCGCCGGCGCGAAGGTCTTCGAGGAGGACTGGAAGGGCCACATCGCCCAGAAGAACTCGGCCCTGGCGAAGTGCTCCCAGCCGTGGATCCTGGCGCTCGACTGCGACGAGGTCGTCTCGCCCGATCTGAAGGCCGCCATCGTCGATGCGGTGCGCTCGCCGGCGGCCGACGGGTACCTGGTCAACCGGCGGATGGTCTACCTGGGCAGGCGGCTCGAGCACATGTGGCAGCCGGACTGGAAGTTGCGGCTGGTGCGAAGGCAAGCCTCCCCCGCCTGGGGCGGCTACGATCCCCACGACTCGCTGCGCATCACGGGGAGCGTCCGCAAGCTGAAGAAGGGCTTCCTGGAGCATCACTCCTACGCCGATCTCGACGATCACTTCACCCGCCTCGTCCGGTACGCGAAGACGTCGGCGGAGTCGTACCACCGGCGGGGCCGGCGTTCCGGGGTGGCCAAGCTGGTGTTGAGCCCGGTGGCGCGGGTGCTGCGGCTTTACGTGCTCCAGGGCGGGTTTCTCGACGGCGTGCCGGGGCTGATCGCCGCCGGCAGCGCGTACGTGTCGGTGCTCTTGAAGTACTGCTACCTGTGGGAGCTCGAACACACGCCGCCGGGCGCCGAAGGGCGTCCGGCGGGGGAGTCAAAGCCATGAGACAGCTGCGATGGAAGATGGCGGTCCTGGCCGCGGCCGGCCTCGCCGTGGCGGCCGCGGCGTCGGCCGGCGGGCTCGTGGTGCCCGTCTTCACCTACGCCTGGCCCGGGGCCGACGGCAACCTCTGGTACACGGAGCTCGTGCTGACCAACCCCACCGGGACGACGGTGACGGTGAACCCGCCCGCCTTCCTGCCGGGCGCGATGGTGCTCACCCATCCCTGCCTCCCGCCGCTGCGGCCGGTCGAGGTCCCGCCCGGGGCCACCATCGTGTGGCGGCCGTTCGACGTGGCCATGGACCTCGAGTGTCCGGACCGGGCGGTGGGCGCCCTGCTGCTCGACGCCGACGGCCCCGTGGCGGTGAGGACCCGCGTCACCAATGTGCGCGACGTCGGCGTGCCGGAGAGCGGGCCGCTGGAGGGTTTCGGCCAGGACGTCCCGGCGGTGGAGATCGACTCCCTGCCGGCCGGGGGAACGACCCTGTTGCTGCCGGGCATGATCTGGCACCCCAACGCCTGCGGGCCGCCGGCCTTCGACAGCTACGTGGGCTTCGCCAACCCCGGCGACGAGCCGGTGACGGTGAGCCTCGCCGTCTCGGGGGGAGCCGCCGCCGGGGCGGTGATCGTGGACGGCGGAGCGGTCGACCTGCCGGCGAAGATCGACATTCCGGGTCACGGCTGGCGGCAGCTGCACCTCGTGCCCGCGGGCGCGAAGCCCGCCGTGTGCCTGGCGCCGCAGCGCTTCGACCTGGCCGTGACCGTGGGCGGACCGGTGGCCGTCTACGGCTCCGTGGTCGACCGCTCCACCGGGGACCCGCGCACCGTCCTCCCGGTGGCCCTGGAATGAGGGCATGAAAAACCTGGACCTTCCCCAATCTCCTGAGACCGCGGCGCGGTAGGCCTGCCGGCGCCGGGCGTCTCCCGGAGCACCCAGGAGCGCGCTCCGCCTCCTTCCCTTGTCATTGCGAGGAGCGAAGCGCCGAAGCGCCGTGAGACAGGGAAGCTCCTCTTCCCGCTGTCGAACGGCGTCCCGAGCGAGGGGCCGCCAAAGGCCCGAGCGACGGGACCTCATCACGATCGGACACCGCCACGGAGAAGGGTGCTCTCAACCAGCGGTCCTGTGGCGGGACGGGGGGACGCTCCCAGGGGCCGGTTCCATCCACGGCCGTGGACGAAGCTTCGGTGACACGATA
>CAZXXL010000220.1:1224-5063 GCA_964644635.1 uncultured Thermoanaerobaculia bacterium | reverse complement strand
CGTGAGGGGATTGCCACGTCGCCGGGCTGCGCCCGGCTCCTCGCAATGACAATGCGGGGGCGGGAGACGGTGCCTGGCTTAGCATCTTAGCGTTGTTGGCCGCGATCGACCGCCGTTCGTGGAAACGCACGCTGCAGCGGCGAGAATAAGGCCGCCCCCGGGGGCGGCCGTGTTGTCGTTGGATGTGAGCCGGTGGTCAGAAGCTGACCGTCGCGTCGCTGGAGCACACGCTGGTGCCCGCCTCGCAGACCTTGTAGACGTAGGTGCCGCCGCCGCGGTTGTCGATGTTGTCGGTGTAGAAACCGTCGTTGGCGGTCGTGGCGATGACCGCGCCGTCGCGGTAGACGTCGACATCGGTGCTGGTGGCGCCGCTCCACGTCAGGTCGGCCTTCTGCTTACCCTTGACCTTGTACCCGGTGGCGGTCAGGGTGATGCCGCTGCTCGGCGCGGTCACGGTAACGTTCTGCAACGCGCTGTCCTTGGCGCCGCCGTCGTCGGTGACCGTGAGGGTGACGGTGTAGGTCCCGCCGGCGGCGTAGGTGTGGGTGGGGTTCTGCGCCGACGAGGTCCCGCGGTCGCCGAAGGTCCAGCTCCACGCCGTGATGGTGCCGTCGCTGTCGGTGCTGGTGTCGGTGAAGCTGCAGTCGAGGTCGGTGCAGCTGTAGGTGAACGACGCGGTGGGGGGTGCGTTCACGGTGCCGGTGCCGACCGTGAACTCGCAGATGAACGTGTTCCACTGGAAGTTGCCGGTCTGGGTGAAGACCTCGTTGGTGTGCCAGAAGGAACCGGTGGTGGGATCGATGGAGGTCGCCGAGTAGTCCCCCGAGCGGCCGGTGCCGGTCCGGGCCTTCCTCGGCCGCTGTCGTGGCGAGCGGCCCGCGACTCAGCCCTTGGCGGCTGGCTCGTGCTCGCGGCAGATGCGGGTGGCGTCGTCCGCCGAGAGGGCCTCGCCGGTGAGGCCGCACCGCCCGCCGTCCGCACTCTCGAAGAAGCGGCAGCTCCGGCAGACGCCGAAGGTCCGCAGGCCCCGCGCCGCCTGTAGCCGCTCGAGCAAAGTCCGCAGGGCCTTCGCAGCGGCCGCGTCGCCCTCGTCCGTCACGTCCCAGCCCTGCGGCGGCATCAGGCCGGTGATGAGCCGCCGCCCGGCGGCGGTCGGGGCGAGGTGGACCAGGCGCCGGTCGCGCCGGTCGCGCCGCCGCCGGACCAGTCGACGCCGGACCAGCACGCCGAGCGACTGCGACACCGTGCCCTTGGTCAGCCCGAGGAACTCGCCCGCCGCCGAGGGGGTGTCCGAGTAACGGTTGCAGCGCGCGAGGTACCACAGGAGCCGCAGGTGAACCGGGCGCAGGCCTTCGGCGGCGGCGGCCGTTCGCATCTCCGCCTCGAGGACGGTGGCCAGGCGTTCGAAGGGGTCGAACCACTCGTGTGTCACCGTGTCACCGTAACCGGTCGCGGGGGGCTTGACAAGGTGACATCGAGTCGATAGTAGCGAGTCGATACAACTAAGGAGGTCCATCATGAAACGGCTCGCTCTCGTCATCATGGCCGCGGGAACGCTGGCGGCGGTGGTCTTCGCCTTCGCGGGAGGCGGCAAGCCCCCCGCACCTTCTTTCCCCGAGGGATACCGGACGTGGATCCACGTCAAGTCGATGGTCATCCTGCCCGGTCACCCGCTCGAGGACCCGTTCGAGGGGATCCACCACGTGTACGCCAACCCCGCGGCCCTGGAGGGCCTCAAGGGGGGAACCTGGCGGGACGGCGCAGTGCTGGTCTTCGATCTGCTCGAGGCGGTGCGCGCGAAGGACGCGATCACGGAGGGCGGCCGCAAGCTGATCGGCGTGATGGTGCGCGACGCGAAGCTGTACCGAGCCACCGGCGGGTGGGGGTTCGAGGCGTTCGCAGCCGGCGACCCGGCCCGGCGCCTGGTCACCGACGGCGGCAGGGGGTGCTACGACTGCCACACCGGCGCCGAGGGCCTGGTCTTCAGCCGCTGGCGTCCGTGACGGTGCTCGGTCCGGAGCGCCCGGAGTGGCGGGCGCTCACGCGACCCGCGAGATGCCGGACGCCTGCGCCGGGGATGCGGGTGAGCCGCGGCGGAGGTGCTCGAGCTCGGCGGCGATGCGGGGGAGGACGGTCTCGTCCGTGTAGCGGATCAGGTGCTCGCCCTTGATGGCGAAGGTGACGGCGCGGCGGAATCCTGGCAGCCCACGGTGGAGGCCGCGCCACAGGAGGCCCCAGAAGTGGCGGCGCCGGCGGCTGAAGATGCCGATCCGGACCACGGCCGCGAGCAGGGCGCGCAGCCCCTCCAGGATCCGCCCGCCGACCTGGCGTGTGCTCCCGATGCGGTCGAGGAACGCGGCGCAGCGCGCGTAGTACTCCCGGGGTGCGTAAATCCGCCGCAGCAGGCCGGCGTAGCCGGCGAGGAGCTCCTCCTCCGCCATGACCGGCTCGAAGTTGGGCCGCTCGAACTGGTCGCCGGAGGGCGGGCGGCGCAGGCGCCCCTCGGCCTCGAGCCGCCGCCAGAGGGCGGTGCCCGGGACGGCGCTGAGGATGCCCACCATCGCCACGGGAATCCCGCAGCTGCGGATGAGCTCGTGCTGGGCGGCGAAAATCTCACGGTCGTCGGTGTCGAAGCCGACGATGAAGCCGCCCATCACCTCGAGGCCGGCGCGGACCAGGTGGCCGACGGCGGCCGGGATCTCGAGCTTGAGGTTCTGCCGCTTGTTGCAGGCGGCGAGCGCCTCCCGCGACGGCGTCTCGATGCCGACGAACACCGACGTGAACCCCGCCCCCACCATCGCCCGGACCAGCTCGTCGTCACGCGCCAGATCGAGGCTGGCCTCGGTGTAGAGATCGAAGGGCCACCCGTGCTCCTCCTGCCAGGCCTGGATGCGGGGCAGGAGCAGGCGGACGGACCGGCGGTTGCCGATGAAGTTGTCGTCGACGACGAAGACCGAGCCCCGCCACCCGAGCGTGTACAGCGTTTCCAACTCGGCGAGCACCTGTTCGGCGCGCTTGATGCGGGGCGCCCGCCCGAAGAGCTCGATGACGTCGCAGAACTCGCAGTTGAACGGGCAGCCGCGGGAGTACTGCACGCTCATGGAGGCGTAGCGGGAGACCTCAAGGAGGTCCAAGCGGGGCACCGGCGCCCGGTCGAGGTCCGGATAGACGCCGGCCGGCTGCGCCAGCACGAGCGGCCCGGGCCGGTCCTCCTCGAGGGCGCGGACGAGCTCCTCGCTCCGGCCCTCCACCTCGCCGCCGAAGATCACGTGGGCGGCGTCGAAGATGTGGGGGGCCACGGTCGCGGCCGGCCCGCCGACGACCACCCGCCGGCCGAGCCGGCGCGCGCGGTCCGCCACCTCGCGCATGGACCCCTGCTGGATCAACATCCCGCCGACGAGCACCGCGTCGGCCCACAGGATGTCCTCGTCGCGAAGCGGCCGCAGGTTGAGATCGGCGAGCCTCAGCGGCCACTCCTCGGGCAGCCAGGCGGCCACCGTCACCAGCCCGAGCGGCGGCAGCGACGTCTTCTTGCCGATGAACCCGAGACTGTGCTGGTAGCCCCAGAAGGTGGCGGGAAACAGCGGGTTCACCAGGAGCACCTTCATGCTCCCATGTGTAGGCCTCGTCTGTCAGGATTCGGTCACGGCGGCGTCATCCTCCTGCAAGAGCTCGGGGCCGGCCGACGGCCCGGCAGCCGGCTTGGGCCCTCCCCGTGGTGCCGGGGGAGGGTCGCGTCCGGTCTTTGATTGACATGAGTCTGCGATTCGACTTCATATGATAGAATGGCCGGCAGATCCAGGAGATCGAAACCGAACGTGGGGGCGGACGCCGGGGCC
>CAZXXL010000220.1:0-1124 GCA_964644635.1 uncultured Thermoanaerobaculia bacterium | reverse complement strand
TAAAAGGTGCCGGGTACATGTATCTAGTGATATGATGTCTCCGGAGGTTTGCTGAGATGCCAAGAGCGAGACGGGTGTTCTTCGATGGCGCCGTGTATCACGTGTACAACCGGCTGGCCCGTGGGGAGCGGGTGTTTGCAGACGGTGACAAGGCGGCGGTGTTTGTGGATCTGCTGCGCGAGGTGATGCAACGAGATGGGGTGACGGTTTTCGCGTGGGCGGTGCTGCCGAACCACTATCACCTGGCCGTCCGGTCCGGGGTCGTGCCGTTGGCGAGGACCATGAAGACGCTGCAGTGGCGGATGACGCGCCGGGTCAACAAGGCATCCCGGGTGCACGGCCCGTTGTGGCAGGGGAGGTACCGGGCGAAGCTGGTGCAAGACCAGCGGTATCTCGATCGGCTCTTGGCCTACATCCATCTCAACCCGGTGACGGCCCGCCTCGTGGAGGATCCCGAGAAGTACCAATGGAGCGGACATCGGGATATCCAGGGGCTTCGGCGGAACCCGATCGTGGACGTGGACGAAGTGCTCCGTCTCTTCGGGAACACGCGGCAGGGGGCGCGCAGAGCGTACACGAAGGCGATCCGAGGTGCGAGAGACGCGGAGTGGATCGGAGAGCAGCCCGGACACTTGCCATGGTGGCGCCTGGGACGTCCGCCGAGCTCCGAGCTGGAGGATCCTGCGGCGGCCGGGCAAGCGAAGCGCGAGGAAGATGCGAGGCGCCGGATGCGGGAACGGCCGAGGCTGGAGACGGAGGAGCTCGTGGGCATGGCGGCGGAAGCAATCGGGATCGATGTCGAAGAGCTGAAGGGCAGGAGCAAGCGGCGCGAGGTGTCAAGGGCGCGAGAGCTCTTGGCGGTTCTTGGAGTGGAGCGGTACGGTATGCGAGTGAAGGACCTTGCGGAGGTGCTCGACAAGCATCCGGTGACCGTGACGGGCTGGGTCATGCGGGGCGTCCGCCGTCGAGCCGAAGACGCCGAAACGGCGGCTCGCCTCGAAGCGCTCGATTTGCGGCTGTCCGGGAGACGGGGGGAGAAAGACTAGATGCATGTACCTGGCACCTTTCATTCGCTCCATTCTGGTGGAACGTGAGCCGATCTACCGCCAACACGAGATGGTCAG
>CAZXXL010000219.1:0-5071 GCA_964644635.1 uncultured Thermoanaerobaculia bacterium | reverse complement strand
TCGCTCGGGACGCCGTTCGGCAGCGGGTAGCGGAGCTACCCTGCCTCACGGCGCTCCTCGCGGCGCGGCGCCGCTTGGGTCCTGCTTCGCCGCGTCTGGGTGGTTCGACACACGCTCCGGAAGACTCCCGGCGCGGGACGACCTACCGAGCGGCGGTCTCAGAAATACCGGGGAAGGTCCAGCTGACTTCAGCCTCGGCGATGAACGCCTCCAGGAGAGGGGGCTCGGCTTGAAGCACCTCCTCGCCGAAGGTTTCGATGTGAAAGCGGATCGCCGACTGGACGTCCGCCAGAGCCTCTTCGTAGCTGTCCCCCTCCCCGAAGACGATGCCCTTCAGACCGAGGGGGTAAGCCACGTAGCCGTCCGGGTGCTTTTCGACGATGACCTTGATACTTCGCATCCGTCGCTTCCTCAACGGCAGTTGCACGATTCGACAGCGCCATTCCAGGGTCGATGGTTGCACCGTCACGGCCGATATCCCTCCGGAGTTGGGGGACACGGGGTCGGACGATGCGGGAATGATCGCCGGGTTGGGTGACGTATTCTGGTGCTGGGAACGATGACCTGGATTCGGAGCATGGGGTGCACGAAGGCGACCGGTGAGGCCGGGATCGCGCCGGGTGTGGGCTCCCGCGTGGGAGCCGTCGCCCGTGTGATACAGGGTTGGCCGGCATGAGGTTCACGCTCGGCCGGGTGCGCGGCGGAGCCGGGGGGCGGGGATGTGCCCTGCTTTTCGGGGGCGTGTTCCTGGTTGCGGGCTCCTTCTTTCTCGTGGCCATGCTCAAGCTGGCGGGCAACACCATCCGGGAGCGGCGATGGCCCACGACACCCGCCACCATCCTGTCCACGTCCTTCGCCACCAACGGCGGGGAGGAGCACCCCTACCGGTTCGTGGTGAGGTACCGATACCAGGTGGGCGGCGGCGAGCACGTTGGGACCACGTACCGGCACGGCTACGAGGGCTCGGAAGACTTCCGGCCGGTGCAGCGTCTGCTCCTCCGATATCCTCCCGGAGCGGCCGTCAGCTGCCGCGTGAACCCGGAGGACCCCGCCGACGCGGTGCTCGAGGCCCGCTCGCCGTGGCTCGTGCTCCTGGTCCTTTTCCCCCTTCCCTTCATCGCCCTCGGGCTGGCGGTGCTGGTGAGCACCCTCAGGACGTGGATCGGGCGGAAGGAGATCGAGCCCTTGGCCCCCACAGTGTCATCCCGAAAGCCCCGCCGGGCGCCCGCCGTCCTCGGTGCGATCCTCATCGCGGCGGGTTTCGGCGCCACGGTTGCGCTGCTGCCCTGGGCGCTGGGCCCGATCCGAGCGCGCGGCTGGCGGCCGGTCCGGGCTACGGTGCTCTCGAGCACCGTGCGGCGGCACGAGAGCACCGACAGCGACGGCCGCACCAGCGTCACCTACAAGCTGGACATCCTTTACCGCTACCAATTTGGTGGCCGGACCTATCATTCCAACCGGTACGGATTCGTGGGCGGCAGCTCCAGCGGCTACTACGGCAAGCGCGACATCGCCCGCAGATACCGGCCCGGATCCCGGGTCACCGCCTGGGTCGACCCTTCGGATCCAAGCCGGGCCGTGCTCGACAGGAGCTACTCGGCGCTGCACCTCGTCGCGCTCTTGCCGCTGATCCTGCTGGCCGCGGGGGTGGCCGTTTTCCGAAAGTGGTCGAAGGCCGGGGAGACTCCGGCTTCCCGAGCGCCCGGCCTCCCGGCCATCGAGGAAGCCGCCGGACCGTATCGCCGGCTCGAGCCGGGGCGGGGGCGGTTGACCAGGGTTGGAGCCCTCCTCTTTTTCTGTCTGTTCTGGAATGGGATCGTGTCGGTCTTCCTGGTGGACGTGGTGCAGGGTTTCCGCCACGGGCATCCCCCGTGGTTCGAAGCCGTCTTCCTGGTTCCCTTCGTCTTCGTGGGCCTGTTCACCATGGGGCTGGTGGTGCACTCCGTCCTCGCGCTCGCCAACCCCAGGGCCACGGTGACCCTGCTCACCCCCCAGGCCAGGCTCGGCTCGCCCTTCCGCATCACGTGGCGGGTGGAAGGCCGGGTGGAACGTGTCCGCAGGCTCACCATCGCCCTCGAGGGCCGGGAGAAGGCGACCTACCGGCGGGGCACCGACACCCACACCGATACCAGGACCTTCCGCACGCTGAGCCTTGCCGAGCTTCGTATCCCCTCTCAGATGCGGGCCGGCGAGGCGGAGGTGACGATACCGGAAGACACCATGCACACCTTCCGCGGCCAGTCCAACCAGATTCTCTGGCACCTCACCGTACGGGGCGACGTGCCCCACTGGCCCGACGTCGATGATGAGTGGGAGGTCGAGGTGCTACCCCTGCCGGTCGGAGAGGTGTGACGTGGCGGTGCTGCGGGTGAAGCCGGAGAAGAGCTGGGTGCGCCCGGGGGAAACCCTTCGTGTGCGCCTGGCATGGCACCTGGACGCCGGCGTTGACGGGCTGGAGGCCCGGCTCCTGTGGTTTACCGAGGGCCGCGGCGCCCGGGACGTGGGCGTGGCGGCGACCCATTCTCTCGACGGCGGCTTGCTGGACGGCGAGGAGGAGGTGAGCTTCACGGCCCCGCCGGGCCCGTACAGCTTTCATGGGCGTCTGATCACGCTGCAGTGGGCCGTCGAGCTGGCGACGTCCGCGGGAGATGCCGAGCGGGCCTTTCTGGTCCTGGCTCCCACCCCGGTTCCCGTGGAGCTGTAGGCTGGAGGTTGAAGCCATGCTCCCCGCTCACCGGAATCCCTTTCGCACCTCCCGGCTGGAGCGGCTACGGTTTCGTTTTCCTTCCGGCTGGAACATGGAGCGGCTTCTGGGGCGGCTCGCGGCCGCGGGTTGGCGCGGCGCCATCGTTGGCGGCCCGGGAACGGGGAAGACCACCCTGCTCCGCGAGCTTGGCCGCGAGCTCGCAGCACGGGGCTGGCGCCCTTGGGTCCTGCGGGCAGGCCACGTGGACGACCCGCCGCCGGGGGGCCTCGTATCCGCTCTGACCGGCGCCGGGCCCGCGGATGCCGTCCTGGTGGACACCGGCGAGGATCTGGGGGTGCTCGGGCGGCTGCGGCTGCTCCGGTCGGCCCGGCGGGCGGGTGCCCTGGTGATCACCGCCCATCGTCCGGGCCGGCTCCCCACCCTCATCGAGCTCACCGTGAGCCCCGGGCTGTTGCGGGACCTCCTCGCCGAGCTGGACCGGAAGTGGGCCGGGGCGCCGTTATCCGTGCTGGGGGACCTCCTCGACCGGCACGATCACGACCTGCACCGGGTCTTGCTCGAGCTTTACGATCGCTCGGCGGTCTCGCCGCCGTCCACCGTGTCGTGCTCGAGCCCGAGCTTCCGGCGCAGCCAGTCCGCCAGCATGGGCGCATCCGCAGGCATGCCCACGACGCCCAGATAGCGTTTGCGCCCGTCGAGCTCCAGCCAGAGCCTGGGATCCTCTGCCCCGACCTCGCCACGATCAAGGAGCCCGATGTAGCTCCACAGCCCGGGCCACACCCCGCGAATGGCGGCCACCCTCACCGATCCCCGGCGGAGCCAACCCACCCGCCAGCGCAGGATGTCCCCGTCGCGCTCGATCCGCACCCGGCGCCAGGGAAGGGTGAGCACGTATGCGGAGGACCACAGGAGCGTGAGACCCACGATCACGCCGAAGGCGAGGAGGACATCGGCCACAAAGGATTCCGACACCATCCTGGACGCGGCGATGATGACGGCCACCATGATCATGGCCACGATCAGCGTGACGGCGCTGCGCCGCAGGTAGCTGGAGTAACCCTGTGGCCGGTGCTCGAGCCGCCAGCCGGTCCCCGTCACGGTGACCCTGGCGCCGGGCGGAAGGTCCGGACCGCCGCTCTCCTGCGGGGAGAGCGGGGTTTCCCACTCCGCCAGATCCGCCGGCGCCGCACCATGGATCACCTGGAACGGCCGGTCGGCCACCAGGGTCCGCCGCCCCTGCGCCGCCACCCGAACTCGCCAGACGATGTTCGCCCGCCCCTCCCTGCCCGAGGGTGGCACATCGCCCGGGATGACGATCCGCTCCCGGACCCACCGCCTGCCGCCGGCCAGGGGGAGGGCATCCATCCGGTGCCGCTGCTCGCGATGCCAGACGATCACCCTCTGCAACATCGTGCGACGCGTGGTGATCCACCGGCGGCGCTCGCACCAGACGGCGATCATCACCCTCGCCGCGCCGGGCATGTCGGGCACCTCCGCCTCGATCCCCAGCACACCTCCCGGTTGCAGGCTGTCCGGAATGCGGATGCGAACGGCCCTCTCGCGGGCCACCCGGCGAGCCGCCAGGACGGCGCTCGCCGCCACCGCGACCGCCACAGCCCAGAGCGCGCGGCGCAACGGAATACCGGCCCTGGCGAGAAGGGGCAGCCCGGCCGGGAGCAGTGTGGCCAGCAGGCAGGCTGCCGCTGCCAGCTTCGCTCGGTAGGGGAGGCGTCCGGTGACCCTCTCCTGCCCCAGCCACCACGCGCGGGCCCCCAATGCGAGCTCCAGGGCCATCCAGGCCCAGGACACCGCAACCACCGCCAGAACCCGGGTTCGTTCCACCTTTCGTCCTCCTCGGGTTGTGACAACTGCTCAATTATAAACGGTGTCGTCGGTGGTGTTTCGAAGGGATGTGCTTCTCGGAGTTTCCCCAAGATTGAGCGAGAGATCTCGGGAAGTTATCGTGTCACCGAAGCTTCTTCCATGGCGGTGAATGGAACGGACCTTTGTGAGCGTCGCGCCCGTCGCCGCGGCCTGGGCCGCGGCGACGCGGTGCGCTCGGCGGACCGGCTGGCCGCGAGCGTCCCGCCGTCCCACCGTAGGACCGTACCGGTGGGAGCACCCTTCTCTGTGGCGGTGTCCGATCGTGCGGGGATTGCCACGTCGCCGGGCTGCGCCCGGCTCCTCGCAATGACGCCGTTCGACAGCGGGCAGCGGAGCTTCCCTGTCTCACGGCGCTCCTGGCGGCGCGGCGGCGGACGACCTACCAAGCCGCGGTATCAGGAATATTGGGGAAGGTCCAGGCCCTCGGCCCCCTTTCCGCACATCGCGGGCGCGATTTCTGCGAATTTATCGGCTTTGGAA
>CAZXXL010000218.1:0-5091 GCA_964644635.1 uncultured Thermoanaerobaculia bacterium | reverse complement strand
GTGCACCTGCCGGGCCGAGGACGGGGGTCGGCGCCCGGGGCGAGAAGTACAGCAGGGCGCCGGCGCCCGCCAGGAGGACGACCATGACCAGGAAGAGAACGAGGGCGGGGGAGGTCGTGGTTCGCTCCGAGCCCGGGGTGGGGGGGCCGATGTGACGGAGGGGCACCCCGTCCGGTGTGATCTCCCGCGGCGAAACGCCCGCCGGAGGCAGGTTCTTGGCGGTCGTCGACTCGCTCTTCGCCACCGCCTCCACGGCCCGCTGCAGGAGGGCCGCCGGATCCTCGCCGGCGGGGATGATGCCCGTGCTGCGAAGGTTCTCCTCGAGCTCTCGGGCCGACTGGAACCGCCTCGCGGGATCCTTCTCGAGACACCGCAACACGGCCTCCTCGAGCTCGGGCGGGCACCACGGCGCCAGCTCCCGCGGCGGTTGCGGGCTGCGGTTCATGATGTTGTACAGGGTGTTGCTCAGGGAGCTCCCCTCGAAGGGCGGGACTCCCGTCACCAGCTCGTAGGCCACGATGCCGAGGGAGAAGAGGTCCGTCCTGGGGTCGACGGCGGATCCCTCGATCTGCTCCGGGGAGAGGTACCCGGCGGTGCCCATGGCGACCCCGGTCTGGGTGAGACGGCTGACGTCCTGGATCGACTTGGCGATCCCGAAATCCATCAGCTTGACCACGCCGTCCTCGAGCACCCTGATGTTGGAGGGCTTGATGTCCCTGTGAACGATGCCCCGGGAGTGGGCGTACTCGAGACCCTCGCACACCTGGACGAGCAGGGCGACGACGGCCGCCGGGTCTTCGAAGAACACGCTGGCCTTGAGCAGGTCGTCGAGATCGAAGCCGTCGAGGAATTCCTGGACCAGGTAGGGGACGCCGACCTCGATGCCGAAATCGAAGACCGTCGTGATGTTGGGATGCACGAGGTTGCCGACGAACTGGGCTTCCTGGAGGAATCGTTTCCGGATCTCGGGGTCCGGCGTGGCGCAGGTCTTGATGGCGACCGGCCGCTTGATGAACGGATCCCAGGCCCTGTAGATGACGCCGAACCCGCCGGTGGCGATCCGGCCCCGGATCTCGTACTTCCCGATGCGCTGCGGCTCCACGCTCACTGTCCTTCCCGACGAGGGTAAACCAGCCGCGGCCAGGACAAAAGGGGCCGGCCCGCCAGCCCGGCGCGGCTCGTCACGGTCCGTCCGTCACCGGGATTCCGGCACGCCGTGGGTGAGGTAGAACGAGAGCTCCTCGAGGTGGATCCTCAGATCCACCGACCGGACGAGCACGTTGCCGTCGCCCTTGATCTGAACCGGCGCGAAGTTGAGGATCGACTTCAGCCCGGCCTCGATCATCTGGTCGCACACCTTCTGGGCCGCTCCCGGCGGCGTGGTGATGACACCGATCTCCACGGCCCGCTGGGGGACGATCTCTGCCAGCCGGGAGGCGTCCTCCACGAGGAGACCGGCCGGGGTCCTCTCGCCGATCTTGGCCGGGTCGGAATCGAGGACGCCCACGATCAGGAAGGCGTCGCCGCTGAACCTGGAATAGTGGCAAAGGGCGGTTCCCAGGTTACCGGCGCCGACGATCACCAGCCGGTGCTCCCGGTCGAGCCCGAGGATTTCCCGAAGGTACTTGCGCAGCTCCGCCACGTTGTAGCCGACGCCGCGGACACCGAACTCACCAAAGTAGGCGAAGTCCTTGCGGATCTGCGCCGAGTTGAGGTTGAACCGCTTCGCAAGCTCCTGGCTCGAGATGGTCTCCACGCCGAGCGCCGCCAGCCGGTCCACGCACCGCAGGTAGATGGACAGCCGGCCGATGGTCAGGGCCGAAATGGAGTTGACGTCGAAATCGCGTCGAAGAACAGCCATCCTCTCACCTCACGAAATACTGCGCCGCCACCCGCGCGACGGCGAGGAGGGGCGCCGGGAACAGGCCGATCAGCACGACCAGGAGGGCCGACACGCCGCTGACCGCCGCGATGGCCGGGGCGGGCGCGAACGCCGGCGCCCGCCGCGGCAGCGGGCGCATGTAGAGCACGTAGACCACCCGCAGGTAGTAGAAGGCGGAGATGAGGGAGTTGACGACGCCCAGAACGGCCAGCCAGATGAGCCCCTCGTTCACGGCCGAGCGGAAGACGAGGAACTTGGCGGCGAAGCCGACGAACGGCGGGACTCCGGCCAGCGAGAACATGCACACGGCGAGGGCCAGGGACACGAGCGGCCGGGTCCAGCCCTGGCCGGCGAGGTCCGAGATCAGGTGCGGCTCGCTCTCGTTTGTGGACATCACGGCCACCGCGGCGAAGGCGCCGATGTTCATGATCGTGTAGGCCGCGATGTAGACCAGCACGGCCGAGCTGCCGTCGGTTCCGGCGACGATGACGCCGACCAGCGCGTACCCCATGTGGGCGATGCCGGAGTAGGCGAGCATCCGTTTCACGTCCCGCTGGACGATGGCGACGATGTTCCCGAGGGTCTGGGAGCCGACGGCCACCACGCCCAGGGCCCACACCCACTGACCGCTGAGATGCACCAGGTCGAGGGCCGAGACGATCCGCAGGAGCACGATCAGCGCTGCGCCCTTCGGCACCACCGAGAGGAAGGCCGTCACCGGGGTTGGGCTTCCCTGGTAGACGTCCGGGGCCCAGCCGTGGAAGGGGAAGAGGGCCAGCTTGAACGCCATCCCGCCGACCACCATCGCGAGACCCACCGTCATCAACGCCGGCTCGGAGCCCGGCTGCGACGCGACGAGGCGGCCCATCTCCGGGATGTTCGTGGTCCCGGTCATCCCGTACAGGAGTGCGATCCCGTAGGCCGTGAAGGCCGCGGTGAAGGCGCCGACCACGAAGTACTTCAGGCCCGCCTCGAGGCTGACGTCCACGTTCCGGAAGTAGGCGTTGAGGACGTAAAGGGCGATGGAGAGCAGCTCGAGGCCGAGGAACAGCGGCAGCAGATCCACCGATTCGGCCATCACCATGGCGCCGACGGCGGCCGCGATGAGCAGGGCGTAGAACTCGCCGGACTCGGCCCCCTCGCGGCGGAGGTAGGAGCCGGCCATCCAGGTGACGAGGAACAGGGCGGCGACGATGTAGACGCCGGCGAACACGGCCAGCGTGTCCACCCGCAGGAGGCCGCCCCAGCAGGGGCCGGGGGCGGGCAGCACGATCCGCGCCCAGGCGGCCGCCGCGGCGGCGATCATCGTCAGGGGGGCCGCCAGGCGCCGCAGCTTCGGGACGAAACCCTCGATCAGCAGGAGCAGGCCGGCTCCGGCGACCAGGATCAGCTCGGCCAGCACGGCGAGGATGTCGGATTGCGTCGGCACTGGGCTGCCTCCTTAGTGCCCCACGATGAGGCGGACAGCGGCCTCCATCGGGGACAGGAACGTCGTGGGATGCACGCCAATCCAGATGATGAACACGACCAGGGGAATCACCGCCAGCACCTCGCGGAGGTTCATGTCCTTCAGCGAGGCGTTCTCCTCGTGGGCGAACGGGTTCCAGAACACCCGCTGCACCATCCACAGCATGTAGACGGCGCCGAAGATGATGCCCAGGCCGCCGAAGATCACCGCCACCGGGTAGCGCTGCCACGAGCCGGCGAGGATCAGGAACTCGCCGACGAAGCCGTTGAGGCCGGGCAGGCCGATGGAGGACAGAGTCACCAGCAGGAACGCGCCCGTGTAGACGGGGACCACCCGGGCGATGCCGCCGTAATCGGCGATCATCCGGGTATGGCGCCGCTCGTAGATCACGCCCACCAGCAGGAACAGCGCGCCGGTGGACAGCCCGTGGTTGACCATCTGCAGGACCGCGCCCTGGGTGGAGGCCACCGTGCCGGCGGCCAGGCCGAGCATGACGAAGCCCAGGTGGCTGACCGACGAGTACGCCACCAGCTTCTTCATGTCCGGCTGAACCAGGGCCACCCACGCGCCGTACAGGATGCCGATCACGGCCAGGACCAGGATGAGCGGCACGAACGCCTGCCAGGCCTGGGGAAAGAGCACCCGGTTGAAGCGCAGGAAGCCGTAGGTACCCAGCTTCAGCAGCACGCCGGCCAGGATGATCGAGCCCCCCGTGGGAGCCTCGACGTGCGCGTCGGGGAGCCAGGTGTGGAACGGGAACATGGGGACCTTGATGGCGAAGGCCAGGGCGAAGGCCGCGAACACCAGCATCTGCGGGCTCGTGAAGAACGACGGTCCCATGGGAAGCTTGTGGCCGGCCGCCACGAGGTCCGCGTAGGCGAAGGACCAGGTGCCCGTGAGGCCGTGGTTGAACCAGGCCAGGTAGAGGATGCCGACCAGCATCAGCACCGAGCCCACCATGGTGTAGATGAAGAACTTGACCGCGGCGTAGATCCGTCGCTTTCCGCCCCAGACGCCGATGATGAAGTACATCGGGATGAGCATGAGCTCCCAGAAGACGTAGAACAGGAAGAGATCGAGGGAGACGAAGGCGCCGATCATGGCCGTGGTCAACAGGAGCAGCGAGATGTGGAAGGCCTTGACGTGGCGGTCGATGGAGCGCCACGAGGCGAGGATCACCACCGGGATCAGGAGGGTCGTCAGGAGCACCAGCAGGAGGGAGATCCCGTCGATCCCCACGTGGTAGCTGATGCCGAGCTGCGGGATCCAGGGAATTGCCGGCGACTGGAGCTGGAACCCGGCGAGGTCGGAGTTGAAGTGCGTCCACAGCAGGCCCGAGACGGCCAGCTCCGCGAGCGAGATCAGCAGGGCGGCCCACCGCTGGAGCCTGTCCATGCGGCCGGGCAGGAAGGCGAGCAGGAGGGCCCCGGCCGCCGGTCCGAGGATGACGATGGTCAGCAGGTGCTGGGTCTGCACGATTGCCTCCGCCTACCAGAGAATCACGATGAGCAGGAGCACGCCCATGGCCACGGAGAGCGCGTAGTTGCGGACGTTGCCCGTCTGCAGGAAGCGCAGGACGTCGCCCGTCAGCTCGGTCAGGAAGGCCGTGCCGTTGACCGCGATGCCGTCGATGAGAATCACGTCGATCCCCTTCCAGCAGAAGACCGCGAAGCGGTGGATGGGACGGATCACGGTGGCCTCGTAGATCTCGTCGACGTAGTACTTGTTGAGGACGAGCTTG
>CAZXXL010000217.1:0-5120 GCA_964644635.1 uncultured Thermoanaerobaculia bacterium | reverse complement strand
CCTTACGGCCCTTCTCCGCGAGGGCGCCCATGCGTGATGGGGTCCCGTCGCTCGGCCCTGGCGGGCCTTCGCTCGGGACGCCGTTCGACAGCGGGCAGCGAAGCTGCCCTGTCTCACGGCGCCCCCCGCGGGCGGCCGGCGCGGAGTAGAATCGTGAACCGGCGGAGGTGGGCCATGCACCTGGACATTCTGCTCGACGACCGTGCACGCGGGTTTCGCGACGAGGTCCGCGAGCTCGTCAAGTGGGTGCCGCGGGACCTGCTCAAGGCGATGGACGCGGACGAGGTGAAGTTCCCGAAGGAGTTCCTCCAGGAGGCCGCGCGCCGGAACCTGCTCGGGCCTCGTTTCGCCCCCGAGTGGGGAGGGCGGGGATTGCCCTGGACCGCGGAGATGGCCGGCCTCGAGGAGCTCGGCGTGCTCGGCACGTCGCTGGCCTGCCTGTGGTCGCTGGTCTCCATCGTCGGCGAGGCGATCCACACCTTCGGAACCGAGGCGCAGAAACGGCGTTTCCTGGCTCCCGTCCTCCGCGGCGAGCTCACGGTCGCCGAGGGGCTCACGGAGCCCCGGGGCGGCTCCGACTTCTTCGCCGCGACCACGGTCGCCAGGCGCGAGGGCGACACGTTCTACCTGAGCGGGCAGAAGCGCTTCGTGGTCGGCGCCGAGGGCGCCGACGTGATCCTGGTCTACGCCCGCATCGAGGGTGTGGACGACCCCAAGCGCGGCATGACCGCCTTCCTCGTCGAGCGCGGGGAGGGGGTCGAGGTGCACCACGTGTACGGGCTGATGGGGACCCGCGGCGGAGGAACCGGACGCCTGGTCTTCAAGGAAGCGCCGGTGCCGGTGGACAACGTGCTCGGCGGGGAGGCCGGGATCGGCAACGGCACGGCGGTCTTTCACCGGATGATGGTGCCCGAGCGGCTCACCTCGGCCGGCGGCGCGGTGGGCATGGGACGGGCCGCCATCGAGATCGCCGCGCGGTACGCCGACCGGCGCTACGCCTTCGGCCGCAAGATCCGCCGCTTCGAGGGCGTGAGCTTCAAGATCGCCGAGAGCCTCACCCTGCTCGACGCCGCGCGGGCCCTCAACCACGCCGTCGCGCGGGCGGCCGACGCCGGCGAGGACCCGGGCCGCGTCCGCCGCCTGGTGTCGGAGGCCAAGAAGTTCGCCACCGAGACGGCGTGGACGGTCGTCAACCACGCCATGCAGATCCTCGGCGGCATCGGCTATACCGACATCTACCCGGTGGAGAAGATGCTGCGCGACGTCCGCCTGATCACCATCTGGACCGGGACCAACGAGATCATGAATCTCGTCATCCAGCACGAGTTCTACCGGGAGTTCCTGGCGGCGGGCATCGCCGGGCGGGACATCGAGCCCGACGCGGCGGGCGCCGAGTTCGCCGAGGAGAAGGTCTTCAACGAGCCGGAAGAGGGCTGACCCATCCCCTCCGCTGAGGTGAGCCCCCCTGCCGGGCGTCTCGCGCGCCGTCGAGGTCCGATGGTGAGCCCAGCGGTTGCTTCGCGGACCCCTCTTCCCCAACGCGCTCCAGAAGATTCTTCGCCGCAAAGCCGCGAAGAGCGCGAAGAAAGAGAAAAGAGAAAGCACGTCGACTTCGTTTTCCCTCCGCGTCCTCCGCGGTTGTCTCCCCCTCCCAACGTGCTCCGGAAGGTTCGAACCGCGCAGGATGCCGATGAACACAAAAAAAGCAAGACGCAACCCTCGCTTTTTTCTTTGCGTCCTTCGCGACTTCGCGGTTCCCTCTTCTCCCAACGCGCTCCAAAGGTTTTTCACCGCGAAGCCGCGAAGAGCGCGAAGAAGGAAGAGAGCAGGTGCACGGGCCGGCCGGGCCGCCGACGAGAAGCGCTCGCATCGGGGTTACAATACCCGCCTGATGCGGGTGGTGAGCTTCCTCTTCAGTCTCTTTGTCTGGCCGGCCGCGGTCCTGGTGACCGTGTTCTTCTCCACGCTCGCCGTGCTCCTTTCTCCCTTCGCCCCCAGCGGGCGGCCGACGCTCTCCCTCGCCCACTGCTGGGCCCACGTGGTGCTCCTCGTCGCCGGCGTCCGCCTGCGCGTCGAGGGAATCGACGCCCTGGACCCGGCAAGAAGCTACGTCTTCATGGCCAACCACGAGTCACTGGCCGACATCCCCGCCGTGATCGCGGCCGTTCCGCCGCGCTTCGGAACCCGGATCCTGGCCAAGAAATCCCTCTTCTCGATGCCGTTCTTGGGCTGGGCGATGAAGGCCCTGGGCTTCGTCGCCGTGGACCGCAAGGACCGCTCCACGGCGCCCGGGATGTTCCGCCAGACGCTGGGCAAGGTCGCGGCCGGCAACTCTGTGCTTCTGTTCCCCGAGGAGACCCGGACCCGCGACGGCCGGCTCCTGCCCTTCCAGCGCGGAGGCTTCCTCCTCGCGCTCAAGAGCCAGCTGCCCATCGTCCCCATCGGAATCGAGGGTGCGAGGATCCTGCTTCCCCCCGAGGGAAGGCTTTTCCGGCCGTTCACGACCATCACGGTCCGAATCGGCACCCCGATTCCCACCGAGGGGTTGGGCGCCAGCGCCCGGCCCGCGCTGATGGCGGCGACCCGGGCGGCGGTGGACCGCCTCCGCGGATCCGCCGGCCACATTCACGACCAAGAGACCCAAGAAGCAACCGCCGCACCCTCCAGCTGAGGCCGGCCGAAAGGAGCTCCCATGGCAGTCACCAAGGACGCGATCAACGAGGCGCTGGAAGGTATCGAGCTTCCGGGCCCGGACAAGAACATCGTGCACGCCGGGCTCGTGCGCCAGGTGGAGGTCGACGGCGCGGCCGTGCGCGTGCTCGTCGCCCTGCCGGAGGAGGCCGGTCCCGGCGCCGAGGACCTGCGCGGCAAGGTTCAGCGGGCCCTGGAATCCGTCCCCGGGGTTGAAAAGGTGGATGTGGACGTGAGGATTCTTCCATCCTCCGCCCCGGCCGCCGCCCAGCCTCAGGTCGGCAGCCAGCAGAACCCCACCTGGGCCGACCGCATCAGCGGCGTGAAGCACGTGGTCGCCGTCGCCTCGGGCAAGGGCGGCGTGGGAAAGTCCACGGTGGCCGCCAACCTCTCCCTCGCGCTGGTTCGCGAGGGGCGGGCCGTGGGGCTCCTCGACGGCGACATTTACGGCCCCTCCCAGCAGCTGATGATGGGCGGCGGCCAGCCGATGGCGGACGCCAGCGGCAAGATCTACCCGGTGGACGCGGTGGGCGGGGTCAAGGTGATGTCCCTCGGCCTCATCGTGGACGCCGACCAGCCGGTGATCTGGCGGGGGCCCCTGCTCATGAAGGCCCTGGAACAGTTCATCGGCGACGTGCTCTGGGGCGAGCTCGACGAGCTGGTCGTGGACCTCCCGCCGGGCACCGGCGACATCGCCCTGACCCTGTGCCAGAACGTCCCGATGGCCGGGGCGGTCATCGTCACCACCCCCCAGGACGTGGCCCTGATAGACGCCCGCAAGGCGCTGGCGATGTTCCGCAAGATGGACGTGCCGGTGCTCGGCATCGTGGAGAACATGTCCTTCTTCACCTGCCCCTCCTGCGGTCACGTGGAGCACATCTTCGGGGCCGACGGCGGCAGGAAGACCGCCGAGCAGCTGGGGGTTCCGTTCCTCGGCGCCATCCCCATCGACCCCGCGATCGTCAGCGGCGGCGACAGCGGCAGGCCGGTGGTCGTCGACCGGCCCGACTCGCCCGCCGCCCAGGCGTTCGGCGAGGTCGCCCGGAAGGTCATCGAGCAGTTGCAGGCCTCAGGGCGCTGATTCCGGGTCCACCCGGAAGATGAGCAGGCGCGAGGCGCCGCCCGCGAGCTCCCGCTCGAGCCGCAGGCGGGAGCTCTCCGGGCGCGCCCGCGCCGGGCACTCCAGGCAGGCGACGGCGCCCGCGGCGAGCAGGCCGAGGGCGGCGGCCGTCTCGAGGACGCGCAGCCCGTCCTCCCAGCGCTCGAAGGGCGGGTCCGCCCAGGCGATGGCGAAACGCTCCCCCTGCCGGGCCAACCGGCGGACCGCGGCGGCGGCGTCCATCACCAGCACGCGCGCCCGCTCCCGGGAAACCTCCAGGGAGTCCCGGTTGCGGCGGACGATGGCCGCGGCGGCGCGATGACCCTCGACGAAGACGGCCACGGCCGCTCCCCGGGACAGGGCCTCGAGGCCCACCGCCCCGGTGCCGGCGTAAAGATCGAGAAACCGCGCCCCCTCGATGCGGCGTGCGAGCACGGCGAAGGCCCGCTCGCGGAGGGCGTCCGGCGTCGGCCTGAGGGGCATGCCGCGTGGCGGACCCGTCAGCCGCCGGGAACGCCAGGCGCCGCCGGTGATCCTCACCGCCGCACCGCCAGCAGGCGGGCGATCCGCCGCGCCCGCTGGTCGAACGGGATCACCTCGACCATGGCCACCTGGTCGTACTCGACGACCACCACGCCGTTGGCGTGGACCTCCGTCACCGTCGCCGTCTGGCCGTTGACCATCACCACCTGGTCGCCCACCCGGGGCTCCCAGGCCTCCAACTGGTCGTGGCCCGTGTTGGTCCGGAGCACCTCCTCCTCGAGATCGTCCAAGGCGGCGATGACCCGGCCGAGGGCGAGCTTCGGCGTCTGCAGGGCGGCGTAACGGAGCACCAGCGGCGGCTTCCCCGTGCGGTAGATCGTGATCTGCCCCCTGCCACCCTCCTCGATCAGGTCCGCCTCGCCGCCGAGCTTCTCCAGCTGCGGCAGGTTCTCCTCCAGGACCTCGAGGTAGACGCCGTACTCGTGCTCCCGGAGGCGGCGGCGGCGCAGCGTCACCGAGCCGTCCCGCCCGTGCACCGACACCACGGCCTCCCGATTGTCGAAGAGGGAAAGCCGCACCTTCCGCCCGTTCACCGTGACCACCCGCTCCACCACCGGTGACGGCGCCGCCGCGGGCGGGGTCGGGACCGAAGTCGCCGCCTGCAGCGCCATGGCGAGCACCAGGGGGATCACCGCGGCGCCTCCACCGGGCTCTCCGGCTTCCGGCCCAGTTCCAGGAGCCGGCGGGCCGTGGAGACGGCGTGCTCGAGCGCGTGGCCGGCGTCGCTCTCGCCGCCGTCCCTTATACACATCTCCGAGCCCACGAGACTCCTGAGCACCTCGTATGC
>CAZXXL010000216.1:0-5154 GCA_964644635.1 uncultured Thermoanaerobaculia bacterium | reverse complement strand
GTGAAGAGGTGAGGAAGTAAAGAGGTGAAGGGGGGAGGGGGCTTATGACTGACGTACCCATTCGGATCGACGCAGCGACGACGCACTGGATCGAGCTCTACAAGCGCCTCGTGGAGGTGGTCGTGCCGCGGCCCATCGCCCTGGTGTCCACCGTCGACGCCGCGGGGCGTCCCAACCTGGCGCCCTTCTCCTTCTTCAACCTGATCTCGGCCAACCCGCCGCTGCTCGCGTTCTCGCCGGCCATCTCGGGCCGGACCGGCGAGAGGAAGGACACCCTCCGCAACGCCGAGGCCACGGGCCAGCTGGTGGTGGCCGTGGTGACCGAGGCCATCGCCGATCGCGTCAACGCCTGCGCGGCGACCCTGCCCCACGGCCAGAGCGAGTTCGAGCATTCCGGCCTGACGCCGGTTCCGGCGGTCCGGGTGGCCGCGCCGCTGGTGGCCGAATCGCCGGTCAACATGGAGTGCGAGGTGGTCGAGATCCACGCCTACGGCGAGGAGGGCGGGGCCGGCAACCTGGTCGTCGCCCGCATCCTCCTGGTCCACGTGGACCCGGCGGTCACCGACGGCGAGGGCCGCATTCTGCCCGACCGCCTGGGGGCGGTGGGCCGGATGGGCGGCTCCCTGTGGGTGCGCACCCGGGAAACCTTCCCCATGCCCCGGCCGAAATAGGCGATCGCGATCAGCCGAGGAACCCGGCCATCCTGGAGAAAGCCTCCCCGATGGAGGGCACCTCCCAGAGCAGGGGCTGGAAGGTGGTGATGGGATAGGGCGTGACCGCGGCCACCGCCGGGTCGAGGGGCCGGATCTCCACCTCGCCGCTCAGGGCGTGCTCGAGCTCGCCGTAGCTCGAGAGCAGCCCGGCGCCGTAGGCGCGGAGCCCGCCGTCCTGGCGGACGACCCCGTACTCCACGGTGAACCAGTACAGGGTGGCGAGCCGCTCGATGCCCTCGTCGGTGGCGTCCAGGGAGGCCCGGCCGATGGCCTGGGACAGGTCGGCGAACTCCGGAATCGCCAGCATGGGCGCGTGGCCGAGAAGCTCGTGGACCACGTCGGGCTCGGGCGTGTAGTGGGGCTTGCTGTGGTGGCGGATGTACTGGGTGGCGCAGAACACTCGCCCGGCCAGGTTGGCGAGGAACTCGCGGGCGCTGACCAGGCCGGCCACCGGCCGCAGCCTGAACCCCGTCCGCCGCTCGAGGAACGCGCTCACGTCGGCGAGCTGGGGAATCCGGTCGGCTCGGTAGCCCAGCTCCGAGAAAACCTCGTTGAACTCCCGGCAGGCGTGGGTCGGGTACAGCCGGCAGAGGTTCGTGAAGACGGTGCTCCAGGTGGCCCGTTCCATCGGCGTGTACTCCACCCGCGCCGGGGGCTCGTCGCCGCGCTGGGCCATGGCGAGGGCGGCGATCTCGTTCCGCCGCCTGCGGTACTCGGGATCGTTGAACCCCGGGTGGTCGGCATCCAGCTCGATCAGGACCGTGTCCATCGTCCTTCCCTCCCGGCGTGTGCCCGGCTCCGACGGTCGTTGTTGCAATCTTAGCAAGCGGCCCCCGCCACGTAACGGCATCCCGGAGTGGACGCGCCCGGACGCGGCGGACGGGTCAGAGGAAGAGCAAGGCGCCGCCCGCCACGGCCACCAGGGCGCCGAGGAAGGACAGCCCGGAGGGCCGGTCGTGGTAGACGAGCCAGGACGGGATGAGCACCGTGATCGGCACGGTCCCCGCCAGGGCCATCGCCACCCCCGTGTCGGTCAGCTTGAACGCCGCCAGCGACGCCCACACGCCGAGGAAGGGGCCCATGATCACGCCGCCGCCCAGCGCCAGGAGGGCCGTACGGTCCCGCCACACCCGGATGTAGCGGAAGAAGTTCCCGCCGGCCAGGGCGACGGCGCTCATGCCGGCGGCGCCCCAGATCATCCGGATCATGGTCGCGGACAGCGGGTCGAGATCAAGCATTCCCAGCTTGGCGAAGGTCGCCCCCACGCCCTGGCACGCCCCGGCGGCGAGGCCGGCCAGAAGCCCCACCCGGATCAGCCGCCGCGGCAACCGGTGAAAGAGGCCGCCGCCCTCGTCGCGGCCCAGCGTCGCGATCATCACCCCGGCGATGATCACCGCGATCCCCCCGAGCTGGCGGAGGCTGAGGGTCTCGCCGAGCAGGACCCACGCCGTCAGCACCGTGAATACCGGCGCCGTGGACATCATCAGCAGCGTCCGCCGGGGCCCGATCCTGGCGAACGCCCAGAACAGGAAGCTGTCCCCCAGGGTGAGCCCCACGAACCCGCTCGCGGCGAGCCAGGCCACGCTCCGGGGAGTGGCGCCGACCGGCCACAGGCTGCCGGCCAGCACCAGGTGGGCCGCCGCCAGGCAGAGGACCGCGAGGGGCAGGCGGGCGAAGTTCACCGCCTGGGAGCCCGCGCGGCGTCCCGCCGCGGTGAAGAAGACGGCCGTCCCGGCCCACAGGAAGGAGGTCAGGATGGCCAGCAGCTCTCCGGCGTACCGGGTCGCGATCATCGCGCCAGGGTACCGCAGCCACTACCGGTCCAGCTCCTCGATCTCGACGATGCCGGCGGTCACGTCCGCCCGCGCGCGGTCCACGGCCTCGGCCACCGCGGGCCGGGCGGCGGCCGGGTTGGCGGCGTCGAGCTCGAAGCCGACCACGCCCGAGCCAAGGTCGAAGCGGTAGATCTTGCCCTCCATGGTCCCCGCCCACACCTCCTGGGCGACCCTGCTCATGGCCTCCGGAAGGTCGATCTCGAGGGTACCGAGCACGACGTCCGGGGCCTCCTTGGCCAGCGACGGATCGGCCGTCACCAGGACGACGCCCGCCTTGCGGCAGGCATCGGCCACGCCCTCCACGGCCCTCTCGGAGCTGTCCAGCACCACCTGCGTCTGCTTCCCGGCGAGCCCGGCGATCCCCGCCGCCCCGTCCACCTGGATCACGCGCCGGTCGGCCGAGACGGCCGTGAAGCCCTGTCGGAAACCCCGCTCGGCCGGCGCGAAGAAGGGATCCTCGCGGCCGGCGCCGACGATGGCGGCCGTCGGCCCGGGGCCGTACGCGCCGGCGGCCGCGCCGGCCAGGTAACCGGCCTCGCTGACGGCGAAGGTGATGGACGCGATGTTGGGGCCGGTGACCCTGCCCGGCACGAGCACGAACCAGGTGTCGGGGTAGGCGACGGCCTCCTCGTAGAGGAGCCCGCCGAGGCCCGGGCAGAGGCAGAAGACGATCGTGGCCCCGCCCTTCCCAGCCTTCCGCAGCTCCTGCCGGGCGGCCGCCTCGGAGCCCACCGTGCGCACCATGCCGGCGGCGTTCATCTCGGTGGCGAGCCGCCGGAGACCGGCGCGGGCCGCCGCCACCACCGGCATCCCGCCGGGGAGGCTGGTCAGCACCAGGACGCGCATGGAGGGCCGCGGCGCGGGCGGCCTTCTTTTCCGGCACCCCGTGGCGGCGAGCCCGAAGACCAGCATCAGCACGAGCGCCGCAACGTATTTCGCCGGAAGGACGGCCGCTGGCCGCTGCATCGCCATGCCCCCATTCTACCGGGACGCCGGCCGGGGCCACACCGCCGCACGCCCGGCCGATCTCTGCGGTACCATGGCCCCATGGACCTCTACAAGCTCATCTCCGATCTCGACGCGCTCCTCGACGTCGATGCGGCCGACGACTACTGCCCCAACGGCCTCCAGGTGGAAGGCGTGCCGGAGATCGAGCGGGTCGTCACCGCGGTGTCCGCATCCCAGGAGCTCTTCCGCCGGGCGATCGACCTCGACGCCGATCTCGTCCTGGTGCACCACGGAATCCTCTGGAACACCGGCGAGGCACCCCGGCTGGTGGGCTCGTTCCGGGAACGGGTGCGCCTGCTGCTGTCCAACGGCCTCTCCCTCGCCGCCTACCACCTGCCCCTGGACCGTCACCTGCGGCTGGGCAACGCGGCCCAGATAGCCCTCCGGCTCGGCCTCGAGCATCTCGAGCCCTTCGGCGAGCATCGCGGGCGGTCGGTGGGCGTCTGCGGCGTCTTCCCGGAGCCCATCCCGGCCGCCGAGCTCTTCGCGGCGGTGGAGACCCTCTGCCGGCGCGAGCCGCTGGTGTTCGAGGGAGCGGCGCGCATGGTGTCGTCCGTGGGCATCGTCACCGGCGCCGCCGAGCGCGAGTACCACAGCGCGGTCGCCGCGGGCCTCGACGCCTACATCACCGGCGAGGCCACCGAGTGGGTGCAGCAGACGGCGAAGGAGGACGGCGTGCACTACATCGCCGCCGGTCACTACGCCACCGAACGTTTCGGCGTCCAGGCGCTGGGCCGCTGGATCGAGGAGCGGTACGGCCTGGAGGTCGAGTTCATCGACCTGCCGAACCCGGTGTGATCCGGCGCCCGCGAGAGCTCAGCGACCGTCCGGGCCGGGCTCCCCGCCGGTCTTTGGCCGCTCGAGCTTCTGCCCCATGATGGCCAGGATCTCGTCGTCGGTGGACCGCATGCCGCGGCCGGCGATGCGGCCGAGGTTGGCCAGCGAGCTCCTCCCGTCCCGGCCGACGACCCCGTCGGTGACCGGAATCACCATGCCCGCCAGCGCCAGGGACGAGGCCCTGAACGCCGCGTCCACCGCGGTCATACCCTTCAGACCACAGCCGATCTTGGCGCCGTCGCAGATCATGCCGGTGACGTTGCCGACCATGTTGGTGATGGCCATGGAGACCTCTTCCGCACCGCCGCCCTCGAGCACCACGATCCCGGCGGCGAGGCCGATGCCGGCGGCGTTCGCGGTACCGCACATGGCCGACAGCGAGCCCAGATACCAGGTCGCCGCCGAGGTCACGACGCAGGCCACCGCCAGCGCCTCCTCCACGGCCGCCGGATCGGCTCCCAGCTCGCGGCCCCAGATCACCAGCGGCACCGACGCCGCGATGCCCTTGTTCCCGGACCCGGCGAGGGACATGACGACGAAGTCCTCGCCCCACATGCGGGCGTAGATCCCGCCACACACGAGCTGGCTGATCCGCGCCAGGCGGTCGCCCCGGCAGCGCTCGGCGAAGCGGGCCGGCAACATGCCGATGCCGTGTTCGGCGATGGCCAGGTTGTAAGCGGCGCCCCGGCTCAGCCGCCCCCGGTCTGCGGTGGTCAGCCCGGCGGCGAAGTCCAGCAGCCCGGCCGTCGTCATCCCGGCGA
>CAZXXL010000215.1:0-5222 GCA_964644635.1 uncultured Thermoanaerobaculia bacterium | reverse complement strand
GGCGTCCCGAGCGAAGGCCCGCCAGGGCCGGAGCGAAGGGACCCCCTCACGCCCGAAGCGCTCCACGGAGCACCGGGCGGCGCGCTCCGCCTCCTCCCTTTGTCATTGCGAGGAGCGAAGCGACGAAGCAATCCCACCACGATCGGACACCGCAACGGAGCAGTGCCCAGCGCGCTCCAACACTGCTGGGGATCGCCACGTCGCCGGGCTGCGCCCGGCTCCTCGCGATGACAGAAAGGGGTTGTGGGCAGCGCGCTCCAACGTTGTTAGGGACGGCCACGTCGCGTGCCTCCGGCAGACCCCTCCGTCGCCTCGCTCCTCGGGGTGGCGTGCGCGCAAGCGAAGCTTCGCGCGCTCACGCCACCTCGCGATGACGGCGCGAAGGGTTCTCCCGACGGCACGGTCCTCCGGCGGGCGGGGGCGCGGTCAGAGGCCGGCTTCGCCGGCGGCCAAGGCGGCCAGGCGGGCGGGATCGGTGATCCGGATGCCCCCCGGGGCGAGCTCGAGGATGCGGGCCTCCTCCAGGCGGCGGAAGGTCCGGGAGAGGACCTCCGGGGCGGTACCGCACTGGGCGGCGATGAGGTGGCGCGGCTCCTCGAGGCCGATCAGCTCGCCGGGCTCGAGCCGCCGTCCCCCCGCCCGGCCCACCAGGTACATGGCCAGCCTCTCCTCGACCCGCCGCTGGGTCAGGTTCTCGAGCTTGCGCGCCAGGCGCCGGGTCCAGATGGAGATGGAGGCCACCATGGCCAGCGCCATCTCCGGCGAGGACCCGATCAGCGAGACGAGCTGCTCCCGGGGCCAGAACCAGACCTCGGAGCGCTCCAGGGCCTCGGCCGTCGCCGGGTACGTGCCCTCGCCGAAGAGGGCGGCCTCGGCGAAGCTCTGGCCGGGGTGCACGAGGTGGAGCAGGAGCTCCTTCCCCTTCGGCGAATACCGTACGAGCTTGACGCTGCCGGAGACGAGGGCGTAGACGGCGGTGGCCGCATCGCCCTCGTGGAAGAGGATCTCGCCGCGCTCGAAGCGGCGGGACAGGCCCTCGTCGACGAGCCGCCGCCGCACCCCCTCCGGCAGGTGCCGGAGCAGGGGAACCTGGGCCAGGATCTCGGGCGCGCCCGTCATCCGGCCCAGTATACGGTGTTCCTATCTGGTGGACGGGATGCCGGAGGCGGCGACCTCCCCCGGACGGCGGGCCGCCTGGGGCCGCTCGGCCATGGCCACGCCGCCGACGTGGGTGTAGAGCGGGGAGTCGATCTCGGGGATCCGGCGGTGGTACTCGGCCGCGCTCACCGCCGTGTGCCAGTGGCCGGTCAGCCGGAAGACGCCGATGACACCGAGGTAGATCGCCAGCGCGAGGCCGGTGGCCACGGCCGGACGGAGCCAGCGCCGGCGCCTGACGGCCAGCGGCGCACGCACGGCCAGGCATCCCTCCACCGGGCAGGCGACCACGCAGTCCTGGCACGAGGAGCACTCGACCGATGCGACCCGGGTCATCTCGTGCACGGGGAGGCGCGCCGGGCAGGCCCGGGTGCAGGCCCGGCAGTCCGTGCACAGGTCGGGGTCACGGGTCACCTTGAAGGGCGCCAGGCGGCCGAGGAGACCGAGCAGGGCCCCGTACGGGCAGAGGTAGCGGCACCAGAAGTCGCGGATGAAGACCGAGGCCACCACGAGCAGGCCGAGGACGGCGATGGTCAGGCGCGAGGGGTGCGCGAAGAAGAGCCACATCTTCACGTCGACCAGCTTGGCGTAAGGGCTGTGAAGAAAGGCGTCGACGCCGCGGGGATCCATGGTGAACCAGATCACCCAGACGAAGAAGCCGAGCAGGATGTACTTCAGCCCGCGCAGCGGCACGTCGAGCCATTTCGGGGGCGTGTGCCTGCGGCCGGTGAGCGAAAGACCCAGGCGGCCGAGCAGCTCGGACACGAGGCCGACGGGGCAGAGGTGGGAGCAGAAGGACTTGGCGACGATCGCCGACATCAGGCAGATGCCGAGGAAGACCGCCAGGGCGGCGGGATGGATGGGGTCCACCGTCCACGTGTGGAGGAAGTGGCGCAGCGCCAGCATACCGTCGATGGGAAGGAAGCCCTCGACCCCGGTCGGGCGGCCCACCCGCGGCCACAGGCCGGCGAGTTGGGGTTTCACCCAGAGGGTGAACTGGACGCCGATGAGGACGGACACGGCGGCCATGGCCCACTGGGCGATCCGGCGCTGGCGAAGGACTCTCGGCGGTTTCATCCCAACTCCCTCGGCCAAGGTGCTCCCGCACGCCGCCGCCGGCCTTGACAGCGGTCAAGAGAACTGTCACGGAACGATCATCTTCGCCGGGCCGCCGGCGGCGGCCACGTCGTCCGAGGCGGTCCGGGCGCTCAGCCCTGGCCCTGCGGCAGCTTGACGTTGAACTCCACCCGCCGGTTCCGCTGCCGGCCCTCGGCGGTCTGGTTGGTGTCGATGGGATCGCTCTCGCCGAGCCCCACGGCCGTGATCCGGGCCGGGTCCACGCCCCGGGAGACGAGGTAGTCGCGTACCGTTTCCGCGCGGCGGCGCGAGAGCTCGAGGTTGTGCTGCTCGCTCCCGGTGGAGTCCGTGTAGCCGGTCACGATGACCCGCGCGTCCGGGTACCGCCCGAGCACGTCCGCGATCTGGTTGAGCGTGGACAGCGCCGACGTGCGCAGGGTGGCCGAGTCGACGTCGAAGAGGATCTTGTCGTTGACGATGAGCTTGAGCTCGTTCTCGGCCTGCTGGCGCTGGACCTCCACCTGCTGGATGCGCTCCATCTCGGCGGCCATCTTGTCCCGCCGGTGGCCCACCGCGGCGCCGATGCCCGCACCCACCGCGGCCCCGAGCACGGCCCCGGTGCGCGGGTTGCCGGACTGGTTTCCGATGATGGCGCCGGCGACGGCGCCGGCCGCCGCCCCGATGGCCGCCCCCTGCTTGGCGCGGCGGTTCGGGTCCTCCGAGGACACGCAGGCCGCCGAGGCGAGCATCGCCACGACCAGCCCCGCCCCCGCCAGTATCCGGCCGAGCCGAAGTTTGCCCTGCGTCGTGCTCATGCGAACCTCCCGGGCAGCCCGTTCGCGGGCGCCTCTTTCGTTCCCAGTGTACACCGCGGTGCGGCGCCGCCAGCCCTCCCGCGCCGGGGTACGATACGGGCGATGGATCCCGTCTCCCCCAGCTCCCCGGCCGTCCGCCGGCTGCCATCCTTGGCCCTCGCCGGGATCCTGTCCATGACCTGGATCACCTGCCTCCCGGCGGCCCCCGTAATCCCGCACGGCCCGCGGCTGGACATTCCGATGACCGTGCCAGCCGCCGCCGCCTACTCGACCGAGGAGGCGCCACCGGCCTCGCCAGCGGCGCGGGCCGTCCGGCTGGCCTTTTCCGGCCTGACGGTGAGCCGCCGCCTCTCCCGCGCCGCCGCGGCCTACGCCCGCGCCCTGCCCCAAAACGCGAGGGTCCAGCCGCCGATGGCCTTCGTCGAGTTCGTGCTCCACTGGGCCGGCTGTCCCGACCCCTCGGCGACGGCGACCGTCCTCTACACCACCGAGGACGGGCCCGCCGAGGCCGTCCGGGCGGTGCGCAACCTGCTCGCGCAGCCAGGCATGAGCGGGACGACCCACATCGGCGTCGCGCGGGTGCCCGCCACCCGGCCCCCCTACCGCTGGCGATGGGGGGTGGTCGCCGTTCACCGGCTCGTGCGTCTGCCGTCGTTCCCGGCGCGCGTCGATCCCGGGGCCACCCTGCCGTTGCAGTTCGAGCTCCTCGGCGGCCTTTCCCGGCCGCGGGTGATCCTTCTCCGCCCGGACGGCACTGTGAAGACGCTGCGGGTGGGCCGCGCGGGGGCGCTGGCCGTGGCCGCCGTCGACGTGGGTCCGGCCCCGGGAACGCTGTGGATCGAGATCGTCGGCGACGGCCCCGAGGGCCCCGAGGTGACGGCCAACTTCCCGGTGGCCGTCGGCCGGCCCCCGGCCCGCGCCTGGAGCGGCTTCGCCCCGCCGGACGAGAGCACCGTCACCACGCCGGAGCTGGCCGAATCCTTGACGGCCGCACTCGTGAACCAGGATCGCAGCCGCTTCGGCCTCGCCGCCCTGGCCCTCGACCGCCGTCTCGCGGCCATCGCCCGCGCCCACAGCCGGGACATGGCCGAGCACCACTACTTCGGCCACACGTCGCCGACGGCCGGCGGGTTGGCCGCCCGCCTGGCCGCCTCCGGATACCAGGCCACCTGGTCCGGGGAGAACATCGCCCGCGCCTCGTCCGTCGCGGAGGCCGAGGCCGCCCTCATGCGCAGCCCGGGACACCGGGCCAACATCCTCGCCGTGCAGGCGACCCGGGTGGGAATCGGCATCGTCCGCGCCGCCGGCCCCGGCCGGCCGGAGTGGGTCGTCACCCAGATCTTCGCGCGGCCGGTGGCGGCGCGGTCCGCGGACCGGTTCGTCGCCGCCGTCCGCGAGCTGATCGCCCGCCGCCGGCGGGCCGCCGGGCTGCCGCCGGTCCCCGCCTCGCCCGAGCTCGACCGGATCGCCCGGCACGCCGCCGATCTTGCGGCCGCCGGCCGCCTCGCCACCATGGAGGTCAGCCGCCAGGTGGCCGCCGACATCGCACGGAGCAAGGCGCTGGCGGGCCACTTCGAGGTCCTCACCTGGCGCGTGCCGACGCCGAGGGGGATCCGCCTCCCCGCCGCCGCCCTGCGCCCCGGGATCGACCGGGTCGGGATCGGCGCCCGCCGCGGCCCGCGCAGCCCGCTGACCATCATCGTCGTCATCCTCGTCTCGTCGACACCGTGACCCGGAGCATGCCCATGAGCGACGCCCCCCAACCCCTGGCCGGAACCATCGTCGTCGATCTTTCCCGGATGCTGCCGGGAGCGGTGCTCGCCCGCCAGCTCCTGGATCTGGGCGCCCGGCTGATCAAGATCGAGGACCCCGCGGGCGGCGATCCCATGCGCTCGGTCCCGCCGCTGGTCGGCGGCATGGGAGCGGGTTTCGCCGCCTTCTTCCGGGGCGCCCAGTCGGTCTGCCTCGACCTGCGCCGCGACGAGGACGCCGCCGCCCTGGCGCGGCTCGCCCGGCGCGCGGCCGGGCTCGCCGAGAGCTTCCGCCCAGGGACCCTGCCGCGACCGGGACTCGCGCCGGTCCCTATCCCCCACGCACGACCGCGGCGCGGCGGCGCGGACAGTCGTGCGGGCGCGCCGTGGGGGCGCGCACACACCCGCGGGCGGTGCGGGGCCG
>CAZXXL010000214.1:0-5258 GCA_964644635.1 uncultured Thermoanaerobaculia bacterium | reverse complement strand
GGATGCCTGCCGGGCGGCCCACCCCGGGCTGCTGCCGGCGGCCCCGGGGCGGGCGGTCCGCTGCCCGGTGGTCCTGGAAGGGGCCGGGCGGTGAGCGGGCCGCTGCTCGCCGCGAGCGGCCTGGTAAAGACCTACCCGGCCCGGGGGCTGGGCGTGAGGGGGAGACCCGTGCGCGCGGTCGACGGGGTGAGCCTCGCCCTGGAGCGGGGCGGCACGCTCGCCGTGGTCGGCGAGTCGGGATCGGGCAAGTCGACGCTGGCCCGCCTGCTGCTCGGCCTGGAGCGCCCGGACGCGGGCTCGGTGGTCTTCGACGGGGTCCCGGTGACGGCCGCCCGCGGCGCCGCGCTGCGCGGCCTGCGGCGGCGCTTGCAGGCGGTCTTCCAGGATCCCTTCGAGTCCCTGGATCCCCGGCTCAGCGTGGCCACGATCGTGGCCGAGCCGCTCATGGGCTCACAGCGCGGCGGCAGGGACGGGCTCCGGCGCCGGGTCGCGGAGCTCCTCGAGACCGTCGGCCTGCCGGCCGCGGTGATGGACCGCCGGCCGGCCGCGTTCTCGGGCGGCGAGCGGCAGCGGATCGCCATCGCCCGCGCCCTGGCCACCGGGCCGGATCTGCTGCTCCTGGACGAGCCGCTGACCGCCCTCGACGTGTCGGTGCAGGCGCAGATCCTCAACCTCCTGGCCGGCCTGCACCGGCGGCTCGGCCTGGCGCTCGTCTTCATCTCCCACGACCTGACGGTGGTGCGCTACCTGTGCGAGCGGACCGCCGTGATGCTCGGCGGGCGGATCGTCGAGGAGGGGCCGACGGCGGTCATCCTCTCGGCGCCGGCCCACCCCTACACCGCCGGCCTGCTCGGGAAGGCCGGGATGGTTCCCGGGGCGGGAGAGCCGTGGCCCGACGGCGCCTGCCGCTTCGCGCCGCGCTGCCCTCTGGCCGACGCCGCCTGCGGCGCCGAGCCCGATCTCGAGCCCTGCGGGCCCGGTCACCTGGCTGCCTGCCATCACCCGGGAGAAGCCGGGATCAGTTGACGTTGCGCTGGCGCTGCAGCCCCTGGAGGCGCGCACGGACGTCGCGGAAGGAGGGATCCTGCTCGGCGACCTGGGAGTAGAGCTCCAGCGCCTGGATGTCGTCACCGGCCGCCTCCAGGGCCGCCGCCAGGTCGTAGGTGAGGGCGAGCCGGGTCGCGTCCGGGAGATCCTCGAGCTCGAGCGCCTTGCGGTACCAGGCCGCGGCCTGCTCGAAGAGCCCCTGCTCCACGTAGCAGACCCCGATCATGGAGCAGCTTTCGAGGAAGAACGCCGGGTCCTTGGAGGCGATCTCGAACTCGCCGATGGCCTCCGGCAGCAGCCCCATCTCCTTGTAGGCGATCCCGAGGTTGAAGTGGGTGTCGGAGTCCTCCTCGGAGAGCTGCTCGGCCACGCCGCGCTGGAACTCCCGGAACACCTCCTCGAGCAGGGCCTCGCCCTGGCCCTTGCCCGTGGCCTCCTCGACCAGGGACTCCTCCTCCGCCGCGAGCTCGGCCTCGAGCTCCCGGGCGAGGTCGACGTACTCCTCCTCCTCGGAGAAGAGGTCCTCGGCCTTCTCCGACTGCGCAGAAAGCGGCTCCTCGACGATGATGCCCTGCTCCTTGAGCCGCCGCCGCCGGCGGGCGAGCTCGGGATCGTCCGGGTAGTCCATCTCGAGGTCCGAGAGCACCCGGAGCGCGTCCTCGTACAGCTGCTGCTCGACAAAGAAGTCGAGCTGCTCCAGGGCCTGAACCGGCGGACCCTCGACGGCGCCGGAAACGTCGATGAGCTCCTCGGCGGGGGGCGCGTCCACCGGCACGTCCACCGGAGCCGGGGCCTTCGGGGGCCCGCCCCCGAGATCGAAGGACACCACTTCACCGGCCGGCCGGGAAGCGCCCCGGCTCCCGGCGGGGGCGTGGAGGGAGCTCTCGAGCTCCTCCAGCTCGCGCAGGGGGTCGAAGGACGCCGGCCCGGGCGCCTCCGCCACCGGCTGCGGGGCCTCCGGCGCCGGCTGCGGCGGCTCTTCGGCCTCCGCCGGGGGCGCCACGGCGGGCTCCTCCTCGTCGAGCTCGAGCTCCTGCTCCTCCCCGGCTTCGCTCACGGCGCCGAAGCTGACCTCTTCCGGAACCCCCGGCGGCTCTCCGGCCGCGGCCCCGGGTGCCTCCGGGGCGATCTCCTCGTCGAAGTCGATGATCAGGACCTCTTCCTCGCCGAAGGGCTCGCTCCCTGGCGGCTCGGGCCCGGCCGGGACGCCCGCGGCCTTGGCGGGCTCGCCGCCGAGGTTGGCGGTCAGCTCCTCGGCCTTCGCCTCGTCCCCCGTCTCGCGGTAGTATTCGAGCAGCGGGCCCGCCACCCGGCGGGCGTCCTCGAGGCGGTTCTGACCGAGGTAGAGCGCCACCAGCCTCTCCCGGGCCTTGTGCAGTGCGGGAAACTGGTCGAGCAGCTCCTCCAGGTGCCGGATGGCCTTGTCCTCGAGGCCGTACTTGGCGAAGACGTTGGCCTCGGCCAGCCGCTCCTCGGGATCGAACCCGGCGCCGGCCGCGGCCTCCCCGGCGGGAGGCGCCCCGCCGATGTCGGTCCGGGTGTCCCCGTCGGCCTCCGCTGCGGCCGGGAGGTCCGGCACATCCTCCGGCGCCGGCGCCACGATGGTGGATTCGCGGGGACCCCGACGGCCGGCCTCGTCGCCGGCCGCAGCCACGGTGGGCGTTCCCTCGAACTCGCCGGCCAGCCGGGCGAGCATCTGCCGAAAGTGCTGGTTGGCGGGCTCGGCCCGTGAGAGCTCGAGGAAGAGACGGTACGCCTCCGCGCCCTGGCCGGCCTCCAGGCAGGCGTCGGCCAGCCGGGCCTTCATCTCGACGGCCCTGCCGGCGTCCCCGCTCAGGGTGCACGCCTGCACCGCCTTGCGCAGCACCCCGACGTCGCCGGGGGCCGCCTCGAGGATGGCGTCGAGGAGCTCCAGGGCCTGCTTGAACCGGCCCCCCCGGAGGTGGGCCTCGGCGGCGGGGAGCAGGAGCTCGCGGGCGCGGGCGACGTCGCCCGCCTTCGCCATCGCCCGTCCGGCGAGCACCCGGATGGACTCGTCGTCCGGGTGGGCCGCGACCAGCGCGCGGGCCTCCTCGGCGGCGCCCCGCACGTCCCCGGAGGCGAGCAGCATCTTCGCCCGGAGACCGAGCAGGGCGGGATCGTCCGGCGAGAGCTCCAGGCCTCGGTCTATCAGCTTCCGGGCCTCGCCGATGCGGCCGGCCTCCAGCAGCGCCGAGGCCAGCGGCTCCAGGAACCCGCCGGTGGACGGGCCGAGGTCGAGAACATGGTGGTAGAGGCGTTCGGCCTCGTCGAGCTTGCCCTTCTCCAGGAGCAGGCGCCCGAGCATGTCGTACTCCTCGAGCGCCTCGTCCGCCTTGCCGCTCTTCATGAGGGCGTCGGCGAGGTGCAGGCGGACCGCGTAGTTTCCCGGGTCGAGCTCCACGAGCCGGCGCAGCACGCGCACGGCCTCGTCCAGCTCGCCTTCCTTCTCGTACCACTTGGCCAGGATCTCGAACTGGCTCTTGGCCTCGACGAGCAGACCCTGTTCGAGGTAGAGATCCGCCAGGCGCTCGTAGATGTCCATGCGCTGGGGAGCCAGGCGGTTGATCTTCTTCAGGATCGCGATGGCCTTGGCGACGAAGCCGTCCTCCCGGAAGTAGTCGGCGATCCGCTCGTACAGGGCGATGGCGTCCTCCACGCGGCCGATGCGGCCGTAGAGGTCGCCCACCCGGTTGATGGTGTCGGCGTCGTTCGGGTTGGCCTTGAGCAGTTTTTCGTACTCGTGGATGGCCTGCTCGATCTTGCCTTTCTGGACAAGTTTTTCCGCTGTGCGCAGAATTTTATCCCGACTGATGGCCATCTCGAGCGTATCCCTCCGCGGCGAAAACCGCTTTCATCATGGTAGCACAGGCCGCCAGCAGAAGGACTTTCGATGCAGGAAGCTGGACCCGACGGCGGTGAGCGCCAGGCGGTGGTCCCGGGTCCCGTAACCCTTGTTCTTCTCCCACGCCCAGGAGCCGTGGCGGGCCGCCAGGCGGGTCATCAGGCGGTCGCGGTGGACCTTGGCCACGATGGAGGCGGCGGCCACCGAGAAGTACCGGGCGTCCGCCCCGGCCTCGGCCAGGACCTCGACGCCCGCCGTCTCCAGCGGCACGGCATCGACCACGACCACGGCCCCGTCTCCGGCGAGCCGCGCCGCAACGGCCCGCATGGCCAGCCGGGTCGCGCCCAGGATGTTGAGGCTATCGATGAGCCCCGGCCAGATCTCCACCACGGCCCAGTCCGCGCAGCTCGCCTTGACCCAGGCCGCGGCCTCCTCCCGGCGCCGCGGGGGCACGGTCTTGGAGTCCTGGATGGAGGGGTTGTCGGGGATCGTGGTCCAGGCGGCGCCGCAGACGACGACGGGGCCCGCCAGGGCGCCCCGTCCCACCTCGTCGATGCCGACGATCCGCCGTGCGCGGCGCAGCAGCCGCCGGTCGCGCCCGCCCAGGGCCGGGCTCACGCCTTGCGCGGCGCCTCCTTGATCCGCGCCGCCTTCCCGCGCAGGTTGCGGATGTAGTAGAGCTTGGCGCGGCGCACCTGCCCGCGCCGGGTGACCTCGATCTTGGCGATGCCCGGCGAGTGCAGGGGGAAGATCCGCTCGACGCCGATGCCCGACGAGATCTTGCGCACGGTGAAGGTCTCGGAGATGCCGCCGTGCTTGCGCGCGATGACCAGGCCCTCGAAGACCTGGATCCGCTCCTTCTCGCCTTCCTTCAACCGGACGTGGACCTTCACCGTGTCACCCGGCCTGAACTCGGGGATGTCCGATCGCAGCTGGTCCTGGGTCACTTCCTGAATCACATCCATCGTTCGCTCCTCGTGTCCGGGGGCACCTCTCCCTCCGGGGAGGCCGGAGTATACATGCTCCCGCCGGGACCGGCAAGCGCATGGCCCGCGAACTCCCAGCGATCGCGGCCACTTCCACCGCCGTGAGACAGGGCGGCTTCGCCGCCCGCTGAAGGAGCCTGTTGCGAGGAGGGTTCCGCAGGAACCCGACGAAGCGCCGTGAGACAGGGCGGCTTCGCCGCCCGCTGTCGAACGGCGTCCCAAGCGAGGGCCCGCCAGGGCCCGAGCGAAGGGACCTCATCACGGCCGAAGCGCTCCCCAGAGCAGCGGCCAGCGCCCCCGCCTCCTCCCCTTGTCATTGCGAGGAGGGTTCCGCAGGAACCCGACGAAGCAAACCCACCACG
>CAZXXL010000213.1:0-5258 GCA_964644635.1 uncultured Thermoanaerobaculia bacterium | reverse complement strand
GGTCCGCAGTGGCCGGTGATCAGGACCCGGGCCCCGCGCCCGGCCACGGCGGCCGCCGCGCCGACGCCCGCCCCGTGGTCCCGGGCGAGGCCCTCGTTGGGAACCGACGCGACGGCGCCGGTTTCGGGATCCACGAAGACGAAGAACGGGGCGCGCCCGAAACGGGGATCGACGGCGGCATCGAGACCCTCACCACTGGCCGTGACGCAGATTTCCACCCCAAGCCTCCTTGTTCGCTCCGGTCGGTCGTCGTCAGGGTCCTGCGGCGGCGGCGCCGCCGGCGGGCGCTCAGTCCTCCTCCGCGAGCTGGCTCAGCATCCTGGTGACGGCGTCCAGCCGCGAGCGGAGGATATCAGCCTCCCTCTCCAGCCAGGCCTTCTCGTCGGCGGCCGGCACCTCGTCGGGCACGTCGGCCCAGAAGCCGCGGCGAAAACCGTAACCGCGGCCGCGTCCCGGGCCGAAGCCCCGGCCCATGCCCCGGCCGCCGCGCCCGAAGCCGGCGCAGAAGCCGCGACCCCATCCCGTCATCGGTCCTTGGCCCCACGGGCCCGTGCGATCACCACCAGGCATGATGACCTCCCTCGTCAGCGTGCGGCGCGAGGGCCGCCTGGAGCCGGGGATCGGCCCGGCCGACCCCCGCTCCCGCTCATGAATATGGACAACAAGTGACTGAATGACAAGTGACTTGTGGAAACACTGGTCAATTGTGCTCTGCTGCAAGCGGCGGCCGGAGTACCATGGAGCCATGGACGCCCCGCTGCCGTCGCATTCGGGTGAGCAGGAGCACGGGTTCCGGCGGATCGTGTGGCTGCTGGTGGGGCTGGTGGTGGCGCCGACCGCGTTGCTGCTGGTCATCGGGATCCTGATGCTCGTGCTCTGGCGTTCGCCGCTCAACCTGGTGTTCGGCATCCTGGTCATGGCCCTGGTGGTCTGTCTCGGCGCCGGCTCGGTGATCGCCCTCGTCCTCCTCCGGCGGGAGGCGCGGCTGTCGCGGCTGCAGACAGATTTCGTCTCCAAGATCAGCCACGAGCTGCGGACGCCGCTGACCTCGGTGCTGATGTTCGCGGAGATGGCGGCGGACGAAAGCTCGGATCCGGCCGAGCGCCGGACCTGCATCGCGGGTATCCGGAGGGAGGCGCTGCGCCTCCAGTCGCGGATCGAACGCCTGCTCGAGTGGGGGCGCATGGAGGCGGGCCAGCGCCGCTACGAGCGGGAGCCCGTCGACCCGGCGGAGGTCCTCGAGGAGGCGGTGGCCGCCTTCCGCGGCTCGGCCCACGGGCGGGACGTGCCCTTGGGGCTCGAGATCGCGCGGCCGCTGCCCCGGGTGGCGGGCGACCGCGAGGCCCTGGTCGACGCCCTCCTGAACCTGCTCGACAACGCGGCCAAGTACACAGGTGGGGAGAAACGGATCGCGGCCGGGGCGGCCGCATCCGGCGGGTCGGTGCGGCTGTACGTCCGCGACAACGGCCCCGGGATCCCGCGGCCCGAGCAGCGGAAGATCTTTCAAAAGTTCTACCGCGTCGACGACCGGCTGGCCCGCGCCGTGGAGGGCACCGGCCTCGGCCTGGCCATCGTCCAGCACATCGCCCAGGGTCACGGGGGCCGCGTCGAGGTGGCGAGCGAGCCGGGCCGGGGGTCCACGTTCTCCATCGTGCTGCCGGTCGCGGCCGAGCGGGAGGGGACGGCATGAGCGGGGGCGGGCGGCGGATCCTGGTGGTGGAGGACGACGCCTCGATCCTGGAGGGCCTCGAGCTGGCCCTGCGCCGGCAGGGCTACGGCGTGGGCACCGCCGCCGACGGCCGGCGCGGGCTGGAGCTGGCCCGCGGCGGCGGCTGGGACCTCATCGTCCTCGACCTGATGCTGCCCGGCCGCAACGGCTTCGAGATCCTGGCCGCCCTGCGCGCCGCCGGCGACGACACGCCGGTGCTGATCCTGAGCGCGCGGTCGGCCGAGCTCGACCGGGTGCGCGGCCTCGACCTGGGCGCCGACGACTACGTCACCAAGCCGTTCTCCCTCGGTGAGCTGCTGGCCCGGGTGCGCGCCATGCTCCGCCGCCGCCGGCGCGAGGAGGAAGGGCCCATCGTGGTGGGCCCGCTGCTGATCGACACCGCGACCCACGAGGTGCTGTACGACGGGCGGGCGGTGGAGCTCACCGCCACCGAGTACCAGGTGCTCGTCCTGCTCGCCCGGGCGGCGGGCCGGGTGCTGTCCCGGCAAGGCATCCTCGACGCGGTGTGGGGCCCCGGACACCACGGCTCGCTGCGCACGGTCGACAACTTCATCGCCCAGCTGCGGGCCAAGCTCGAGGAGGACCCCGCCCACCCGCGACTGATCGAGACGGTGCGCGGCTTCGGGTACCGGCTCAGGGGGACGCCCGGCCGGGAGGCCCGGGGATCCTGACACGATCCTGACACGCCGGCGAAACAACCCTGGTCAAGGACGGTCACCATGATCCTGCGGCGGTAGCCCCGCCGGGAGAGAGCGATCATGACGAGAAAGCGTTTCCTCCGCCTCGCGTGGAAGAACACACCGTACGCGGCCATGCACCTGGCGTGCGCGGCCGCGCTCTTCCTCCCCTTCTCCTGGGGCCTCGTGGCCCTGGCCGGGGGCCTCTACCTGGTGCGCATGTTCGGGGTCACGGCCGGCTACCACCGCTACTTCTCCCACCGCACCTACCGGACGTCGCGCGCGTTCCAGCTCGTGCTCGCCGTGCTCGGCCTGCTCGCCCTGCAGAAGGGCCCGCTGTGGTGGGCCGCGCACCACCGCCGCCACCACAAGTTCTCGGACACCGAGAACGACGTCCACTCCCCGCTGCAACGCGGCTTCTTCTGGGCCCACATGGGCTGGATCATGGTCGAGGACTTCACCGACACCGACCGCTCCACGGTGCAGGATCTCGCCCGCTACCCGGAGATCGTCTTCCTCGACCGGCACTGGTACCTGCCCTCGGTGATCCTCGGCGCCCTGCTCCTCGCCCTCGGCGGCCTTCCCGCGCTCGTCTGGGGCCTGCCCATCAGCATCGTGGCCAGCTGGCACGCCACCTACACCATCAACTCGCTCAACCACATGATCGGCCGCCGGCGCTACGCCACCGGCGACGGCAGCCGCAACAGCGCCATCCTCGCCGTCCTCACCCTGGGCGAGGGGTGGCACAACAATCACCACCACTACATGGCCTCCACCCGCCAGGGCTTCTTCTGGTGGGAGTACGACGTCACCTACTGGATCCTCCGCCTCCTCGCCCTGCCGCGCCTGGTGTGGGACCTGCGCGAGCCGCCGGCCCGGGTCAAGTACGCCCACCTCGAAAGCGCGTCCGAGCCGGCCTCCCGGGCGAGCCGCGGCTGGCCTGCCCGGTCGGCGATGGCCCCCAGGGCCGTGGCCCGGGACGCCTGAGCCGGCGGAACCCATGGCCGGAAGGAGGCGAGACGTGCGACCTGGGCGGATCATCCAGGGCGGCATGGGGGTGGCGATCTCCGGCTGGCGTCTCGCGAGGGCCGTCTCCAGCGCCGGTCAGCTCGGCGTGGTCTCCGGCACCGGTATCGCGCTGGTGATGGTCGCCCGGCTGATGGACGGCGACCCCGGCGGCCACGTGCACCGCGCTCTCGCGCGCTTCCCCGACCGGCGGTCGGTGGACCGGGTTCTCGAGCGCTACCGGCCTCTCCCGGGCCGGTCGTCGGCCTACCCCAGGCCGCCGATGTGGTCGCCGGAGCCGTCCCCCGACCTGGTGGCGCTGACGGCGCTCGCGGCGTTCGTCGAGGTCGCCCTGGCCCGGGAAGGCCACGACAACCCGGTGGGGATCAACCTGCTCGAGAAGATCCAGATGCCCACCATGGCCACCCTGTACGGCGCCATGCTGGCCGGCGTCGACGTGGTGATCATGGGGGCGGGCATCCCGTACCAGGTGCCCGCCGTTCTCGACAACCTCGCCCTGCACCGGCCGACCACCTATCACCTCGACGTCAGGGGCGCGTCCGCCACCGATGACCTCGTCATCCGCTTCGACCCGGAAGGGATCTTTCCGGGCATCGCGCGCCGGTCCGGCTCCCTCGCCAGGCCCGTGTTCCTACCCATCGTCTCGTCCACCGTGCTGGCGAGGGCGCTGCTCAAGCGCTCTCCCGGCGGTATCGGCGGTTTCGTCGTCGAGGCCCCCGTGGCGGGCGGGCACAACGCACCGCCGCGCGGTACGCCGCGCCTCGACCGGGGCGGCGAGCCGGTGTACGGGCCGAAAGACCGCGTGGACGCGGCGCGGATGGCGGCCCTCGGCCTTCCGTTCTGGCTGGCCGGCGGCGAGGACACGCCCGAGCGCCTCGAACGTGCGCTGGTCTCGGGAGCGGCCGGCGTCCAGGTCGGAACGGCCTTCGCCTACTGTGAGGAGTCGGGAATGGATCCGGAGCTCAAACGGCGCGTGCTCGCTCTTGCGGCCGCGGGCCGCGCGCCCGTCCGCACGGACCCCGTCGCCTCGCCGACCGGGTACCCGTTCAAGGTGGTGCAGGTCGCGGAGACTCTTGCGGATCCCGCCGTCTACCGCGGCCGCACGCGGCTGTGCGACCTGGGGATGCTGCGCCACCTCGTCCGGCGCGAGGACGGGTCGGTCGTGTTCCGCTGCCCCGCCGAGCCCATCGGCCGTTACGAGGCGAAGGGCGGCCGCCCGGAGGAGGCGGCCGGCGCCGTTTGCCTCTGCAATGCCCTCCTGGCCGCCGCGGGTTTCCCGAATCACCGCGCCGACGGCTTCGTGGAGCCGCCCATCGTGACCTCGGGAGACGGCCTCGCCCGGATCGGACGGTTCCTCCGCCCGGGCCGGTCCTCGTACTCGGCCGCCGACGTGCTCGCGCACCTCCTCCGGCGGGACCGGCGGCCGGGGTCCGGCCGCGGGGGCACGGCAGCGGCGGCCGAACCCGGCCCGCCGGCGACCTGCGCCGGGGCCGCCGGGTAGGCGGCGCCCCGGCTCCCCTGGGCCGGCTGGAGTTTCCCCAGCATTGGGCGAGTGATTCCCGGAAGTTGTCGTGTGACAGAGGCGTATCCCATGGCCGTCGGTGGAACGGACCTTTGGGACCCTCGTGCCCGGCGCCGCAACCTGCGCCCCTGCGACGCGGCGCCAGCGCCGGACGGGCTGGCCGCGAGCGTCCCCGCTCCCGCCGCAGGACCGTACCGGTGGGAGCACCCTTCTCTGTGGCGGTGTCCGATCGTGAGGGGATTGCCACGTCGCCGGGCTGCGCCCGGCTCCTCGCAATGACAAGGACTGGGGATGCGAGGCGTTC
>CAZXXL010000212.1:0-5266 GCA_964644635.1 uncultured Thermoanaerobaculia bacterium | reverse complement strand
GCGTCAGACTCCGGATCTGAAGGCCGCGCGTTCGAATCGCGCCGGGCGCACCATTTTTTCAAGCACTTAGGCCACCCCTCCCGGGGTGGCCGTTTTTGGTTGGAGCGTGCCAGGCTTAGCATCTTAGCATTGTTGGAGCGCGGCCGGCCCGTGGAGGGCCTGCGGCCACCTTCGAAACCCGGCATTCTCAGACCCGGTGATCGCCGTCCGGCGCCGGCTGTTCCCGACGCGGCGAGGAGAGGATGACCGGGACGAGAAAAACACCGGCCCCAGGTTGGAGTTTCCCCAAGATTGAGCGAGCGATCCCCGGAAGTTGTCGTGTAACCGAAGCTTCTTGCATAGGCGTCGATGGAACGGGCCTTTGGGAGCGTCGCGCCCATCGCCGCGGCCTGGGCCGCGGCGACGCGGTGCGCTCGGCGGACCGGCTGGCCGCAAGCGTCCCGCCGCAGGACCGTACCGGTGGGAGCACCATTCTCCGTGGCGGTGTCCGATCGTGATGGGATTGCCACGTCGCCGGGCTGCGCCCGGCTCCTCGCAATGACACCCTTTTCTGTCATGGCGAGGAGCGCGCCGGAGGCGCGCGACGTGGACATCCCTAGCAGCGTTGGAGCGCGCTCCAAAGTACTTCGGGAGCGCTCCCAGCGTGAGTGGGGTCCCGTCGGTCGGCCCTTCTGGGCCCTCGCTCGGGACGCTGTTCGACAACGGGAAGCAGAGCTTCCCTGTCTCACGGCGCTCCGGGAGACGTCCGGCGCCGGCTGTTCCCGGTGCGGCGAGGGGAGAATGACCGGGACGAGAAAAACACCGGTCCCAGGGCCTTGACAGGGCGGGATCTTCCGCTCATCATGGGGTGGTTAGAAGTGGCTCAAAATGGCCCGATGTGGAGAGCCGCCTCGAAATGGGGGTTTCCCACCGGGTTTGGAGGGATCGGGTGGAACGTTTCCGCGGTGGTTTTCCGGCGACAATCGACGCCAAGGGACGCGTCAAGCTGCCGGCCAGGCTGCGGGAACAGCTCGACGAGGGCTTCGGCCGCGAGGTTTACGTGTGCTCGTTCTTTCCCCACGAGCTGCGAGTGTACCCGCTCCCGGTGTGGGAGGCCGTCGAGGAACGGCTCCTGGCCAAGCCCGGCATGAAGCCGGCGGTGCTCAAGCTCATCGAGCGCGTGAACTACGGGCAGCAGGTGGAGATGGACGACCAGGGGAGGATCCTGATCCCCGCGTTGCTCCGGGAGATGGTGGACGTCGGCGGCGAGGTGGTGGTCTCCGGGCGGATCAACCACCTGGCGGTGACGCGGCGGGACCGGGCGGCCTCCATGCTCCAGCAGGCCTCGCTCACCGAGGAGGAGCTGGAAGAGCTTGCCCAGCTGGAGTTGTGATGGGGGTGCCGTGTGCAGGACATCCACGTGCCCGTGCTGTGCGACCAGGTGGTCGCCCTCCTGGCGGCGGCGCCGGCCGGGCTCTTCGTGGATGCGACCGTGGGGCTCGGGGGGCACGCGGCGGCGGTTCTGGCGGCGGCACCCGGGCTCCGGCTCCTCGGCCTGGACCGTGACCCGCGCGCCCTCGAGCTGGCGCGCGAGCGGCTCGCTCCCTTCGCCGGCCGGGTGCGCCTCCTCAACCGGACCTTCGCCGAGCTGCCCGGCATCCTCGAGGAGGAGGGCGGCGAACGGCCGTCGGCGATCCTGGCCGATCTCGGCTGCTCGTCGCTGCAGCTCGACTCGCCCCGGCGGGGGTTTTCCTTCCGCTTCGACGCCCCCCTCGACATGCGCATGGGCAGCGCGGGGCCGACGGCGGCCGACCTCCTCAACGGCGCCGGCGAGGAGGAGCTGATGAGGATCCTCCGGGAGTACGGCGAGGAGCGGCGGGCGCGGGCCATCGCGCGGGCGATCGTGGCGCGGCGCAAGGAACGCCCGCTGGCGACCACACGGGACCTGGTCGAGGTGGTCGTCGGTGTTCTCGGTCCCGGCCGCCGCGGGCGCGTCCACCCGGCCACGCGCACGTTCCAGGCGCTCAGGATCGCGGTCAACGACGAGCTCGGACAGCTGGAGCGCTTCCTGGCGCCGGCCGCCGAGGCCCTCCGCCCCGGCGGACGGCTGGCGGTGATCGCCTTCCATTCGTTGGAGGACAGGATCGTCAAGCACACCCTGCGCGGGCTCGAGGGCCGGTGCACCTGCCCGCCGGACCTGCCGGTGTGCCGCTGCGGGGCGCGCTCGGTGGTGCGGGTGCTCACCCGCCGGGCCGTCCGGCCGGACGCCGAGGAGGTCCGGGCCAATCCCCGCGCGCGCTCGGCCCGGCTGCGGGCGACGGAGCGGCTGGGAGGCGGCGGATGATCGAGCTCCCGGTCTCCCGGCCCTCCAACCGGTTCGTGGTGCGTGAGCGCGACCGGCGCTGGCTGCGGGCCCTGGCGGCGACCCTCCTCGTGGCGGCGGTGCTGGGCGCGGTCCTGTTCCTGGTCGGCTGGCCCCGCCTCCAGGCCACGTCCATCAACTACCGCCTGATCAGATTGCGCGGCGAGGTGCAGGAGCTGGAGCGCCGGGAGCGCGATCTCGCGGTGCGCCTGGAGCAGGAGCGCAACCCGGCAGTCCTCGGCCGGCGGGCCCGGGCGCTGGGGCTCCAGCCCCCGGCGCCGGGGCAGATTGCGGCTTCGCCACCGGCCGGGAGGGGCCGGTGAGCCGCCGCCGGGTGCTCCTCGTCGTCGCCCTGCTGGCGGCCGGCTGGCTGGCCGTCGCCGTGCGCTCGGTCCAGGTGATGGTCTTCGAGCACGGCCGCTTCGCCCGGGCGGCGCGGCGCCAGCAGCAACGGACCCTGAGCGTCCCCAGCCTCCGCGGCACCATCCGCTCGGCCGACGGATACATCCTCGCCGCCAGCCTGGAGCGGGTGGCTGTGGAGGTGGACACCCGCCAGGTCCGCTACCCGGAGCTGTTCGCCGAGGCCGTGGCCCCCCTGCTCGGCCTGAGCCCGCGCGCGGTCCGGGCGCGCCTGGACAGCGGCCGGCGCTCGGTCTGGCTGGCCCAGCGGGTGACGCGCGAAAAGGGCGCCGCCGTCAAGCGCCTCGCGCCCGGGGCGGTGGTGCTGGTGCCCGACTCGCGGCGCTTCTACCCGCTCGGCAGACTCGCCGCGCCGGTGGTCGGCTTCGTGGGGCGGGAGGCGTTGCGCACGGTGGGCCGCGCCGGGCTCGAGCACTACTACGACGCCCTGCTCGCCGGGGAGCCCGCCCGCTACCTGGCAGTACGCGACGCCGTGCAGCGGCAGATCCGGCTCCGCCGCGTCCGCGCCGGGCGGCCGGGGTTCGACCTCGTGCTCACCCTCGACGTCCGCCTGCAGAGCGCCTGCGAGGCCGTGCTCGAGGAGACGCTGCGCCGGGTGGGGGGCCGCAGCGCCTCGGCGGTGGTCCTCGACCCGGGCACCGGCCGGGTGCTGGCGCTGGCGTCGGTCCCGTCCTTCGATCCGGCCGCGCCGGGGAGGAGCCCGCGCTCGACCTGGCGGCTGCATCCGGTCCAGGACGCCTACGAGCCCGGCTCGACCATGAAGCCCCTGGTGGCGGCCGCCGCCCTCGCCTGCCGGGCGGTGCGGCCGGGCGAGCTCTTCGACTGCCGCAAGGGCGGCATCACCGTGGCCGGCCACTGGATCCGGGACCACGCCGAGCCCGCCCTCTACACCCTCGACGGCATCGTCTCCAGGTCGTCCAACGCCGGCGCCGTGATGGTCGCCAGCCGCCTGGCGCCGGACCTGCTCTTCGCCACCTTCACCGGCTTCGGACTGGGATCGCGGACCGGGATCGGCTTCCCCGCCGAGGCGTCCGGGGTGGTGCCGCCGGTCCGGCGGTGGTCGCGCCTCTCGGCGGCCGGCCTGGCCCTGGGCCAGGAGCTGACGGCCAGCCCCCTCCAGGTGGCGGCGGTCTACGCGGCCATCGCCAACGGCGGCTGGCTGCCGCGGCCCAAACTCGTGCTCGCGGCCAGCGGCGGCCGCGGGATCGCGGCGGCCGGGGCGACCTGGCCGCGGCGGGTCATGGACCGGCGCCTGGCGACGAGGATCCAGCGCATGCTGGAGGACGTGGTTCGCGACGGGACGGGGAAGCGGGCGGCCCTGCCCGGCTACCGGGTGGCGGGCAAGACCGGGACCGCCCAGCGCGCGGTGGACGGCCGCTTCGATCACCGCCACTACGTCTCCTGGTTCGCGGGCTTCCTGCCCCTGCCCCGGCCGCGGGTGGTGATCGTGGTGGCGGTGGACGAGCCGGTCAAGGACTACTGGGGTTCGTCGGTGGCGGCGCCGGCCTTCCGGCGCATCGCGGCCGCGGCGGTGCGCCTGCTCGGCATCCCGCCCCGGCCCGATGCGGCGGGCGGCGAGGCCGCCGCGCGACGGGGGCGGGTCTCATGATGCTGCGGGCGCTGGCCGAGCGCCTGCCCGGGGTCGTGCTCGCGGGCGAGGGCGCGGTCCCGGTGACCGGGATCAGCCACGACTCGCGCCGGGTGCGCCCGGGGTGGATCTTCGCCGCCCTGCCCGGCGAGCGCCGCCACGGGATCGAGTTCCTCGGCGGCGCCCGGGACCGCGGTGCCGCGGCCGTGCTCAGCGATCGCGAGGGTCCCGCGGGCACCGGGCTGCCGTGGCTTCTGAGCCGGCAGCCGCGGCGGGACATGGCGCTGGCCGCCTGGGCACTGGCCGGCGATCCTCAGAAACGGCTGCAGCTCGTCGGGATCACGGGCACCAACGGCAAGAGCACCACCGCCCACCTGCTGGCCGGGATCCTCGAGGCGGCCGGGCGGCGGACCGGCCTTTTCGGCACCATCGTCTACCGCCTCCCGGGCCGGGAGATGGCGGCCCAAAGGACCACCCCGGAGGCGACAGACCTGGCGCCGCTGCTCGCCGAGCTCGCCGACGCCGGCGGCGACGCCGCCGTGATGGAGGTCTCGTCCCACGCCATCGCCCTCGAGCGGGTGGCGGGATTGGCCTTCGGCGTCGCCGTGTTCACCAACCTCAGCCGCGACCACCTCGACTACCACGCGGACATGGAGAGCTACTTCGCGGTCAAGCGCCGCCTGTTCACCGAGCTGCTGGCCGGCGGCGGCCGGCGGGTGCTGCCCGCCGACGGGCCCTGGGCCGCGCGCCTTCGGGCCGAGGCGGTCCCGGGCGACGTCACCTACGGCATCGGCCGCGGCGACGTGCGCGCCGTGGATCCGGCCTACTCCCTCGCCGTCTCCACACCTCTGACCCCACGAAGCTCCTGAGCACCTCGCACGCCGCCATGTGCCTGAAATAACAACACACGCCAGATA
>CAZXXL010000211.1:0-5342 GCA_964644635.1 uncultured Thermoanaerobaculia bacterium | reverse complement strand
TTTTGTTCTTAGGATCATGCGTACGCTCAGAGTGTCAGACGCGGGGATCTGGGGGAGCGCCGACGGCGGTTAACGTCCGGCCCGGCCCGGGCCCCCTGCCGCGCCCCGGGACCGGAGGCCGGGGTCCGGGGGACCGCCGCCCGCATCCGCCGCCTCCGCGACGGCGGCGCCGCGCCCGAGTCCATCGCCGTCATCGCCCGGCGCCTCGACGAATCCCTGCTCGCCGTCGTCCGCCGGCAGCTCGACCGCCTCGGCATCCCGTTCTCCGCCGAGTCGGCGACGATGCCCGGCGGTGCCGAGGCCCGCCGCGCACGGGCCCTGGCCCGGCTCCTGAGCGACGGACCGGACACCCCGGTGCCGGTCTGGCTCACCGCCCTCGAGCCCGGACCCGCCATCGGGGATCCCGCCGTCCTGGAGCTCGCCCTGCGCGCCGCCGGGGCGGACACCGTGGGCCGAGTCGCCGGGCTCGACGCCACCCTCCTGTGCGGCGATCGGGGGCACTTCGCCACCCCCGTCGTGGAGCGGATCGAGGAGCGGGACGGCGTCGAGCACCGGATCCGGATCCAGGTGCCGCGGGCGGTCCTCGAGCGGGCGATCGGCCTCGCCGAAAGGCTTCGCCACCGGATCGAGGCCCGGCCCGAACGGCTGGGCCCGGCCGAGCTCCTGGAGTGGACCTCCGGCGTTCTCGCCGCGCTGGGGTGGCCCGGGGACGAGCGAGACCCCGTGCGGGCGGCCCTCGCCGGGCTGGCCGCGGAGATCCCGCCCGGCCTGCCCGTCGCCTGGGAGGAGCTCGCCCCGCTCTGCACCCGGACGCTGGCCGGGCTGGGCGCGGTTCCGGCCGGTGGCGATGGTGGCGGCGTCCAGGTGCTGTCGGTGACCGAGGCCCGCGGCCGGACCTTCGAGCACGTCTTCCTGATCGCCCTCAACCGGGGCCTGTTCCCGTTCCGCAGGCCGGAGGATCCGATGCTGCCCGAGGCCGCCCGTCGCGCCCTCGCCGACTTGCTCCCTGAGATCCCCCTCGCGGCCCGTTCACCGCTGGAGGAGCGCTACCTCTTCGCCCAGCTGCTGGCCGCCGCGCCCGCGGTCACCCTCGGCTTCGCCACCATGGACGCCGAGGCCAGGGAGCTCAACCCGTCCGCGTTCCTGGAGCGGCTCGATCTCGAGGGCCGGCTGCCCCGTCCCCTCCACGGCGGCGCGGCCGAATTCCCGCCGGCGGACGACGTTCTCACGCCCGGCCGGGAGGACGAGGTGCGGCCCCCCCTCGAGCACCTGGCCGTGGAGGCACTCGCCGGCCGCAGGTCGGTGCTGGCCGCGATGCTCGAGGAGGGCGCGGGTCCGGCCGGCCGCCATGCCGGCGCCATGCTCGAGGCGCTCGATCCCTCCTCCTGTGCGGAGCCGCTCCTCGGCCCCCTGGACGGCATCGTCGGCCTGCCGCCGCCGGCGGAGACCTGGGTCACGCGATTGGAGGCCTTCAGCGCCTGCCCCTGGCGGTTCCTGGCGGAGAGGATCCTGGGCATCGTTCCGCCGCCCGAGACCGGCTTCGCCGAGGGCGGCCTCGGCGGGATCCTGCTCGGCTCCCTCGTCCACGCCGTGCTCGAGGAGACCGTCACGGCGTCCGGCGCGCCCTCCCGGATCGCGCTGGAAGAGCTGCCGGCGACGCCGCTCGGGCCCTCCTGGCCCGACCCGGACCGGCTCGCGGCCACGACCCGCACCGCCGCCCGGCGGGTCTGCGCCGAGGCCGGCGTCCCCTACCTCGCCTCCGCCCTGGCGCGGCGGGCGCTCGGTCTGCTGGAGCACGCGCGTGAGACCGACTGGGAGGACGGGCCGCCCGCGGTCCTGGCGGCGGAGGCCGTGGGGGCAACCGCCGTCCGCCTGGCCGACCGCGAGCTGGTAATCCGCTTCCGGGCCGACCGGGTGGACCGCCGACCCGACGGCGCCCTCGTCCTCACCGATTACAAGACGGGGAACGTCAGGAGCGCCAAGAGGCGCGAGACCCTCTGGAGGTATGTGCGCCGGGGCACGCTCCTACAGGGCGCGGCCTACGCCCTCGCGCCGCCGGGCGGCGGGATCGGCCGCTATCTCCGGCTCAAGGACGGGATCGCAAGCGAGGAACGCGCCGTCGAGCTCGACGGGCGGCGGGAGGCCGACGCGGCGTGGTCGGCGCTGCGCACCGCTGTCGCCGAGATCGTCGCCGCGTGGGAGGCCGGCGTGCTGCTCCCACGCCCGGAGCACCCCGGCGGCTCCAGCAACGGGGGCCTGTGCGATTCCTGCGCCGCCCGGCCCGCCTGTTTGCGTGACGACTCGTCCTACCGCCTGCGGCTGCGCATGGCCGTCGAGGCGCTGCCGGAGGACCACCCGGTCCGCCGGCTCTGGATGCAGCCCACGGCCGGCATGCCCGGGGGCTCCCGGTGAGCGACGCGCCGGTGCTCGCGGACCTCGACGCCCGCCTCGCGGCCCAGACCGTCTTCGACCGTCCGTTCGCGCTCGAGGCGGGCGCCGGCACCGGCAAGACCGCCGCCCTCGTGGCTCGGATCGCGGCCTGGTGCCTCGGCCCCGGCTGGGAGCGCGCGGCGGCCTCGAGCGCCGACGAGGACGAGATCGCGGCCGCCGTGCTCGAGGGGGTGGTGGCGATCACCTTCACCGAGGCCGCGGCGGCGGAGATGGCCGCCCGCGTCGCCGTCGCCCTGTCCGAGATCCAGCGATCCGGCCCCATGGCCGCCGGTCCCCGGGAGCCGGTCTTCACCGGCCTGTACCGCGGGTCCCTCCCCGAGCGGGAGGACGTCGTCCGCCGGCGGGCCGCCCACCTGCTCGCCCAGCTCGAGCGCCTGCGGGTGAGCACCATCCACGCCTTCGCCCGCTCGATCCTGGCCCGCTTCCCGGTGGAGGCCGGCGTGCGGCCCGGCTTCGAGGTGGACGCCGACGGATCGCTCGTCCGCGAGATCCTCGAGTCGGCGGCCGAGGAGCTCCTGCTCCCGGGCTACGAGGCCGGGGACGAGACCCTCCTGGCCCTGGCCGAGAGCGGGATCGGCCCCGCCGACATCACCGAGGCGGCCCTCTCCCTGGCCGCCGCCGGCCTGCCGGCCGATCAACTTCAGGAGGATCCCTTCACACAGGACGCCGTCGCCCCGCTGCTCGACGAGCTGCACGAGCTGATCGGCCCCTGCGGCCACGACGCCGACGCCTACGCCGCCAAGACGGGAAACATCGGCGCCGGGGGCCGCCTCCTGCGGCAGCTGCTCGACCTCCTCGCCGACCGCCGGCGGATTGCCGCCCTCGAGCTCGCCCGCTCGCTCGCCGGCGTTGTGGGGTCGCCGGACAGCGCCGCCGGGCTCAAGAAGCTGAGAGAGTGGTCCCATCCCGAGAAGCTCAACCGGCCAAAGCCCGAGCATCTCGGACCGGAGGAGTTCTCCCGCCGCATCGCCGAGGCGCTGCCCATCCTCCCGTTCTTCGAGCACTTCGACCCGGAAACCTTCGGCCGCCTGCGGGCCGTGCTGGCCCGCATCCTGGGCCGGGTCGAAACCGAGAAGCTCCGCCGGGGCGTGCTCGCCTTCCACGATCTCCTCCGGCTCACCCGCCGCCTGCTCGAAGCCGACGCCGGCGTCCGCAGGCAGCTCCGGGGCGAGATCCAGCAGCTCCTGGTGGACGAGATGCAGGACACCGACCCCGAGCAGGCGAAGATCGTGGAGCTTCTCTCCGTGACCGGCGAGGAACCCCGCCCCTGCCTGTTCCTGGTCGGCGATCCCAAGCAGTCGATCTATGCCTTCCGCGACGCCGACTTCGCCGCCTACCAGCGCCTGGTGGCCGCGATCCGAAGGGCCGGCGGCGAGGTCCGGTCCCTCACCGTCAACTTCCGGTCGGCGGCGCCGATCCTCGACGAGGTGGAGCGCATCGTCGCCCCCGTGATGGTGGAGGAAGACGGCGTGCAGGCTCCCTTCGAGCCGCTGCTGCCCGGCCCGGGCCTGGCCGACGATCCCGGCTGCACCGAGGGCGGGCGCCGGCCCGTGGAGCACTGGATCTCGGTGCCGCCGGATCCCGACCGGGGCGGGCTCGCGGAGAAGGCCCGGGCGGACGAGGTCGCCCGCTTCGAGGCCGAGGCCGTCGCCCGCGACATCCGCGATCTCCACGACGCGCACGGCGTCGACTACGGCGAGATGGCGGTGCTGATGCGGACGTCGACCCACGCCGACCGCCTTCTCGAGGCTCTCCGCGCGCACGGCATCCCCTACGAGGTGGGCAAGGACCGGACCTACTTCCGCACCCGGGAGGTCGCCGAGATCATGGCCCTGGTCCGCCTCATCCTCGACCGGCACGACCCGCAGGCGCTGCTCACCGTCCTCCGCTCCCCCTTCGCCGGTGTTCCCGACGCCGCCCTCGTCCCCCTCTGGCGGGAGCGGCTGCCGGCCCTCGCCGCGGGCGTGGATGGGCCGGACCTCGCTCCGGAGCTGCGCACGGCGGTCGAGCAAGTCGCGTCCTCTGTCGCGTCCGAGGTCGTGCCGCGCCTCCCCGACCCCGGCCTGGGTTCCCTCGGCGAATGGCCGGGGGCGCTCCTCGCCTTCCTGGAGCACCTCGGCGTGCTGCGGCGGGCGTTCGCCGACCGCGCTCCCGACCGCTTCGTGGAGGAGCTCCGCCGCCGCACCCTCGTGGAGCCCCTGGCCGCGGCGCGGTTCCCCGGCGAGTACCGGCTGGCCAACGTCGAGCGCTTTCTCCTCCAGCTCGAGGAGAAGCTCGGCCGCGCCACCGGTCCCGGCGAGATCCTCGCCTGGTTGCGCCGGGCGGGGCGGGAGCTCCCGGACCAGGAGACGGCGCGGCCCCGCCGGGACGCCGGCGGCGTGCGCGTGCTCACCATCCACGGCGCCAAGGGGCTCGGATTCGAGCAGGTGTGGCTTTACCAGGCCGGCCACGGCCGCCACGGGAGGAACACCGGGCCGGGCACCGGAGCCCGTCGCCATCCCGGCACCGGCCGCTGGGAGATTTCCCTGTTCGGGACCATGACCCCCGGCTGGCCCGCCGCCGAGAAGGCCGCGGCGGCCGTGGCCGAGGCGGAGCGGGTGCGCCTGCTCTACGTCGCCCTCACCCGGGCGAAGCGGCGGCTGGTCACCATCGGCGCTCCACAACTGGTCAAGGGACGAAAGAAGGACGAGGGCCCGCTGTGGACGGCTCAGGCGGGAAGCCCCCTCGAGCTCATGGCCCGCCGCACCGGCGCTTGGCGCCTGGACGCCGGGGCCCTCCTCGAGGCGGCGGACCGGCGCGGCCTCCTGGAAGACGACGACGGCGTCCTCTGGCGCCTGCTGGCGCGGGCGGAGTCCGCGCCGAGGCCGCAACGCGGGTGCGAGCGGAAGGAC
>CAZXXL010000210.1:0-5375 GCA_964644635.1 uncultured Thermoanaerobaculia bacterium | reverse complement strand
CGTGGAGACGGGCAGGGGAGGTGGCCGGGGTGGCGGGGGGGGGGGGGGGCGGGGGGGGGGGGGGGGGGGGGCGGCGGGGGGGCCGGCGGGGGGGCTCGAGCGGCCGGGGCGGGGGGGCCAGGGGCCCGGGCCGGCCGGCGGGGCGCCGCACACGCGCGGGGGCGTCGACCGGGGCGCCCGGGGGCGGCAGGCCGGCCGCCGTGGCGGCGCCGCGCACCTCGAGGCTTATCCGGCGGGGCAGGACGACGGGCGCGGCCCGGCGGGAGGCTCCGGCGAGCACGGCCTCGGCGCGCATGCCCCACCGGCTCCTCGTCCATCCCGTGGCCAGGGTGGCGCGGATCCGGATCGCCGCATCCCGGTCGGCGGCGAGGCGGGCGACCCGGTGGCGGCTCACGGCGGCCGCCAGGCCGCGGCCGCCGCCGAGGGCGAGGCCGGCCAGCAGCCAGAGGGCGACCGCCCGCCGTAGGCCGCGGTGGCCGAGAGCGGCGACCGCGGCCGCAGCGCCCATCGTCCCCAACAGCCAGCGTAGCGGGGTCGGGCCCGGGACGGCCGCCGTCAGGCCGAGGGCGGCCCCGGAGATCAGGCCGAGGACGAACGCCCACAGGGGGGCCAGCGCCCTGGTGGACCCGGTGGTCATCGGGCCTCCAGGAGGGCCAGCACCTCGACGTGATGGGTGGACGGAAAGAGGTCGAGGAGCTCGAGGTGGGTCAGCCGGTAGCCGTGATCGAGCAGGAACCGGGCGTCGCGGGCCCAGGTGGAGGGGTCGCACGCGAGCATGAGGATGCGCCGCGGGTGCCAGCCGGCCAGCCGGTGGCGGAGCACGGGATCGAGCCCGGCGCGGGGCGGATCGGTGAGCACCAGGACCTCCCCGGGGAGGCGGGCGTGGCGCGCCAGGTAGGCCTCGGCCGTGCGCCCGACGAAGACCCTGGCCTCGGGCAGGTTGGCGGCGGCGGCGCGGGCGGCCGGCCGGAACGGCTCGGTCAGCACCACGGGGCGCGGCGCGGCGTGGACCGCCGCCGCGGCCAGGAATCCCACCCCGCCGTGCAGGTCCCACGTGGGAATGGCGTCACCGCCGGCCAGGCGGGAGACCCGGGCGAAGAGCTCCGGTACCAGGTGGCGGTTGCCCTGGAAGAACGCGCCCACGGGCACCCGCAGGGGCCGGGGCAGGCGCATGGTGACCGCCGTCGCTCCCCACCCCGCGACCACGCGCCCGGACCGGGTCAGCGCGTGGAAGCCGTCGACGGGGTCGGCCAGCGCCCCGGGGCCGGGCACCCAGGCTGGATCCACGGCCGGCGGGCCGGAGCGGGCCGGACGCAGGGCGGCCACGGCCGCGGCGCCGGCCAGATCCTCCAGCCACTCCAGGTCCACCGGCTGCGGGCAGGTTGCGGCCAGGGCCGCCTCGAGGCCGGCCAGCCGCTTGGTCAGCGCGGGCGAGAGGATCCGGCAGCCGCCGATGGCAGCAACCCGCCACGAGCGCACCGCGTAGAACCCCAGGGTGCGGGCGTCCGGGTCCCAGTGGAGCCTGGCGCGGAGGCGGTAGCCGAGGGGCGAGGGGAGCACCGGCGCCGAGCCCAGGCGGGCCGCCAGCTCGGGGTCCCGGCCGGCGGCCTCGGCCGCGACGGCGGCCTTGAGGGCCGTCCCCGCCGGTACGGCCAGGTGGGGCCAGTCGCAGCCGCCGCAGCGGCCGGCGTGGGGACAGGGCGCGGCTTCCCGCGCGGCATGGGGATCGGCCTCGACGGCGACGGCGCGGGCGAAGACGACGCCCCGCCTCTCGCCGGTGCGCTCGGCGCGGACCAGCTCCCCCGGGAGGGCGCCGCGCACGAACCAGGTCCTGCCGTCGTGATGGGCGAGCCCGGAGCCGCCGCCGACCAGCTTCTCGATGCGAACCGCGGCCCGGGTCACGTGAGCTCCAGCCGGGGCAGGCCGAGGCGGCGCCGGAGCTCCTGGTCCCGGCGGGCGGCGAAAATCCGGCGCCGGGCGTCCTCGTCGCCGGCGGCCCCGGCCGCGGCCCGGGCTACGGCTTCGACGGCGGCGCGCTCTTGAGGCTGGAGCGCGGCCAGACAGGACTCCAGCAGCGTCTCCTCGAGGGCGAAGAGGAGCGTCTCCGCCTCGGCCTCGGTGGCGGGCGCGGCGGCCGCGAGCTGGCGGCGGCAGGCGGCGACGGCCTCCGCCACGGCCGGCCGGTCCGCGGCCAGGTGCTCGGCCGCCGCGTCGAGCTGGCCGGCGAGGCGCGCCAGCTCCTCGGCCACGGACGCGGCGTCCGCCCGCTGAGAGTCGCCGGAGCCGGCCCGCATCGCAGCCAGCAGCCGGGCATGCCGTTTCACGGCGTGCCGGCAGTAGCTCAGGCTGACCACCGGGTCGTCGTCGCCGCGGTCCCGTTTCTTCGCAAAGACCTCGGTGATGCCGCCGGCCACGGCGGCGAAGGGAACCCCCTCCTTCCACCACGTGCGCAGGAGCTGGAAGTCCTTGGGCGAGAGGGTGTGGGGGCGCCCGCGAAGCTGTGCGAAGAGATCCTCGACGGCCCGGTAAAAGGCGATCTCTGGGGACGTTCTCGTCACCGGCCAAGTGTACCGCGAACACGGCGGCGGGCCGCGGCGGGGCCGACGTGGCCCTCGGCCCGGGGCGGGAAACGGTACAATCGCGGGCGGCGATGAACCCCGGCCGTGGATTCCGTTCGCGCGTCCTGGGCTTGCTGGTGCTCGCCGCGACGGGCGCCGCAGCGGTCCAGGCTGGCCCCTGGAGCCGCCTCCCGGAGGCGGTGGCGCGCCTGCAGGCCCGCCCCGGGGACGCGGCTTCCGAGCGGGTCCTGTCCCGGGTGGAGGATTCCGTGGTCGGGGAAGCGTCCGCCGGACATCTGGCCGCCGTGCGGTTCCTGCTCGACGCGTACGACGGCCTGGTGGGGATCCTCCCCGACGGGGAAGCGCGGCTGGAGGCCCTCCACCGGCGGGTGGCGGCAAAGTTGGTCGACTACGGCGACCGGGTGCGGGCTCGCGACGCGCGGGCGGCGGGCATGGCGTGGGTGCTGGCGGCCCGGATCGGACCGGACGGCCCGGCGGCCGAGAGGCTGCGCCGCCTGCTGCTGCCCCCGCCGTCCCCGGTCCCCGGCCAGGTCTGGACGTCGCCGGTGGACGGGGCGGACCTGGTGTGGTTGCCGCGCATGCGGTTCCTGATGGGGTGCACGCCGGGCGACCGTGACTGCAGGGCGGACGAGAAGTACCTCCGCTGGGTCGTCGTTCCCGGCTTCTGGATCGACCGGACCGAGGTCACCAACGGCCAGTACCGCCGCTGCGTCCAGGCCGGGGCGTGCACGCCGCCCGTCGACGACTTCGGCTTCGGCGACCCCGAGCGGTCGTCCGAGCCGGTGGTGGGCGTCACCTGGGACCAGGCCGCGGCCTACCTCCGCTGGACGGGCAGGCGCCTGCCGTCGGAGGCGGAGTGGGAGCGTGCGGCCCGGGGCAAGCGGGCCGACCGCCGCTTCCCGTGGGGACGCTCCCGGCTTCGCTGGCGCGCCAACCTGGAGGGCACGTCGCGCACGGACGTCTTCCCCCGCCTGGCGCCGGTGGCCTCCTTCCCGGCCACCGGGTGGGGTCTCTTCGACCTCGCGGGCAACGCCTGGGAGTGGTGCGAGGACACGTATCACCGCGTGCTGGTGCGGGGGCCGAAGGACGGCAGCGCCTGGATCGACGGGGGTCTCGGCCGGGTCGTCCGCGGGGGCTCCTGGCGGCGCACCATCGAGCTGGCCCGGGTCTCCGCCCGCTCCTGGCACGAGGCGTGGTACGACGCGGACGACCTCGGTTTCCGGGGCGCGGTCGGCGCCGCCGGATCGTTCTCCCCGCAGGACGTGGTCGCGGCCGCCGAGGAGCCCTTCGGCCTGCACCCGCGCCCCGGCCACGAGCTGGACGCCGCCCGGCTGGACACGCCGGACCGTCGTTATCTCGAACGGCGGGTGGTGACCTGGCTCCTCGTCGAGGGCAAGCCCTGGGAGGCGCTCACCCGGGTCGCGGTGCTTCTGGCCCGCGATCCCGGCGATCCGGTGCCCAGGGATCTCCTCAGGCACCTCGAGACCCGCCTCGCCGAGGGCGCCGCCGGCGAGGATCCGGCCGCCCTGGAGGAGGCCCTGGACGGCTACCGTGCCGTTCGCGGGCGGCTTCCCCTGCGCGGAGCTTGGGTGCAAGAGCTCGACGGGCGCCTCGTGGCCGCGCTGGTCACGGCCGCCGACGCCCGGCGGCGCCGGGGCGACGTGCGGGGCGCCGCCGAGCTGGCCCGGGTCGGGCTTTCCCTGGCGCCCGGCAGCCGCGATCTGCAGAGGCTCGTCCGCCTGGGCATGCCCCGGCCGGGCGAGACCAGGCCGTGGCCCGGCGACGGCAAGGTGATGGTCTGGATCCCCCCGGGGCGGTACCTGATGGGCCGCGGCCGCGGCGACAACGAGGCGGGGACCGACGAGCAGCCCGCCCACACGGTGCGGGTAAAGGGCTTTTGGATGGACCGGACCGAGGTCACCAACGCCGAGTACCGCCGCTGCGTCGCGGACGGGGCGTGCACGCCCCCGGCCCGCCGCGAGCGTTTCGACGACCCCGCCTACGCCCGTCACCCCGTGCTCTGGGTGAGCTGGTTCCAGGCGCGGGCCTACGCCCTCTGGGCCGGGAAACGACTCCCCACCGAGGCCGAGTGGGAGTACGCGGCCCGCGCCGGGTCGGCGGCGCGTTACCCCTGGGGCCCGGCGTGGAGGGAGGGCATGGCTAACGGCTTCGGGTCCATCGGCCCGGACCGCTGGGGCGGCTCGGCGCCGGTGGGGAGCTTTCCCGCCAACCGGTGGGGCCTTTACGACATGATCGGTAACGCCTGGGAGTGGGTCGAGGACGTGTATCACGCGAGCTACCGGGACGCTCCCGAGGACGGCCGGGCCTGGAACCAGATGAGCGGCGGGCAGGAGACCCGCCGGCGCGTGCTCAGGGGCGGCTCGTACCTCGACTTTCCGCCCAAGCTGCGGGTCTCCAAGCGGGACCACCGCTCGCCGGATTCGTGGTCCAAGACCACGGGCTTCCGGTGCGTCGCCGACCGGTGAGAGCCGCGCCGCATCATTCACGAGCACCCTCATACTCCGTCGGGGGCATCCTTTACGCTGTCGTCGCGAGGTGGCGTAAGCACGCGAAGCTTCGCTTCGCCTGCGCGCACGCCACCCCGAGGAGCGAAGCGACGAAGGGGTCCGTCGCAGGACCGTGCCGTCGGGAGAACCCTTTGCGCTGTCATCGCGAGGAGCCGGGCGGAGCCCGGCGACGTGGCGATCCCTGGCAGCATTGGAGCGCGCCGGCCACTGCTTCCTGGCGCGCTCCAATCGTGGTGGGTTTGCTTCGTCGGGTTCCTGCGGAACCCTC
>CAZXXL010000209.1:0-5419 GCA_964644635.1 uncultured Thermoanaerobaculia bacterium | reverse complement strand
GGCGTGCGCGCAAGCGAAGCAAAGCTTCGCGCGCTTACGCCACCTCGCGATGACAAAAAAGGGGGAATGCAACGCCCTTGGCTCCTCACGGCGACGGCAAGGCTGACCCCGAGAACGGTCCTGCGGCGGGCGGGGGCGGGCGCGGAAGGAGGGCCGGGGCAATCCCGTTCCGGGCCGCGGAGAGGCCGAGCGCAGGGAGGAAGCGTAGCTCTTCCGCCCATTGAAGGAGCCTGTTGCGAGGAGGGTTCCGCAGGACCCCGACGAAGCGCCGTGACACCGGGCGGTGGGGCAGCCCGGTGTCACGGCGTCCCGAGCGAAGGTCCGCCAGGGCCGGAGCGACAGGACCTCATCACGCCCGGAGCGCTCCCCAGAGCAGTGAGCAGCGCGCTCCAACGCTGTGAGGGATGGCCACGTCGAGCGCCTTCGGCGCTCTCCTCGCCATGAAAGGCGAAGCTGCCCACCATCGCCACCTGCCGGCAGTGCCACGAGGAGCAGGCGGCCCAGTACGTTGCCGGCAAGCACGCCAAGGACCTGCTCGCCATCGACGCCCTGCCCTTCACGCACGGTCAACCCCCGCCCTTCGTGGCCGGCAACAAGGGGTGCGGCGGCTGCCACACCATGGACCTGGTCGACGAGAGCAAGCGCAACACCAAGTGGCGCAAGTTCTACCACTACGGCATGGACTGCCAGAACTGCCACACCCGGCAGGCCTTCTCGAAGGCGGAGGCACTGCAGCCCGAGGCGTGCAAGACCTGCCACATGGGCTTCGATCACGCGCACTGGGAGATGTGGTCAGGCTCCAAACACGGGGTCGCCTACATGCTCGACTGCCAGGCCCACCGTGGACCCACCTGTCAGGACTGCCACATGCCCGGCGGTGACCACCGGGTGCGCACGCCCTGGGGCTTCCTCGGCCTGCGCCTTCCCGAGGACGATGCCGAGTGGATGGGGTACCGCGCGACCATCCGCAAGGGCCTCGGCGTGCTCGACGCCGACGGCAAGCCGACGCCCCTGCTCGACGTCGTCAAGGCCGGAGACATGGCCCGCCTGGACAAGGCCTCCTTCGCCGCCGAGCGCAAGCGCATCACCGACACCTGCCGGAAGTGCCACGCCAGGAGGTTCGTGGACGAGAACATCGCCAACGCCGACGCCATGCTCAAGCAGGCCGACAAGCTCTTCGCCGAGGCCATCGAGATCGTCGCCGGCCTGCGCCGGGACGGGATCATCCCGGTCAAGAAGGGCGAGGGCGTCTACCCGCAGCTGCTCTCCTTCTACGAGGTCGACACCGAGATCGAGCAGACCCTGTACGAGATGTTCATGGACCACCGGATGAAGGCCTTCCAGGCGACCTTCCACATGAACCCCGATTACGCCACCTGGTACGGCTTCGCCAAGATGAACAAGGACCTGGTCGCGATCCGGGAGATGGCGCGGGACATGCGTCGCGCCCACGACAAGCGGTAGGCGGGTCCGAGCCGGGACCGGCGCGCCGCCCCGGTCCGCCGGGGCGGCCGTTCGTTCCCGGGCGGCCGGGTCCGGCGTCCCGGCGGCCGCCCCTCAGGCGAGGTCCGTGAACCCAGAGTCGCCGGCCAGCCGGCTGCCGACCTGGCGAACCTTGGTTTCCGCCCGGTAGTACCCGGCGCCGCCGTAGGCGATCATCGCCACGCTGCCGAGGATCAGTAGGCCGTCGAAGATGCTCCACCAGGTGAGGCCGAAGTAGCGGAGGAAGGCGATCCCCAGCGTCAGGAAGGCGAGGCCGGTCCGGATGAAGGCCAGGAACGTCCGCTCCCGGGCGAGCTCGGTGCGCTGGAAGGAGAGGCGGCTGCGCGTCTTGGCGCGGACCGTCCGCTCGCCGGCCATCTCGGTGCGCTGCCCGGAAAGGTCGGTCCTCGTCCGGGCCATGTCCGTGCGCTGGTCGGCGAGATCCGTGCGCGTCCGGGCGAGATTGGTCCGCTCCTGGGAAAGGTTGGTCCGGGTGTAGGCCAGGTCGGTGCGCCCCTCCGCGAGCTGGGTCCGCATCTGGGCGAACTCGGTCCGCCCCTGGGCGAGCGAGGTCCGCTGCCGGGCCATGTCGGTGCGGACCACCGCCAGGTCGGTGCGCTGGTTGGCGAGGCTGGTGCGCTCGCGGCCGAGCTCGGTCCTGATGCCGGCGAGCTCGGTCGCCTTGCCGGACAGCCGGGTCTGCTCGCGGGTGAGCGACGTCCGCTCCTGGGCCATCCCGGTCTGGGCCTCCGCGTACTTCTCGGTGGACGAGGAGAGCTCGACCAGCTTCGAGGTCGTCTCGACGGTGCGACGGTGAAGCTCGGTCCTCTCCCGCGCAAGATCGGCCCCCTGGCGGGCGGCCTCGACGTAGGTGATCAGCAGATCCCTGATCTCGCGCAGGATCTCGACCTGGGGAGGGGGAACATCGGTGCCGGTGACCATGGATGCCTCCTTTGCCGTCCCACGGAGTCGCCGGACGCGGGCCCGGGCCCGTCCCGGCCGGTTGCGGCCCGCGGGTTCAGGCCAGGCCGGCCGGTCTGAAGCCGATTCCCGACGGGTAGCCCGGCATGTACTCCACGGCCTTGACGCCGTTGACGGACATCACGATTTCCTTGACCCGCGCCACCCTTTCCGGCGGCAGGTAGGGGCCCTCGAGCAGGATGTTGCCCCCGCGCGCGGTGGCACCGATCTCGAGGGGTTGGGTCTCCTCGCTGGTGACCAGCTTCGCCTCCACGCGGGCGGCGAGGCGGATATTCCGCATGCGCCGACTGGTCTCCTCCGAGCATTGGAGCTCGGGGGACCGGAAAGCCTGGGAGATCATGGCGCAGATGCTCGGCGTCGACAGGGACCCCAGGGAGAAGCAGACGTCGTAGAGCCCCGGATCCCGGATGTCGCGCCCGTACATGAAGCGCGCCCAGCGGAGACGCTTCTCGTCCTCCTTGCGGAGGGCCTCCTTCGCCTCGCTCTCGCTCAGGCCGAGGCGCTTGACGGCGTTCCTCACCCGCAGCTCCATGGGGGCGTTGATGCGCACCTTGAGACAGCAGGGGAGGTCCGGGATCAGGAGATGGCCCGAGTAGCCCTGGTAGACCATGTCTCCCTGGCTGATGAGCTCCAGCAGGGCCACCCGCATGAGCACCAGGTACGGGCGGCGGTTCTGCGTGAACTGGTCGTAGGCACGGCTCGCGCGGTCCAGCGACTCCAGGACCCGCCTGGCGTAGGGCCCGTGCGTCTCCACCTCGGCGACGAGATCCTCCCTGGAGACGCATCGAACGCCGAGGTACTCGGCCAGGCACTCGGCGCAGGCCCGCGCCCCCGTCATCGTGCCGCGGGAGATGAGAACCACCGGCACCGTCCAACCTCCCAACAACCTGCCAATCGCCGTCTTCTCATTCTCAATCTGCCCCCTCGCCGGCCCCGTGTCAAGCCGTAACACGCCGGTCGCCGGCGAACGCGGGGAGCGCGCTCCAACACTGTGAGGGATGGCCGCGTCGCGCGCCTGCGGCAGTTCCCTTCGTCGCTCCGCTCCTCGGGATGGCGTGCGCGCAAGCGAAGCTCAGCTTCGCGCGCTTACGCCACCTCGCCATGACATGATGACGGACTGACCTGGTGGTCATCCCGACGATCAGAGCGGATGGCCTGCCCGCTGGGGCGGCGAGACGGGCGACCGCCCTTCCCGTGAATTGCCACCCTTGACGTTGTGCGCGAGCGGCGAAGGGGGGCCACCCCACATGGAAGCACAACGGTAAGGGTGGCACGTTCCGGCCGGCGTCACCTTCTCCGAGCGCTCCGGGACGCCGCCGCAGGCGGCGGCCCCAGAACCGGGACTCTTCTCCCAGTGCGCTCCAGTGCTGCCAGGGGTCGCCGCGCCGTGCGCCGGCGCGGTGGCCGGTACACTGTGTGGCGGGAGGTGCGCATGCACGAGATCGACCTGCGCCACCTGGCGTGTCCCGGTCCGGTCATCGAGGTCCGCAAGCTGCTCGACGCCGGCGAGCGCCAACTCCAGGTGCTGGTGGCCGACGAGCTGTCCCGCTCCAACGTCACCCGCTTCGCCACCTCGCGCGGGGCCGAGGTCGAGTCCGAGCCGGCGGCGGGCGGCGCGTTCGTGGTCAGGATCACCGCTGGCGAGGGTTCGAGCGCGCCGCCGCCCGGCGGCGACCGGGGCCTCGAGTGCCCGGTTCCTGGGTCCGCGGAGGCGGGCGAACGGGGCGGCCGGCCGCTCGTGGTCCAGGTGACGGCGGACCGCATGGGCCGGGGGGACGACGAGCTGGGCGCGCTCCTGCTGCGCTCCTTCCTTAAGACCCAGGGCCAGCTCGAGGCCGCCCACCGTCCCGACACCATCATCTTCTACAACGCCGGCGTCAGGCTCTGCTGCGAGGGATCGGACCTGCTGGAGGATCTCAGGCGCCTGGAGAGCGCCGGGGTCGAGATCATCGCCTGCGGGACCTGCCTCAACTACTACGGGCTGGCGTCCAGCCTCGCCGTCGGCCGCGGCTCGGACATGCTGGAGATCGCCTCCCGGCTCGCCGGAGCGGCGAGGATCGTCCGCCCGTGACGCGGCCGGTCTACCTCGACCACGCGGCGACCTCCTTCCCCAAGGCGCCCGGCGTGGCCGCCGCCGTCGCCGCCCACCTCGAGCGGGAGGCGGGCAACCCGGGGCGCGGCGGTCATCGCCTGACGGTGGCCGCCTCGCGGGCGGTGGAGGCGTGCCGCGAGGCCGTGGCCGACCTGCTCGGCGGCGATCCCGCCCGCACCTTCCTCGGGCCCGGCGCCACCTTCTGGATCAACACCGTCCTCGAGACCTTCCTCGGCGACGGCGGCCGCGTGGTCGTTTCGGCCCTGGAGCACAACGCCGTCATGCGTCCCCTTCGCCATCTCGAGACGCGGCGGGGGGTGGAGGTCGTCGTCGTCCCGGGCGCCGGCCCGGGCGGCGTGCCGGCGGCCGAGGCGGTGGCCGCCGAGGTGGGCCGGGCTCCCACCGACCTGGTGGTCGTGACCCACGCCTCCAACGTCACCGGAGCGGTGCTGCCGGCGGCCGCCATCGCGCGCGCGGCGGCCCCGGTTCCGGTGCTGGTGGACGGCGCCCAGAGCGCCGGCAGCCTCCCGGTGGACTTCGCCGCCATGGGGGCCGCTGCCTTCGTCTGCTCCGGCCACAAGGGTCTTCTCGGCCCGGCGGGTACCGGAGCCCTGCTCGCCGACGCGGAAATGGCGGAGCGCCTCCGGCCCCTGGTGCGCGGGGGAACCGGCTCGCGCTCCGAGTCCGAGGCGATGCCGGAGCTCCTGCCCGACCGCCTCGAGGCCGGGACCCCCAACGCGCCCGCGTTCGCCGGCCTGGCCGCCGCCTGCCGGTCGCCCGCGGACCGCAGCGTGGCGCCGCGGCCCGCCCCACACCGGCCGCCACGCCACACCCCGCCCGCGCGCCTCTGCGCGACGCCCAGCG
>CAZXXL010000208.1:0-5420 GCA_964644635.1 uncultured Thermoanaerobaculia bacterium | reverse complement strand
CCGTTGCCCAGGCTCAGGCCGCCGCTGCCGCGCACGGCGGCCAGCACCGACACGCTGAACTCCGGCATGGACGTGCCGAAGCCCACCACGGTCAGCCCGACGATCATCGGCGTCACGCCCAGCCCCAGGGCCAGCCGCGATGCGCCGTCCACCAGCCAGCTCGAGCCGAGCCCGAGCATCAGCATCCCGGCGGCGACAAGAAGAAGCGCGGTCAGGGGGGCCTCCGCACCCATACCCGCATCGTATCGTGGATCAGAAGGGAATGCCGAAGGCGAGGAAGAGCTCGCCCGCCGACTCCCCGTGCCGGCGGTGGATCTTGCGGCCGTAGTCGAGGCGCAGGGGTCCGGCCGGCGTGTCGACCCGGAGCCCGAGCCCCACGCCCCACCGCATGTCGTTGAAGCTCACCCGGCTGGGCGCGGCCCAGACGTTGCCGCCGTCCACGAAGAGGACGGCCGAGAAGGGGCCGCGGATCTTGCGCCGGTACTCCAGGTTGAGCAGCACCAGTGCGTTGCCGCCGATGGGGTCGCCGTTGGGGTCCAGGGTCTGGCCGGGGATCCCCAGCTCGTCGGTGGCGAAGGCGCGGTTGGACGCGCTGCCGCCGGCGAAGAAACGGACGCCGATGGGCACCTGGAGGTTCTCGGGACCCCCGTCCCGGGCCGCGATCGGGAAGATGGCGCCGAGGCGAACGCCCAGCGCCCCGGTCCCCCCCGGGACGTGCCCGTAGAGCGAGAAGTTGGCCCGCGTCTTGAGGAAGCGGGCGTCGGCGTTGATCATCGGGAAGGCGTACTGCGCGCTGAAGGCGGCGTAAAAGCCTTTGGTCGGCAGGAACGGGTCGTTGCGGGTGTCGATCTCCACGGTGGGGGCGATGGAGGCGATGCGCGCCCGCTGGTTCTCGCGCTCCAGGTCGGAGAGAATCTCGGGCGGAGCCTCGGGCTCGATGATCTGGTACTGGTACCGCCACCAGAGCCGGAACGGGCGCTTGCGCCGGTCGCCGAGGTCGATCCACAGCCCGCGCCTGGTCTGCGAGAACGACGTGAAGTCCTCGAAGGTGCGGTAGACGCTGGCGTAGGCGGGAACGTTCAGCCAGGGCACGTTGGGCTCGCGCAGCGTGGCCCGGTACGTCTTCTCCCGCGACGAGAGGCGGGTCTGCAGGTTGAGGGCGTGGGCGCCGCCGAAGAGGTTGAGATGGGACCACCCGATGGTGACGTGGGCCTTGTTGGTGGTGTCCCAGCCGGCGCCGAAGAGCAACGATCGCTGCAGGCCCTCGGTGCAGTGGACCACCAGGCCGCGCTTCGGGCCGCGCTCCTGGCCGGGGATGGGCGTGATGTCCACCTGCCGGAAGATGCCCAGCTCGTACAGCTTGCGCTGGGCGGTGAGGACGTTGTCCAGCGAGTACGGCGCGCCGGTCGCCAGCCCCGCCCGGTCCAGGACCCCGCGGACCACGGACTCGCGGGTGATGTAAAGACCCGAGATCACGACCTCGGAGAGGGTGACGAACTCTCCCGGCTCGGCGGTGAGGGTCACCGCCGCGTGCCCGGGCCGGTGGGTGTCGGCCGCCGCCCGCACCTCCGCGTCGGGATAGCCGTGGTTCTGGAGGGCCAGCACCAGCCGGCGGCGGGCGGCCTCCAAGGCGTCCGGGTTCCAGGGCCGCCCCTCCCGGACCGGGAGATCGGGCGACTCGAGCACCGGGGCGACGGCCACCGGGAAGCCGACGAAACGCACCGTGTCCACCACCCAGCGTCGCCCGGGGTGGACCGGGAAGCTGACGCGGACCCGGCCGCCGCCGAGATCCTCGAGCCCGGCCGGCCCGACCCTGGCCTCGGCGAACCCGGAACGGTGGAAGAGGGCGACGAGGGCGGTCCGGTCGTCGTCGAGGGTCTGGTCGTTGACCGTCTGGCCGAAGGCGCCGCCCAGCTTCCCGCGGTGGACGGCGACGGCGCGGCGGAGCTTGCGCGCCGGCAGGACCGTGTTGCCGGGGAAGGCGACCTCGGCCACGCGGCAGCGGGGCCCGGTGTCGACGGCCACGACGAGGACCGGCGGCTTCTGCTCCTGGTCCAGGCTCGCCTCCACCCGGGCCAGCAGGTACCCGGCCGACTGCAGGGCCACGCGCACCTGGGCGGCGACGGCCTTGGTCTGGGCCGGGTGGGTGGGTCCGGCGGACGCGCCCGGCATCGCCCGCCGGGCGACCTTCTTCTGCCCCTCCGGCACCCGGAGATCGAGGCGGTACCTCGGCCCCGGGTCCACGCGCACGATCACCGCGTAGCCGTTTTCGGCGGGCCTCTCGGTGGCGTCGATGACCTCCGCCTCCCAGTAGCCGTGCCTGCGCAGCGCCGCCTCGATCCGGTCCCGCACGCGGTCGAGCCGGGAGGTGGTGAGCTTCTTTCCCGGCTTGAGGCGGGCCGCGGCGGCGATCTTGCCCTCCGTGTCCTCGAAGCCCACGAGCTCGATCCCGGCGGCCCGGGCCCGGGGCCCGAGGTCGACGGCGAAGGTGACGGCGGCGGTGTTGGTTGCCGGGTCGTAGTCGACGTCCGGCTCCACCACGGCCGAGAGGAAGGCGCGCCGCACCAGCTCGCGCCGGATCCTGCGGGCGCTCACCTGGACCGCCGACGTGGAGAAGGCGTCGCCGTGGTGGACCCGGATCCACGAGCGGATGCGGAACCGCCACAGCAGGCCGACGCCGGTGATGGCCACCCGGCTCACCCGCGGCCGGAGGCGCATGGTCACGAAGAGGGCGATTCCGCCCTCGGCGGGGGCGCTCTCGATCTCCAGGCTCTCCACGTTTCCGCCGGCGTACAGGGCGCGGATGCCCTGGCGGAGCCGGAGGCGGTCGAGGGGCTCGCCGGGCGTGATCCCGAGCACGTGCAGCAGCTCGGCGCGGTCGATCCGCGAGTCGGCCTTGACCTCGACCGACGTCACCACCACCCGGGCGGTCCCGGCGGCCGCCAGCCCGGCGCCGGCCTTGGCGGCGATCAGGACGACCAGGATCCCGAGGGCCCGCCGCGCCATCTCAGTACCGCTTGCGGAGCTTGAGGTCCAGCGCCCAGCTCCCGTCCCGCTGCCTGGTGGCCTCCAGGAAGACCTGGGGCGCCAGGGTCCAGCGGCTGAAGACGACGGCCTCGCGGTTCGCCGTGAGGTTGGATTCGAGCGCCACCGTCCAGCGGGGCGAGAGCTGCTTGACCACCGTCACCCGGGCGGTGGCGTTGCCGGTGCTGGACTCCGCGAACGGGTCGATCCGGACCTGGTCCACCGCGAGCAGGGAGCGGGCCCGGCGGTCGATGGCCTCGGTGAGCGAGCGCGAGAGCAGGGTGCCGGCCAGGCCGAGGCCCGGGCCGCCGCTCTCGCCCGCCCGCCGGCGGCCGGTGGCGAGGAGGGCGAGGATGTCCTCCTGGGCCAGGGGCGGATCGGAGGTGAAGGTGGGGATCATCCGGTCCCCGGTCCCGGTGATGGTGACGGTGACGTCGTAGGTGTCGACGGTCGCCCGCGCCTGGATGTCCACGTGGGCGGCGATCCGCGACGGGTCCGAGAAGGTGATCACGCAGCGGTCGAGCTCGTAACGGATGCCCTGGAACGTGAACTCGCCGCCCTCCAGGATCTCGACCTTGCCCACCAGCCCGGGCGCCGCCGGGGTCCCGGTGAGGTGCAGCGACGCCGAGCCGATCATGCGCAGGAAGGGGTTGCGGGCCTCGATGGTGTGGTCGGCGCGGACGGTGATGTCGAGCCGCGGCAGGGACGACTTGGCGCCGCCCCGGTTCTTGCCGAACCAGTCGATGAGGATCTCGGCCAGGGTGTCGTTGCGCCTCAGGAGCGTGCGCTCCACGGTCAGGTCGCCCGCCAGGACGAGCCCGTCCAGCGGCCCGCGCAGGGACCAGGTCCCGGTCAGCCGCGGGCTCAGCCCGGGGAAGAGGTCGAACGCCGCCCGCCGGATCGTTCCCGCCAGCTCCAGCTCGAGACCGGCCTCCCCGAGCAGCACGCTGCCGCCGGCGGTTCCCCTGCCGTTCATGAGGCGGAAGTCGAGGCCGTCCAGGGTGAGACGGCCGGGGGAGAGGAGCACGGTACCGTCGATCCCGGAGACGATGAGCTGGGAGTCGGGGATCCGGAAGGACGCCTGGTGCACCTCGGCGATGCCCTCGAAGCGGGGACGGGACAGCGAGCCGAGGATCTCGAGCACGCCCCGCACCTGGCCGGCGGGCTCCCACTCGGGGAGGAAGAGCTGGAGGAGGCGGGCGTCGGAGTTGCCGGTGAGGTTGCCGGACAGCGTCCCGTCGCGGGCGATCTTCAGGCGCACGAAGAGCTCGCGCCCCTTGCCCCCCTTGACCCACAGCCCGGCGAGGCGGAAGCCGTCGTCGCCGAAGTGCAGGCGCGCCCGCTCCACCAGGCCCCCGTGCACCTCGCCGAGGCTCAGGTCGAGGCGCTCGATGGCGCCGTCGATCCGGGGCAGGCCGCCTTCCGCCCACGTCACCGTGAAGCGGCCGTGCCCGGTGCCGTCGGGGACCACCTCGCCCGGCGTCGTGGCGATCATCCGCCGCAGGAGCGCGGCCAGGGAATGGATCGTCGTCTCCGCCTCGCCGGCGTAGGTTCCGTCCGGGCGGCGCTCCAGCCGCGCCGTGGCCGCGGCGATCCCCTTCAGGCGCAGGGCCCCGGTCAGCCGCCGCCGGTCGAGCTCGAAGCTCAGCGAGGCGCCGGGCGAGCTGACCTGGAGCGTGCCGGTGAGGAGATCGCCCAGCTGCCACTCGAAATCCATCTCCCCGTCCACCGAGCCGCCCAGCAGGTGGGTGGCCACCGTCCCGAACGGCGCCGCGGCCAGCCCGCGCCACTGGAAGTGGCCGCCCAGGGTCTCGGCGCGGACGTTCCAGTGGGCCCGGCCGCCGATGCCGGCATCGCAGGTGAGGGCCTTGACCCGGAAGGTCGCATCGTCGAGGTCGATGCTCGCCGAGCCGTCGCCCAGCGGCTGGGGGCCGATCCGGGCGTCCTGGAAGCCGAGGGCCCAGGAGCCCCGCGGCAGCTCGATGGGACCGCGCAGCCCGCCGGTGAAGGCCAGCGTCCCGGACACCAGCCGGCCGGCGCCGAACCAGCCGGCGATGCGCGCCAGGGGCAGGGCGCGGCCGGTCAGCTTCAACCGCAGCTGGTCGTTGCCGGCGGCGGCCCCCCAGCCGATGTTTCCGGAGATCTCGCCGCCGCCCCGCCCGAGGCGGTAGGCGGCGTGGTTGATGCGCAGCGTGGAATCGGCGATGGCGGCGTCGATCACCGCGTGATCGAGGGCCAGCGGCCCGAACCGGATGGGCGCCGCCCCCACCCGGAGGGCGCCCCGCAGGGCGAGCCAGGGGGAGCGGCTAGGGGTCCGGGGGGAAACCCGTGAACGGATGGACAAGGCCGTGGAGCACCTGCGGCGCGCCTATGACCTCTTGGCCCCTCACATCGCC
>CAZXXL010000207.1:0-5421 GCA_964644635.1 uncultured Thermoanaerobaculia bacterium | reverse complement strand
GGGGGGGGGGGGGGGGGGAGGGGCGGAGGGGGGGGGGGGGGGGGGGGGGGGGGAGGCGCGGGGGGGGCGGGGGGGGGGGGTGGTCTCGTTCGACTCGCGGGAGGATTTGCCGGCGTGCCTGGACGCCCTGCTGGCGGGACGGCCGGAGCCGGTGGTCGTGGTCGTCGACAACGCGTCGACGGACGGCTCCGCGGAGCTCGTCCGGGAGCGGTACGCCGGCCGGGTGCGGCTGGTGGCCCTGGAGCGGAACACCGGCTTCGCCGGGGGCTGCAACCGGGGCCTGGAGGCCCTGCCGGCGGAGGTGGCCGTGGTTGCGTTCATGAACCCGGACGTGGTCGTTGAGCCGGACTGCCTCGCGCGTTGCGCCGCCGAGCTCGAGGCCGACGCCGCCCTCGCCGGCGTGGCCCCGCGCCTGATGCGGCCCGGCGGCGAGATCGTCGACAGCGTCGGCCAAGGCTTGCGGCGCTGGACGCTGGAGGTGCGCGACCGCGGCTACGGGCGGCCCCCGGAGCCGGCCCTGCTCAGCGGCGCGCCGGTGCTGGCCGCCTGCGGGGCGCTCGCCGTGTACCGCCGCGACGCCCTGGCCGCGGTGGCCCGCGACGGGCGGCCGTGGGCCGAGGAGTACTTCTGCTTCTGGGAGGACTTGGAGCTCGGCTGGCGGCTTTACGAGGCGGGCTTCGCCATCCGCACCTGCCCGGAGGCGGTGGCCGTGCACCGGCGCGGCGGGGGAGCGGCCGCGGGCCGGGGGCCCCTCCGCTGGCGGCGGCCCCCCGCCCTCGAGGCCTGCGTCATCACCAACCGCTGGATGACCCTCGCCCGGCATCTCCACCCGCTTGATCTCGCCCTCCGGGCGCCCGTACTCTTGGCCTGGGATGCCGCGATGACCACGATGTCCGTTCTCCGCCGCCCGGCGCTCGCGCTGCACGTGGCCCGCCGGCTGCCGCTGGTGGGACGGGCGTGGCGCGAACGGGGCGGACGGCGCCGCCGGCTGAGGGACCTGCCGTGGTGATCCGGCTCGGGCTGGGCTTCGCGCTGGCGTTCCTCCTCGCCCTGTGGGCTGTGCCCCAGGCGCGCCGCGCCGCCCTCGCCTTCGGCGTGGTGGACGCGCCGGACGGCCGCCTCAAGAACCAGGCGCAGCCGGTGCCCTACCTGGGCGGGCTGGCGGTCTACGGTGCGTTCCTCCTCGCCCTCGGCATGATCTTCGACCTCAGCGCGGACGTCTTAGCGCTGCTCCTGGCGGCGAGCATCGTGGCCACGGTGGGCCTGATCGACGACTTCGGCGTGCTGACGCCCAAGGCCAAGGTGCTGGGGCAGCTGGTGGCGGTGTTCGTGCTCCTGCGGGCGGGGATCTCGGTGCACATCGCGTTCCTGCCCTGGTGGGCGCGGATCCTGCTCACCGCGCTGTGGCTGGTGGCGCTGTCCAACGCCTTCAACCTGATCGACATCATGGACGGGCTGGCGGCGGGAACGGGGGCCATCGCGGCGACCTTCCTGCTCGCCGTCGCGCTGCTCAACGGGCGGCTGGTGGTGGCGGCGTTCACGGTGGTGCTCCTGGGCGCCCTGCTCGGCTTTCTCGGCTTCAACTTCCCGCCGGCGAAGATCTACCTCGGCGATTGCGGCAGCCTCTTCATCGGCATGACCCTCGGCGCCCTGGCCATGGTCATGGACTACACGCGCCACAACGCCCTCGGCTGGCTGGCGCCCCTCTACATCCTCGCCGTGCCCCTGGTGGACACCGCCTACGTGAGCATCCTCAGGGTTCGCGCGGGGCGCAAGATCTACCACGGCAGCCCGGATCACTTCCCGCTCCGGCTGCGCCGGCGGCTCGGCGGCTCGACGCGGGCCACGGTGCTCACGATCTACGGCATCGCCCTGGCCGGCGGCGGCTGCGGGCTGCTGGTGATGTGGCTCGAGCCCGAGGCCACGCTCTGGCTCACCGGCGGGCTCGCCGTGGTCACGCTGGGCGGGCTCGTCTGGCTGGCGCGGGTGCCCATGGAGACCGGGACGTGACCGACGTCGTCGTCCTCGGGGGCGGCCTCACCGGGCTGGTGGCCGCCGAGCGCCTCGCCCGGGCGGGCGCCGACGTGCTGGTGTTGGAGCGGGAGAGCGAGCCCGGCGGCGCCTGCCGCTCATTCACTCGCGACGGCTTCACCTTCGATCTCACCGGCCACCTGCTGCACGTCCGCCGCCCCGAGACGACGGCCTACCTCGAGGAGCTGGGGGTCTGGGACCGCCTCCACCTGCACCGCCGCCGCTCGGCGGTGGTGATCGGCGGCCGGGTCACGCCGTACCCGGTCCAGATCAACACCCACGGCCTGGCCGCCGAGGTCAGGCGTGACTGCCTCCTCGGGTTCATCCGCGCGTGGTGCGCGAGGGAGCGGGGACCGGGCTCGCCGGCGAGCTTCCGGGAGTGGGTGCTCGAGCGTTTCGGCGAGGGTCTCGCCGCTCACTTCTTCTTCCCGTACAACCGCAAGCTCTTCCGCGCCGAGCCCGGGGAGCTGAGCCTGGACTGGGTGGGCCGGTACGTCCCCAAGCCCCGGCTGGAGGACGTCGTCGACGGCGCCCTCGGGCTGTACCGGGGCGAGGCCGGCTACAACGTCGAGTTCCGCTACCCGGCCCGCGGCGGCATCCGGCTCCTGCCTGACGCCGTGGCGGCGCGGGTCCCCCGGTTGGAGCTCGGCGCCGAGGTGGCGGGCATCGACCTCGAGGCCCGCCGGCTCCACCTCACGGATGGCCGCCGGCTGGCGTACGGGAGGCTGGTCGCCACCGCGGCGCTGCCGGCGATCGTCGACCTCGTGCGAGACCCGCTGCCGGCGGCGGTGCGGGAGGCGCGGCGGGCGCTGCGCTGGGTGCGGGTGCTCAACATCGGCCTCGGGGTCGAGGGGCCGCCGCCCCGGGAGGAGCACTGGCTCTACTTCGCCGACCCGGAGATCCCGTTCTACCGCGTCGGCTTTCCCTCGAACCACGGGCGCCTGGCGCCGGACGGCTGCCACACGGTGTCCATCGAGGTCAGCCTCGATCCCGGGGCGGGCGACGTCGCCGCGGCGGCGGCTGCGGCCGAGGCGGCGGCGGCCGGCGCCGGGCTGCTCGATCCGGCCCGGGTCCGCACCCGCGCCGTCCAGGTCATCGATCCCGCCTACGTGGTCTTCGACCACGGCCGGCGCGCGGCGGTGAGCGCCCTGCGCCGCTTCCTGGCCGGGCACGGCGTGATGCTCGCCGGGCGCTGGGCGGAGTGGAAGTACTCGGCCATGGAGGACGCCGTGCTCGACGGGATGGCCGTCGCCCGCCGGCTGGCGGAAGGATCGCCGTGACGGGGCGCATCGGGGTTCTCCACGTGATCACGCGGCTGGAGCTGGGCGGCGCCCAGCGCAACACCCTGTACACGGTGTCGCACCTCGACCGCGAGGCGTTCGCGCCGGCCCTCGCCTGGGGCCCGGGGGACCGCCTGGACGGCGAGGCGTTCGCGCTCGAGGGCGTGGCGCTGCGCCCGGTGGGCCCGCTCGCGCGGCCGGTGCGGCCGGTGGCGGACGTGCGCGCCCTGGTCGCGCTGCGCCGGGTGATGCGCGAGCTGCGGCCGGCCATCGTGCACACCCACTCGTCCAAGGCCGGCATCCTGGGCCGCCTCGCCGCCGCAATGGAGCGCGTGCCCGCCGTCGTCCACTCCATCCACGGCTTCGGTTTCACCCCCCTCCAGGCGGCGCCGGTGCGGGGGGTCTTCCTGGGCCTGGAGCGGCTGGCGGCGCGTGTCACCGACCACTTCATCGCCGTCTCGCGGGCCAACCTGCGGGCCGGGGTCGAGCTGGGCCTGTTCGCGCCGGAGCGGGCGAGCGTGATCCGTTCGGGCATCCGCCTGGCGCGGTTCGCCGAGCCCACGGGCGGCCGGGAGCTGCGGCGCGCCCTGGGCGTGCCGGCGGGGGCCCCGCTGGTCACCCAGGTCGGGAACTTCAAGCCCCAGAAAGCACCGCTGGACTTCGTCCGCGCCGCGGCCCGGGTGGGCGCCGCCGTGCCGGCCGCCCACTTCCTGCTCGCCGGCGACGGCGTCCTGCGGCCCCGCATCGAGCGCCTGGCCGCGGCCTCCGGGCTCGGCGGGCGGCTCCACCTGCCGGGGTGGCTGGACGACGTTCCGGCCGTCCTCGACGCCAGCGACGTCGCCGTGCTCACCTCCCGCCACGAGGGCCTGCCGCGGGCGGCGGTGGAGGCGGTGGCGGCCGGGGTCCCGGTGGTGGCCACGGCGGTGGACGGCACGCCGGAAGTGGTCCGGGACGGCGAGAACGGTTTCCTGGTGGCGCCCGGAGACGTGGACGGCGTCGCGGCGGCGATCACCCGGCTGCTCCTCGACCCGGCCCTGCGGCGGCGGCTGGGGTCGGCGCCGCGGGAGCTGGGCGAGTTCGACATTGACTTCATGGTCCGGCAGCACGAGGATCTCTACCGATGGCTCCTTGGGTCGAAACGTTCCTGACCGTCTACGCGCTCTGCGTGGGGCTGGTGGTCGGGAGCTTCCTCAACGTGGTCATTCACCGGGTGCCGCGCCGCCAGAGCGTGGTCCGGCCCGGCTCGCATTGCCCGGCCTGCGGCCACCGGATCCGCTGGTACGACAACGTCCCGGTGATCTCGTGGGTTCTGCTGCGCGGCCGCTGCCGGGACTGCCGGGCGCCGATCGCTCTCCGCTACCCGGCGGTGGAGCTTGCGACCGGGATTGTCACCGCGCTCCTGGCGCGGCGCTACGGCCTGAGCGTCGCCGGCGCGGAGGCGGTCCTCTTCGCCTGGGTGTCCATCGCCCTCGGGATGATCGATCTCGAGCACCAGCTGCTGCCGGACGTCATGACCTACCCGGCGGCCGTCCTCGGCCTCGCCTGCTCCTTCGCCGGCGGCCTGGCCACGCCGGCGGAGTCGATCGTCGGGCTGGCGGTCGGCGGCCTGCTGCCGATGGTCGTCCTCGTGGCCTACAAGGCGCTGCGGGGGATCGAGGGCATGGGCTGGGGCGACGTCAAGTACCTGGCGGCGATCGGCGCCGCGCTCGGTGTCTTCGGCTGCCTGTGGGTGCTGATCGCCGGGGCGGTGCTGGGCGCGGCGGTGGGCCTCGGCCTGATCGTCACCGGGCGCGGCGGCTCGCGGACGGCCCTGCCCTTCGGGACCTTTCTCGCCGTCGCCGTGCTTGCGTGGTTGCTGCTCCCCGCCGCCTGGCGGGCGCTCCCCGCCTTCTGACCGGTCACGGCGCGGCCGCGGCGATGACCCGGGCGGCCAGGGCGGCGTCCTGGCGGGGGAAGACGGCGCGCAGGTCGAGGATGACGGCGTCGTCCTCGATGCGCGCGATCACCGGCGGCCGGCCGGTGCGCAGGGCGGCGGCGAGCTCCCGTCCGCCCTCGAGGCGGAGGCCGAAGCTCGGAATCGTCGCCGCCGGCGTGGTGCCACCTCCGAGGG
>CAZXXL010000206.1:0-5492 GCA_964644635.1 uncultured Thermoanaerobaculia bacterium | reverse complement strand
GTCCTGCTCCGCGCGGGCCGGAGGGCCCGGGAGGAGAAAGACGCCGAGATCGAGTCCCGCCTCGCCGAGGCCGTCCGCACCCGGGGCGTCGTGCGCCTGGCGGAACTGGCCCGCGAGTGGAACCGGCCCGAGGCCGACCTGCGCGCCGCCGTCGAGCGCCTCGTCGGCCTCGATCTCTTCCCGGGCCGGGTCGACTGGCGGCGCGGCGAGCTGACCGCCCCCTACGCCCGCCTCGACGAGAGCTGCCCCCGCTGCGGCGGCCCCCTCGAGCCCGCCGGCAAGGGCCTCCTGGCCTGCCGCTACTGCGGCTCCCGCTTCCCCCAGGAAGACGGGAAGCCCGCCGGCGATCGCGAGGCACCGGGCGGATGAGCCCCCGGAGACGAGGAACGATCACCGCCCCCCGGCAGGACCGAGCCTCCCCGGCGGAGGCCATGTCTCATTGGGTGGCCAAACTCCGGAGGGGGCCAGCACACCATCCGGCAGGTCGGACCGGCGCGCTCACACGGTCACGACGATGCCGAGGTGGTACCCGGCCAGATCCGTGGAACGGCCCGCCGAGTCGGTTGCGATGACCCGAAGGGTGTGGTGGCCGGCGGGGAGGTCCTCCTGAGCCACCCGCAGGAGGTATCCGCAACGGTTCGCCTCGGGATAGCGCGGGAACTTGGGGCCGACGTCCGGCCTGGGAAGCCCCAGTGTCGCCTCGCCAAGGGACCGTGAGCCGTCGAGTTGCACCTCCACCCGCACGACGCGGTCGAGCACCCATCCGCTGACCTCCAGACCGCCGCTGATGGTGCCCTCGTTCCGCGGGCTGTCCACACAGCCGAACGGCGGCCAGCCATCCTCATCGTCCCAGAGGCGAACGGTGCTCTTGACACAAAAGGCGCGCAGGAGCCTGTCCTCGTCGAACTGCACAACGTCGAATCCCACCTCCTCGAGGTACCTCATCAGCTCGGGCGCCGTCGAGAACTGGATGCGGCCGCGGGTCTTCCCCGTGCCCCGGTTTCCCGCCTGCGACTCCAACCACAGGCGATAGGTATCGGGATGGAGCAGGTTCCAGGTGTCGAAATACGCGCGGCCCCCCGCCTTGAGAACGCGGTGGGATTCAAGGAGGTACTGGTACAGGTCTTCCTTGTCCAGGTGCATGAACACGGTATTTGCGTACACGAAGTCGAAAGACGCCTCCTCGAACATTTCCAGGCCCGCCCCGGTCAGCTCGTGCAGGAAGACGTTGGTCAGCCCTGCCGTGCGCTGCCGCGCGTGCTCGAGCATCTTCGGTGAGATGTCGGCCCCGTGCCATGCGCCCACCATGGGCGCCATCTCCCGTCCGATCCGGGCCGCCCCGCAGCCGATCTCAAGCACCGAGCTTTGCGGGCCGAGGCGCCCGAATTCCACCAGTTGCAGCGCGCCGGGCGAATTCGCATCGCCGTTGAGACCGCGGGACCGGTAGTTGGCCTCGTTGTCCACGACATAGGTCGCGTCCTTCGCAGTTCCCCAAGATCCCGCCGCCCGGTCCCACCAATCGCGGTAACCCTCCGCACCACCCTCGCCACCCGCCCGCAGGTTCTCATCGTCAGAGCCCAAGGATCTTCTCCGGCCAATCCCCATGATTCTGCTCAAAGGTCCCACCGCTCACCTCCTCGCTCATCAGGGATTATCCCACCGCTGCCGCGGACTTCCCACCTCAGCGAAGCCCGCAACCAGACGGGAGGCCCCAAAAAAGGGAAACGGGAAACGGTGCCGGGGACATGTATCCAGTCTCTTTCCGGTCCTTCCCCTCTCCCGGGCCTCATACCGGGGAGGCGGTGTTCTGCAGGACCACGCGGTAACCGTCCGGATCCTCGAAGGTCTTCCCCCGCCGGTCCCAGTACGGGTTGAACGCCTTGACCGGGGGATGGCCCAGCCGCTCCAGCCGCTCCACCGCCGCCCTCCACTCCGCAGGATCCGGCACGTAGAACACCAGCAGGTTGTCCTCGGTCGGCGCCCGCCCGGCGTCGTGTCCCCGCTTCCGGACGAACTCGAGATGAAAGGCCGCCCCCCTGTGGCCGAGCATGACCCCGTCGAACCCGCCGTGGTCCTCGAACTCACCCAGGACCTCGAGGCCGAGCCCGTCCCGGTAGAAACGTTTCACCGCCGCCAGGTCGTCCGAGGGGCGCGCGACCCGGAGGTGCATCCGCCCGAGATTGACCGTCTCATCCATCGCAACCCTCCACGCGATCTCCATTCGCCGCCGCCACCGGGCGCCCCGCCCCCCAATACCCCGTGCCGGGCCCCCGCTCCCGCTCTCGACCCAGCGGCGCCGGGGGCCCCGAGCGCTGCCGGCCCTGCGTCACCCGTCACCGGCATGGACTTCCCCGTCGCCACCCGGTTCCCCGTCGTTCGGGCGCAGCGATGGGTTGCGACGCGGCCCGGCGCAGGTCTTCACCGCGGTGCCGACTGCCGCGGGCCATGGTAGCAGAGTGATCGAGTCTCACTTCCTCTCAAGCGCGCCTGCCGGGGAAGCCGGACAGCCACGAGCCCCTCGCCCGGGCCGAACCCTGCCGCCAGCCACCGACCACTCCCCCCCACACCCCCCCAGCGCATCATCCCGAACCCGCCGACCCGGCAACGAAAACCGACCCGGCACAGCTCGAGGCAGGGCCTGCAGCAGGGCCAATCGACCCTCAGAACCTCTCTGCCGCATGGACGAAGCGTGACGTCGGCTTCGGAGAAACATACGGGGCGGCTGCCTCCTTCTCGAGTCAAACGTGACCCTCCTTGACGCGGTACTTCGTTCCCCGCTTCTCCCCCTTCCGCTCCACGCGGCCGCTGGCCAGGAGCTCGCGAATCGCTTTCTGCCAGATCGAGCGGCCGAGGTTGAAGTTTCGTTTGATCTCGGCCGGGCGGTGCCAGCCGGGGTTGGCCCGCAGCCACCGGAGGACCGTATCCGCCGGGTCGTAGGGTGTCGCCGGCTCGCCGACGGCTGCTGAGACCGGGTCGGAACCGGCGTCGAGTACGGGTTCGGGAACGTCGATCCATGGCTCCAGGTGGCGGCGGACCTTCGGGATCAGAGAGCGGAGGTGGGCCGGAGACACCAGGCCGTCATGCTGGAGGCGCCCGAGGACGACCGCCGGGTGCCGGCCGATGGAGCGGGCGAAGCCCACAATGGCCTGCCGGGAGAAGTACGGCCTCACCCTCGTGACGAACACTTTCAACGCGTCGCTCGGCACCAGCCACTCCGCGGCCAGCCGGTCGGCTTCCTGCTCCTCCGGATCCCCGCCGGCGCTGGCGTCGAGGTCCTCCGGGCGGTTCCCCCGGTGACCGGAAACCAGGTGGGCCAGCTCGTGCAGCAAGGTGAACCAGAAGTTGTCCAACCGGTCGTACCGTAGCGTCAACGCAAGGATCGGGTTCCCGTCGCCGGCGAACACGCCCCCGTCGAGGTAGGTTCTGGGCAGGTGGGGTACGAGCACGAAGCGGATGCCGAGCCGGCGCAGCATGCCAGGAACCTCCCGGACCCCCTCGGGCTCGGTAGACAGCGGCAAGAGCTCGCCAACGGCCTTTTCCATGCGCGCATGCCGAAAGGTACCCTCCTCCTGTTTTGCGGCAAGCTGCTCCACCCGGCGCATCCAGGCGCGCACCGCCCGCGGATCGGGATCCCTGGTCGGCGTACGCCGGGCTGCGAGCGGGAACGACGGAATGTCGTCGAGCGAGCGGACCCCGAAGAACTCCATCACCGAACGTTCCAGCTCACCCGCATCGCCGACGTCCGTACCCTCCGGGATCCACCCGCGCTTGACCAACTCCTTGACCGGAACCAGGGAGTAGATGCGGCTTCGGCGCTCCACCGCATCGTCCATGTTCCTCTCCTGGGCCAGCCGCAAACGGAACGCGGCCTCCATGTTGAGCCACATCTGGGCCGACGTGCCGAAGGCTGAGGCCAGCCCCAGAGCGGTCACCGGCGTGATCTGCTTCTTGCCCGAGACGATCTCCGAGATCACCTGCACTGGCCGGCCCATGATTCGGGCCAGGTCCTCCTGTGTCCATCCACGCGTCCTCAGCTCTTCCTTGATGATCGCTCCCGGGGGAACGTTCCACGCGGGAATGAGCGGGTTGCCTCGCCGTGCCATGGTGTCCCTCCCCAAAAACCCTCTCCTCAGCCTCCGTGATAGTTCGCGATCTCGATGATCGACAGATACGGCCCCCGGTCGTCCTCCACGGTCTCAACGATCAGCCGGAACCCTCCGTGGAGCGCCAATGACCGTTGAGCCTTCCGCTTGCCCTTGAGCCTCTCGTAGTGAAGGTGCTTGAGATTCCTGAGGTCCTGTTCACTTACTGCCGCCTCGATCACCGCCATGACCCTGAAGAACGCATCCAGCACCTCGGCCGGGTACCGCCTCGCCCTCCACTTCTCGGTGTAGAGACGCTCGAGCCGCCGACTCGCGAACTGGAACCTCACCCGCGCCACCCCGACCGCGAAAGTCCAGCCCTTTCACTCACAAACGAGAGGATATGTCCTGATACCTACAATGTCAAACATGAGATTCAGGGAAGGGATGATCTGGACGTGTTACATATTCCGAGATTCTCCGCATGCCGCGGTCAATGGGCACCCGGCGCCGGGGATTGGGGACACCGTCGCGATGAAACCGAGCGGACCATTGCCCCTGCCTGCTCCAGGTGTGACGGGCAGGCTCGTCGCGAGGCGTCCGTCACGTCAACGGGCCGACGTGACGGCCCTACCCTTAGCGACTTCGGTGGAAACGCGCTAAGGTAGACCCCCATGGGAACGATGTACCACTCCGGGCCGGCAAGGAGGCCATGAGCCGGCCGATCCTTCTGGTGGGAGACCTGCACCTCGGGCGGCGGCCCACGGGGCTCGAAGAGGTGCTCGAGATCCTCCGCCTCGATGCGCGCCGGCTGTCGGCGGCGGCCGGCTGGGAGGCGACCGTCGGTTGGGCGGTGGACCACGGCGTCCGGGCGGTGATTCTCGCCGGCGACGTGGTGGAGGGCCTGCGCGACCGTTTCGAGGCCTACGTCCACCTGCAAAGCGGGGCCTCCCGGCTCGCCGAGGCCGGCATCCCACTCTTCGCCGTGGCCGGCAATCACGACGTCGAGGCCCTGCCCCGCCTGGCCGATCGGGTCCCCGAGGTCACCCTGGTCGGCCGCGGCGGCCGCTGGGAGCTCTTCCCGATCCCCGGCCGGGAGGACGAGCCCGGCGTGGACCTGCTCGGGTGGTCGTTTCCGGAGGCGGCCGTGCGCCAGGATCCAACGACCGACCCGTCTTTCGCCGAAGCCGTGGCGGCGCGGCATCCCGGGGCGTACCTGCTCGGCGTCGTCCCCGGCGCTCTCGCCGTCCCCCGCTCCCGCCATGCCCCCCTCTCGCGCCGCCGGCTCGACCCGAGCCCGCTCGCCGCGCGGTTCCCCGCCCCCACCACCCTCCCCGGCTCCCCCGCCCGCCCGCCCCCCGCCGCCCCCCCCGCCTCCGTCCCCCACCACGCCCCCGCCCCGTCCGCCAC
>CAZXXL010000205.1:0-5505 GCA_964644635.1 uncultured Thermoanaerobaculia bacterium | reverse complement strand
TGCGCGGGAGCAGGACCGAACCGTCGGGAGAAGCCTTTGCGCTGTCATCGCGAGGTGGCGTAAGCGCGCGAAGCTTTGCTTCGCTTGCGCGCACGCCACCCCGAGGAGCGAAGCGACGAAGGGGACTCGGCGCAGCCCGGCGACGTGGCGACCCCTAACAGCATTGGAGCGCGCTGGGAGCAGGGTCCCAGCGCCCGAGCGGGGGCATGGGCCCGCCGCAGGACCGTTCTTGGGGATCCCTTCGCCGTCGCGGTCGGGGGTTGGCGAGACTCCAGTGCCGCGGCGATTGACACCGCCGCGGCGAATGGGTAGCGTAGCGGCGCCGTGACGCCGACCCGCCCGGACTCGCGATCGCAACCGGTTCCGCCTCCCCCGAGGCCGCGCCCGTCGTGGAGGCCCGCGTGAGCGGACCCGCCCCCAAGCGCGGCCGCGGCCACTGGGGCTCCCAGGTCGGCTTCGTCCTCGCCGCGGCCGGCTCCGCGGTGGGTCTGGGCAACATCTGGCGCTTCCCATCCATGACCGGCCAGAACGGCGGCGGGGCCTTCCTCCTCGTCTACCTGCTCTGCGTGGCCCTGATCGCGCTGCCGGTGATGCTGCTCGAGATCAGCCTCGGGCGGGCCACCCAGCGCAACCCGGTCGGGGCCATCGCCGCCGTCGCCCCGGGCAGCGCGTGGAAGGCCCTCGGCTACCTCGCTCTCGTCACCGGCCTCGGCATCCTGTCCTACTACTCGGTGATCGCCGGCAAGGTGCTGACGTACCTGGCCCTTTACCTGCGCAAGCTCTTCATCGGCGAGGCCGTCACCTACAGCGGCGCCACCCTCGAGGTGGTGGTCTACTTCGCGCTGTTCCTGGTGCTCACCGTGCTCGTCGTCAGCGGCGGCGTCCAGCGCGGTATCGAGCGCTGGGCCAAGATCCTGATGCCGCTGTTGGTCGTCATCATGGCAGCGGTCATCGTCCGCGGCCTCCTCCTGCCCGGCGCCATGGCGGGGGTCAGGTGGTTCCTGATGCCGGATTTTTCGAAGATCACGCCGAAGGTGGTGCTCAACGCCATGTCCCAGGGCTTCTTCTCCCTCTCCCTGGGCATGGGGGCCATGCTCACCTACGGCTCCTATCTGTCGAAGAAGGACAACATCCTCTCCTGCGGCACCTGGGTGGTCGCCTTTGACACCCTGGTGGCGGTGCTGGCCGGCTTCATGATCTTCCCGGCGGTCTTCGCTCTGGGCGGGGATCCCGCCGCGGGATCGACCCTGATCTTCCAGGTGCTGCCGAAGGTTTTCGGCGGCATGCCGGGCGGGGTGCTGGTCGCCATCGTGTTCTTCTTCCTCCTCTGCGTGGCGGCCCTGACGTCCACCGTGTCCCTGCTCGAGGTCGTGACGGCGTACTTCGTGGACGAGCGGGGCTGGTCCCGGCGGCGTTCGGTGTGGTCCATCGGCCTCGTCGCGCTGATCGTCGGCCTGCCCTCGGCCTTCCACCTAGCCGGCATCAGCCCGTGGCAGTCCATGACCCTCTTTGGCAAGACCGGCTTTCTCGACATCATGGACTTCGTCTGGGGCAACCTCTCCCTGGCCATCGGCTCGCTGCTGCTGTGCGTCTTCGCCATCGCCGTCTGGGGCCTCAACCGGGCGGCCGACGAGATCGAGATCGGCGCCCCGGCCTTCGCCGCCCTGCGCGGGGCCTGGGTGTTCTTCGTCCGCTGGGTGTGCCCGATCTCCATCGCCGTCATCCTCGCCACCAAGCTCTTCGGCCTCGGATGAGCCCGGCCCCTTGACGTGCCCGCACCGGGTGCGACAATCGAGACGACACGACGGAAAGGGGGTGGCGCCATGAAGGTGTGCACGGTCGCCGAGATGCGAGCGCTCGACCGGGCGGCCATCGAGCGCTACGGGATCCCGGCCGAGATCCTCATGGAGAACGCCGGCGGGGCGGTCTACACCGTCATCCGCCAAGAGCTGGGCGTCGCCGGGCGCCGCTTCCTGGTCCTGGCCGGCGGCGGTCACAACGGTGGCGACGGCCTGGTGGTGGCGCGGCGGCTCCACTCCTCCGGGGCGAGTGTGCGCGTGCTGCTGCTGTCCGACCCCGGCGGCTACGACGCGGCGCCCCGGCTGCACCTGGCGATGGCCGAAAAGGCGGGCGTGCCCGTGGCCGTGAAGCCGGCTGCCGAGGCCGTCCGCGCCGCGGTGGCCGGCTGCGACGTGATCGTGGACGCCATGCTGGGAACGGGGATCACGCGCGAGGTCGGGGGCTCGTACCGGGAGGCGGTGGAGGCGGTCAACGCCTCCGGGAAGCCGGTGGTGGCGGTGGACATCCCCTCCGGCGTCGCCGGCGACACGGGGGCGATCCTCGGTGCCGCGGTCGATGCGGACTTCACGGTCACCTTCGGCCTGCCCAAGCGCGGCAACCTGCTCTACCCGGGCGCGGCCCGTTGCGGGCGGCTCTTCGTCTGCCACATCTCCTTCCCGCCCGAGCTCTACGGGCGCGACGCCATCCCGGTGGCCGTCGCCGCGCCGGCGCGCCTGCCGGAGCGGCGTCCCGACGGCCACAAGGGCAGCTTCGGGGACGTGCTCTTCGTGGCCGGGGCGGCCGGCTACTTCGGCGCGCCGTCGTTCTCCGCCCTCGCCCACCTCAAGGCCGGCGGCGGCTACTCGCGCCTGGCGGCGCCCCGCTCGCTGGTACCCCACCTGGCCGCCATCGCCCCGGAGGTCGTCTACGCGCCCCAACCCGAGACCGACGCCGGCTCGCTGGCGCCCGAGGCGGCGGCGGGCCTGGTCGAGCTCGCGGGCCGGGTGGACTTCGTCGTCCTCGGTCCCGGGCTCTCCCTCGACCCGCGAACCCGCGACCTTGTTCTCGAGCTGGTGGCGGCCGTCGAGCGGCCGCTCCTCGTCGACGGCGACGGCCTGACCATGGTGGCCTCGACTCCCGACTCCGTCGCCGGCCGCTCGGCGCCGACGGTGCTCACGCCCCATCCCGGGGAGATGGCGCGCCTGACCGGGGCCTCGGTGGCCGAGATCAAGGCCGATCCCATTCCCGTCCTCCAGGAGGCCTGCGCCCGGCTTGGCGCCGTCATCGTGCTCAAGGGCGCCCACTCCCTGATCGGGTTTCCCGACGGCCGGGTGCGGATCAACGTCAGCGGCAGCTCGGCGCTGGCCACCGCCGGCTCGGGCGACGTCCTCACCGGCACCATCACGGCCATGGCCGGTCTCGGGCTCGGTCTTGAGGACGCGGTCACCACCGGCGTCTTCATCCACGGCCTGGCCGGCGAGCTGGCCGCCGAGGCCGGGGGCGCCGACGGCGTGACGGCGCGCACGGTGCTGGAGACGTTGCCCATGGCCGTGGCCACCTACCGCGAGGACTACGACCGCATCGTCGCCGACGCCTGCGGCGCCGCCGTCGTCATCTAGAGGATGGCGGCCGAGGCCGGAGCCCCGCCTGCGCGCCGTCGCCTGCGCCCGGGCAAGGTGCCGTGGGAGCTGGTGGCGGCGCACCTGGCAGCCGACCTGCCGCCGGAGGTCAGGCTTGGCCCGGCGTGCGGCGAGGACGCGGCCCTGATCTTTATTGGCGGCGAGCTCTGGGCCGTGGCCTCGGACCCGGTCTCCTTCACCACCGCCGGGGCCGGCCGCCTGGCGGTGACGGTCAACGCCAACGACGTCGCCGTGCGCGGCGCCCGCCCGCGGTTCTTCACCGCCGTCGTGCTCCTGGCGCCGGGCGAGGACGCGGCGGCCGCCGGCGCCCTGCTCGACGAAATCGCCGCCGCCTGCGCCGGGCTCGACGTGGCCCTGATCGGCGGTCACACCGAGGTCACGCCCGGCCTGGCCCACGGCCTGGTGGTGGGCACCATGCTCGGCCGGGTGGAGGGCCGGGCGGTCACCACCGGCGGGCTGCGCCCGGGCGACCGGGTGGGCCTGGTGGGCTGGGCCGGCCTCGAGGGAACCTCGATCCTGCTCGCCGAGCTCGGGGATCGGCTGCACAGCCGCCTGGACGCCGGGGCCCTGGCCGAGCTCGAGCGGGCGCTGGCCGGCGACTGGCTGTCGGTGGTGACGCCGGCCCTGGCGGCGGCGGGCGTCGCCGGGGTCTCGTCGTTGCACGACGTCACCGAGGGCGGCGTGGGCGAGGCGCTTCACGAGATGGGGGCGGCCTCGGGGCTGCGTGTGGAGGTGGAGCCGGAGGCGGTCCCGGTGCTCGGTGCCACGCGCGGCGCCTGTGCCGCGCTGGGTCTCGATCCCCTCGGCCTGATCGGCTCCGGCGGCCTGCTGGTGGGCTGCGCGGAGGCCGAGGTCGGCAACCTGAAGGCGGCGCTGGCGACCTCCGGCCGGCCCCTGCGCTGGATCGGGCGCGCCACCCGCGGCCGCCCGGGCTGCACCGGCGTGCCCCGCTTCCCCCGCGACGAGATCCTCCGGGTGCACGCCCTCGACGGCGTCGAGGCGGTCATCTTCGACATGGACGGCACCCTGGTCGACTCGCCCTACGACTGGCCGGCGATCCGCCGCCGGCTCGGCGTCACGGACCGCTCCCTGATCGACGGCATCGAGTCGCTGCCCGAGCCCGGGCGCAGCCGCGCCTGGCGCGAGCTGGAGGCCGTGGAGGCCGAGGCCACGCGCCGCGCGACCCTGCTTCCGGGCGCCCGGGAGCTGCTCGCTTTCCTCGCCCGCCGCGGCCTCGCCACCGCCCTGGTGACGAACAACTCGGCCGCCAACGCCCGCGCCCTGCTCGAGCGCTTCGGGCTCGCCTTCGACGCCGTGGTGACCCGTGACGACGGTGTCCACAAGCCCTCCGGCGCCCCGCTGGCGGCGGCCTGCCGCCGTCTCGGCGTGTCGCCGGCCGCCTGCCTGGTGGTGGGCGACTCGCATTACGATCTCGAGGCGGCGGCCGACGCCGGGTGCGCCCGCACCTGCATCCTGCACCGCCGGGCCCGCGAGCTGCGCGATGCGGCCGACCTCGCCTTCGCCGACATTCGCGCCCTCCTCGCCTTCCTCGAGATCGTCCTCTGAGCCCACAGGACCTACAATGGAGGGGATGAAGAGACCCCTCATCGCAGCGACCCTCGTCCTCGCGGCCCTGCTCCTCGCCGCCGTGCTGCTCCTGCCGCGCCTGGCGCGGGTGGAGCGCTACCGGGGGCGGATCGAGGCCGCGATCGAGGAGAAGACCGGCCTCCGGGCGAGCCTCGGCTCCATGCACCTGGCGCTTCTGCCCCGGCCGACCCTGCGCATCGCCCCGGTGAGCCTGGTCGATCCCGCCACCGGCACCCGCCTGGAGAAGGCCGACCTGGCCGTCCACGCCGAGCTCGGCCCGCTCTTCCGCGGCCGGCTCGCCGTGCGGCGGATCACGGTCCTCCACCCCCGGCTCGTGCTCGCCCGCACCCGCGACGGCCTGGCGCTGCCCGCCCTGCCGGCCGCGGCCCCCCCCCCGGCGGCGGCCCCCCCCCGCGCCGCCCCCTCTCCACACCGGCCCCGCCCCCCGCTCCCCCCTGCGCAGACAACTGTGGGCGCCCTACCATTAACACCAACCAAG
>CAZXXL010000204.1:2170-5526 GCA_964644635.1 uncultured Thermoanaerobaculia bacterium | reverse complement strand
CAGCGGGAAGCGAAGCTTCCCTGTCTCACGGCGCTTCGCTCCGGCCCTGGCGGGCGAATCGCCGGTTGCAGTAGATGGTGAGTGAGTGATGCGGAGCAGGCGCTCGGGCCGGCCCGGCGCCCGCCCCCTCAGCCGGCGGCCAGCGAGCGGTAGAGGGCCTCCAGGCGGTCCAGGCGGACCCCGGTCGAGAACCCGGCCACGACACGGCGGCGCGCGGCGCGGCCGAGGCGTTCGCGGAGGGCGGGGTCGCCGAGGAGGCGGTCGAGGGCGCGGGCGAGGGCGGGGACGTCCCGTTGCGGCACGAGGATGCCGACCTCGTCGTTGAGGACCAGCTCCCGGTTGCCGGCGCAGTCGGTGGCGACGACGGCGCGCTCCACGGCCATGGCCTCGCGGATGGTGCCGGTGATGCCGGTGCCGGCCCAGGAGGCGTCGGCCACCACGTCGCAGGCGGCCAGCACCTCGGGCATGTCGGTGCGGTAGGGCAGGGTGATGAGGCGCCCGGCCACGCCCAGCTCCCGGGCGGCGGCGAGCACCTTCTCCCGCTCGGGCTCGGGCTCGCACCCCACCAGCAGGAGGCGGGCCGTCGGATGCCCGGGCGCGACAGCGGCGAAGGCCTCCATCAGCTCCCGCCAGCCCTTCCAGTCGCGCACCGAGACCTGGCCGACGAGCAGGTCGTCCTCCGCGAGGCCGAGCTCGCGGCGGACCCGCCCGGCGTCGATCCGCTGCGGGTCGAAGCGTTCGGTGTCGGTGCCGGCGTGGATGGTGACGACCTTCTCCGGCCGCAGCCGGCCGGAGCGGATCACCACGTCCCGGATGGCGTCGGCCACGCAGACCACGGCGCCGACACGGGGGTGGTGATACTTCAGGCGGTTGAACACGTCGAGCGGGAAGGACACGCCGCGGTTGACCACCAGCCGCGGCAGGCGGCCGAGGCCGGCCGCCGCCATCAGGGCGAGGGCGTGCGGGCGGCCCTTGTGGACGTGGACGACGTCCGTGGGGTGGGCCTTGAGGAACCTGCGCAGGGCCGCCGCCGAGCGCACGTCGACCTCGTGCCGGAGCGGCAGCGGCAGGAAGGCGACGCCGGCCTCGGCGCAGGCCGCCTCGAGATCGCCGCCGGGTCGGCTGGCCACCGTCACCCGGTGCCCCCGTGCCGCCAGCCCGCGGGCGGCCTCCATCATCTGCACCACCGACCCGGTGGTCAGCCGGTTTTTCTCCAGCGCGTGGACGATCGACAGCGGCTCCGGCACGCGGGGAGTATAGCCCGCATCATTCACTCACGATCTACTGCAACCGGCGATCCGCCAGCCAGCGCCGTGCTCTTCACGCCGAGCCGCCGTCAACATACTGTCAAGCAGCCTGGGACGGCTCAGCGCTCAGAACCCAGCGCTGACAGACGTCTCGCCGGTTTCGTGACGATCGCTCATGAATAATGCGGGATAGCGGGGACCGGCCCCGTGCTCCTCGCGGCGCGGCGCCGCTCCGCTCCTGCTTTGCCACGTCTGGTTCGTTTGACGCACGCCCCGGGAGATGCCCGGCGCCGGACGGCCTACCGGGCCGCGATGTCAGGAATATCGGAAAACCTCCAGAAGCGGCACCGGGTTGATTCTTTGACATGGGTGGGGTTGCCCGCGTCATAATGGACCGGCCAGATAAATGCTGTATCCACAGCCGCCGAGGGCCCCTGACCCGGCAGCGTCTGCTGCCGGCTGGGGCTCGTGGACATGGTTCACCAGGGCGTGGGCTGCACTCTTGATTGTCGCCATACCCCTGGTCGCCAACCTGGCGCGGTACGACCTGAACCCGACCGCGGGCTTTCACATCGGCGACCAGATGCCCTTGTCCCCGCGTCTCAAGCCGAGCGACGTCGTCAGATTCCGGGGCCATGGCTACGATGGCCAGTTTTACCTGACGATCGCGCTTGACCCCTTGCTGTCCGATCCGGGTACGACGGCCGCCCTGGATGCGCCGAGGTACCGCTATCGCCGCATTCTGTTTCCGGTCCTGGGCTGGGCGTTGGCTGGCGGCCGGCCGCTCCTGATCCCCTGGGCGCTCCTCGCAATCCTGTTGGCTTCCTTCGGGGGTCTCGCCGCAACCGTTGGCGAGCTCGCTCGGTTGCGGCGGCGCGGGCTGCGCGGCGAGCTCCTGGCGTTGGGAATCGTCGGCGCGTGGGTGGCCCTGCTCCTCGGTACAGCGGACCTGTTGAGCGCCTTCCTGTTCTCCCAGGCGCTGCTCGGGTACGAGCTCGGCCGGAAGCGACGGCTGTGGGCGGCCCTCGCCCTTGCCGGCCTCGCGCGCGAGACGTCGCTACTCTTGATCCCGGCCTTCGTCCTCGCGGCTTTTCGCAGGTCGGGGCGCCGGGACGGGCTGGTCTTGGCGACAGCGGCCCTGCCTGCGCTGGCCTGGAACCTGTGGGTGCTGGTTCGAGTGCCCGTCGGCGGCCTCGGCGTCGAGGACGCCTTCGCGTGGCCCTTCGCGGGTCTGGCCGAAAAGCTCATCAGTCTGCCGGCCGCGTGCGCCACTGGAAAGGGCTGCTTCGAGGCGCTGATGTTCGTCTCATTGCTGGCGACGGCCGTCACGGCGCTGTGGAGCGCGGCGGCAAGGGCACGTGAGGAGCTTCACCTCGCGGCTGCCGCCGTCGTCCTTTGCGCTCTTCTCTCGGTCGCCGGCCCGAAGATCCTGGCCTATTACGTTGGCTACACCCGGGTCTTCCTCGACCTCTTCGTTGCGGCCGCCGTGCTGACATCGTCAGCAGGACGAGCCTGGGCCACCCGGGCTGCTCTTGGGCTCCAGGCCTTCGGGAGCGTGGCGTACGTCGTTCATGTCGTTTTCGGGGTCGGGTAGATGGCGTACCGACGGGACCGTTCCCCGCTTTCCCGCTGCCGCGAAAGCAGGCGAGGCTCGCCCGCGAAAGGGGGTGTGGATAAATCGCGCGGGTGCGCGCCGGCGAACGCGGCGTGCGAGCACAGGACGGTTGAAAAACGACACGATCCGTCAGATAATATGCTGCATCGACTTTGGGGGGCTGCTGTCATGACTCCACGCGAGAGACTGGCTGCAATCGGCGCGCTGTTGGCGCTCGCCGTGCCGTGGCTGCCGGCCGGGCCGCTGCACACCCCGGTCGTCTACTCCGTCCTCAACGTCGGGCCGGCCGGCGGGGTTCCGGTCCCGGTCCTGTCCGTGGATACGACGGGATTCGATCCGGCGAGGCTCAACGAAGCCGATCGCACGAGCTGGCACGTTCTCGAGGACAGGATCGACGGGCGCTACCCGCTGCTGGAGAAAAGGGGGAGGGCGCGGATCGTCGGGCAGTACCTGCGGCTGGCGAGGCGGGCAGGCAGCCGCTACCACGGCGAGGT
>CAZXXL010000204.1:0-2070 GCA_964644635.1 uncultured Thermoanaerobaculia bacterium | reverse complement strand
TCGGGCAGTACCTGCGGCTGGCGAGGCGGGCAGGCAGCCGCTACCACGGCGAGGTGCGGTTCTTGCTGCCCAGCGGCGAGGTCATTTTTCACGTGGTCACCTATGGCCGGGAACGCGGGCGATGGCAGGTGACCGACGACGTGACCGGGCTGACGATCAGTTCGACCGACCACTACGTCCCGGCCGGGAAAGACGCCCCGGACAGGGATACCGCGGTCGTGGAGTGCGTCGACGGGTCCCGGATCGAAGTCCATGGCGCGCCGGCCGCCAAGGCGAAGGAGCCCTTGCAGAAGGCCTTGGCGACCTGCTGGTCCCGTTTGAAGGGCGGCCCGCGGGCGAGGCTCGCGCGGGCCCTACTGCTCATGGACTCCCTGGACTCGCGCAACATGGACGGCCGGAGCCTGAAAGCGCTCGAGCGCTCGCAGGGCGTTTTTGCGATGCCAGTGCCAGACCTCGCCGCGGCCCTCGGCCTCGGCACGCCACCAAGGCTGGAGGTGAGCCTGGTCGTCCCGCCGCCGAACATCGCCGATGCTTTCCAGGGGCTCCCCGAACCGATCCAGAAACGCTTCTTCGGCGCGCGCGGGTGGAAGCCGCTCGACCTGGCGGAGCCCTTCGAGAAGGTGGTGCGTTCGCTCCCCTGACGCCGGTTTCTAGCGCGTGCTGCGCTTGCCGTTGCGGGCCAGGAGAACCAGGAAGACCGGGCCGCCGGCGAGGGCGGTGACGACGCCCACGGGCAGCTCGGCGCCGCGGCCGAGGATCGACAGGCTGCGGGCGACGGCGTCGCAGGCGACGAGGAAGGCGCCGCCGGCGACGAGGGAGACGGGCAGGATCCGGCGATGGCCCGGGCCGACGAGGAGGCGGACGCCGTGGGGGACGAGGAGGCCGACGAAGGCGATGGGCCCGGCCTGGGCGACGCAGGCGGCGGTGACCCAGGCCCCGGCCACCAGGGTGAGGACGCGGATTCGGGTGACGGCGACGCCCCGTCCATGGGCGACGGCGTCGCCGTAGGCGAGCTGGTCGAGGGCCGGGGCCACGGCGAGGAGGAGGACGATGCCGGGTGCGGCGAGGAGGGCGGCGGTGGCCGGAGGGCGCCAGCCGACGACGCCGAGGCCGCCCATCAGCCAGCGGTCCATGGCCTGGAGGCGAAAGGGATCGGCGAGCAGCCTGAGGAAGAGGGTGGCGGCGGCGAAGAGGAAGTTGAGGGTCACCCCGGCGAGGATGAGCCCGGTGGAGCCCCAGCGGGCGCGACGGGTGAGGGCGGCGAGGACGGCGAGCTCGATCCCGGCCCAGAGGAGGGCCTGGACCGGCACCGAGCCGGCGGCCCCGAGGGCGCCCATCCAGGGGACGGCCAGGGCCAGGAAGGCGCCGAAGGCGCCGCCGGCGGCGACGCCGAGGGTGTACGGGGTGGCGAGGGGGTTCTCGAGCAGGGTCTGGAAGGCGGCGCCGGCCACGGCGAGAGCGGCGCCGGTGACCAGGCCGAGGGCGATCCGGGCCAGGCGCAGGTGCACGATCTGGACGGCGACCGGGTCGGCGGCGGCCGGGTGGAACGCGGCGTCGAGCACCTGCCCCAGGCCGAGGTGGACCGGGCCCACCAGGAGCGCGGCGAGGACGGCCGCGAGGGCGGCAGCGAGCGCCGCCGCCGGGGCGAGGCGCCAGCCCGTCACGGGCCCTCCGCGCCGTCGGGCAGCACCGCCGGCCGCCCGCCCTCCGGGTGGCTGACGACGACGAGGTCCGGCCCGTAGGCCCGACGCAGGGCCTCGGCGGTCAGGACCTCGGCCGGCGCGCCGCGGCGCACGATGTGCCCGCCGACCATGAGCAGGATGCGATCGGCGTACAGGGAGGCGAGGTTGAGGTCGTGGGTGACGACCACCACCGCGCGCCCGCTGCGGGCGACGCGCCGCAGGAGGCGGAAGACCTCCACCTGGCGGTGCAGGTCGAGGGAGGCGGTGGGCTCGTCGAGGAGGATGAAGGCGGGGTCCAGCACCAGGGCGCGGGCGATCAGCACTGGTCCAGTATGCACGGCTGCACATGCGACGCACGGCCCATGTAGAGAGACGGTGTTGCGATGCG
>CAZXXL010000203.1:0-5528 GCA_964644635.1 uncultured Thermoanaerobaculia bacterium | reverse complement strand
GTGCGCGCCGGTGGCGATGGGCCGGCGGCCGAGCGGGCCCTGCTCGCGGCCCGGCTGGCCGCCCTCCGCGATGACCCGCTGGCCGAGCGGCGCTGGCTGGAGCGGGCTGCATCCGCCGCGCCCGCGGCGCCCGAGCCGCAGCTGGCCCTAGCCGGCTACTTCCTGCAGGAGCCGACGGGGGCCGCGGCCGAGGTCGATTACCGCCGCTGCCGCGCCCACCTGGAGCAGTGCCGGACGCTGCCCATGGCCGGGCTGCTGCGGCGCTCGCTCGACCTCCGCCAGCGGCGCGCCCAGGACGCGGAGAACGACCTCGACGCGCTTGTCGAGGGGCATTCGCGGGACCCGCGCGTGCTCCGGCTGTGGGTGGGCGCCGCGGTCAAGCGCGGCTGGGTGCGCGAGGCCCAGGAGGCGTTGGCCAGGCTGAGGAGCACGCTGCCCGGCTCGCCGTGGGTTTCCCGGCTCCAGCTCCAGGTGGACCGGGTCCTCGAGCGCTGGCAGGACCGCAACCGGGTCCTCGAGAGCATCGCGGCCGCGGACCCGCTGGCCCCGGACACGGTGGACCTCCTGGTGGCGGCCGCCCGCAGCGGGCTCGCCCTCGGCGTGCTGCGCCGGCAGGGGGAGGTGATGGACAACCCGCGGCTCGACCTCGGGATCGCGCGCCTGCTGGCCCAGCTCGGGCGCGCGGATGCGGCGGGGAAGGCCCTCGCGGCCACCCGTGACCGTTGGGGGGACTGGCCGGGGACGGATCGCCTGGCGGTGGTCCTGGCCGCCGGCCGCGGCGACGAGGCCCTCGGCGACACGGTGCGGCGGGTGCTCGAGCGGCGGCCCTCCGACCTCGAGCTCCGGTCGCTGGCCTGGCGGCACGGACTGGAGCCCTTCTTCGAGCCCTTCCGGGTCAACGCCCTTCAGATCGCCGCCGCGCACAAGACCGGGGCGTCCGGGGTGGACTCCGAGCTCATCCTCGACCAGGCCGTGGAACGCGTCTTCGCCGACGGCTCCAGCCTCTACTACTACCACGGGCTCACCAGGGCCCTCACGCCGGACGGCGTCAAGGAGGCGGCCAGCATCCCCCTGCTCCCCGGCGCCCTGCTGCTCAGGGTGCGGATCATCAAGGCCGACGGCACCGTCGTCGTCCCGCCGGAGGTGAGCGCCGACGCCCGGCAGATGGATCTCAAGGAGGTGGAGCCGGGCGACATGGTGGAGCACGAGTACGTGGCGCCGGTGGCGCCGACCGGGGCCTCCCACCGCGGTCACATGTCCCCCTACATCTATCGCTTCGCCGATCCGAACCGCGTCTTCGGCCGCTCCGAGTACGTGCTCCTGGTGCCGCCGGCGATCCACCTCGACATCGACGGGAACTTCGAGGGCCTCGAACACGAGGACAAGGTCTGGCACGGTCTCCACCTGCTCAGCTGGCGGGCCACCGACGTCGCCCCGCCCCCCGAGGAGCCCTTCTCGCCGCCCAACCAGCAGCTGCTGCCGTGGGTGAGCTATGGCTTCGGCGTGAGCTGGCGCGACGTGGGCGATTCCATCCGCGATCGCGTGCTGCCCGCCCTGGCCGGGAGCCCGGAGCTCTGGACGTGGGCGTCTTCCAGGCTTGCGGATGCGGCCCCGGCGGCGGCCGTCGGGCGCCTGCTGGACGCCCTCGTCGACCGGGTCGAGGCGGGAGATACCGAGATGACCGTGCGCCGGACGGCTGGCCAGAGCTTCTCCCTCAAGCGGGGCAACCGCCTCGGCATCACCGCCGCCGTGCTGATCCATGCCGGCTGGAGAGTGGACCTGGTGATGACCCGGCCGCTGGCCTTCGCCGGCACCGGCCTCAAGGTCCCCACCTTCGACGCCTTCCCGGTGCCGGTGCTCCGCGTCGAGAAGAACGGCGTCACCGTGTGGATCGACACCACCGAGGGCCGGCGCGGCGCCGGCCACATCCGCCCCGTGCTCCAGGGCAGCGACGGCTACGTCCTGCCCCTGTCCGACCCATCGGCGCCGGTGCGCTATCTCGAGAAGCTCCCGCGTTTCCCCAATCCCGGGCTCGAGGAGCGGGTCGGCCTCGACGCCGCGATCGGGCCCTCCGGCGCCGCCGATGCGACCTACACCATCACGCTGCGGGGCGCCCAGGGAGAACGCCTGTACCGGATGGTCGACACGGTGCCCAGGGACCGCGTGGAAACCGTCTACCAGCAGGTGGCGGCGCGGCTCTTTCCGGGTGCCGAGGTCGTGGACGGCTCGGTCGAGCGTCGCGCCGGCGGCGTCGTCCTGACGCTCCGCTTCCGCCTCCCCGACGCCTGCACCCGGACCGCGGCCGGCATGGAGTGCCGCAGCCTGGTCCTGGCGCGGCCCCTGTCGCCCCGCCTCGCCTCCCTCCCCTCGCGGCACTACCCGCTGGTGCTCGACCTGCCGATCCTGCAGCGCCTCGAGCTGGTGCTGCACGCGCCGCCGGGGTGGACCCCCAGGGCCCGCGCCCGGCGGCTCGAGACGCGCTGGGGCGAGGTGACCGAGGAGGTCTCGGCCGGGGGCGGCACGCTGCGGTCGGTGCTCGAGCTGCGCATCCCCGCCCAGGTGGTGTCACCCGCCGACTACCCCGGCTTCGTCCGTTTCTGTCACGCGGTGGACGAGTCCATGTCGCGGCCTCCCGTGCTGGTGCCGAAGGGACGCGGCCGTGGGTGACCGGTATACTGGCGGCGTGCCGGAGATCGTGGAGGGAACGGTCATCGCCACCCACGGGCCCCTGGTCCGGGTCCAGGTCGCGGATCGCACCCTGGTCGCCGCCAGCCGCCGGCGCCTGCGCTGGGAGGGGCCGGTGCCGGAGGTGCAGCGGCTGGTGGTCGGGGACCGGGTGCAGGTGCAGCTGCGGCGTGGCGAGGGCGTGGTGGAGGCGGTGCACGAGCGGCGCACCGCGCTCTTCCGGCGGGCGCCCCACGGGCGGCGGCCGCAGGTCCTGGCCGCCAACGTCGACCAGGCGCTCATCGTCTTCGCGACCCGGTTCCCGGAGCCCAAGCGGGGCCTGATCGACCGCTTCCTGGTGGCCTGCCATCACGCCGACATCGGGCCCGTTCTGACCTTCAACAAGGTCGACCTCGGGCTGGGCGACGCCGCCGACTGGCTCGACCTGTACCGCGATCTGGGCTATCCGGTGGTCCTGGCCTCGGCCCGCACCGGCCGCGGCCTGGGCGAGATCAAGCGCCGCCTGCGCGGGCGGACGACGCTCTTCTGCGGGCCGTCCGGCGTCGGCAAGTCCTCGCTGCTGAACGCCGTCCACCCGGGGTTCCGCCTGCGCGTGGGCTCCATCTCCGAGGCCACCGGCAAGGGCCGGCACACCACCAGCCGGGCCGAGCTCATGCCGCTGCCGGAGGGCGGTTTCGTGGTCGACACGCCGGGCCTCAAGGAGTTCGGGCTGTGGAACATGACCCAGCGGGAGATCGAGGCGGCGTTCCCGGAGATCGCGCGCCACGCTCCCGGTTGCCGCTTCCCGGATTGCAGCCACATCCACGAGCCCGACTGCGCCGTCAAGGCGGCCGTGGAGGCCGGCGAGATCGATCCCGGGCGGTTCGCGAGCTACCGGATCCTGGTGGGCGAGATCGCCGGGCTCGGCGGGTGAGAGGCATTCATTCTCCCAGTGCCGTGTACACGTGCGGGAAGAGGGCGTAAAAGGCCATGGCCGGCGGGAGCTGGGTGAGATCGATCTGGTCGTTCACTGAGTGGGAGTGGATCTCGTCGGCGGGGCCGAAGCCGACCGTCGGAATGCCGAACACTCCCGCCGTCGTACAGCCGTTGGAGGAGAAGTTGGACGCGTGCAGCTTCGGCTTGCGGCCGAGCACCCGCTCGGCGGTCTCGTAGGCCGCGCGCACCGCCGGACTGTCCTCCGGGGTCTCCCAGGCCGGGAAGAACTTCGCCGTCGGGTAGACCAGACCGCGCCACGACGGCTGATCGTAGTTCTTCAGCTCGACGCTGGCGTCGGCCGCCCGCACCTCGGGCAGGGCCTCCAGCTGCTCGATGGCACCGGCGCGGTCCTCGCCGATGGTCACCCGCCGGTCAAGGTGGATGGTGCACTGGTCCGGGATGGCGGTCAGGGAGGGCGACCGGGAGCTGATGCCGGTCACCGCCACCGAGCCGCGCCCCAGGAACGGGTGCTCCACGGGGAGCTCCCGGTGGAGCCTGGAGATGGCCATGACGACGGGGGCCATCGAGTAGATGGCGTTCTCACCGCGGTCGGGCTGGGAGCCGTGGGTGGAGATGCCGGTGGTCGTCAGCTGCACCTCCATACGGCCCCGCTGGCCCCGGCAGATGGCGAGATGGGAGGGCATGGCGATGACCACCGCCTCGGGGCGGAGATTGCGCTCCTTCACCAGGTACTGCCAGGCCAGGCCGACGCAGTCCTCGCCGCTGACGGTGGCCGTGACCCAGACCGTTACGCCGTCGGGAACGCCGATCCGGGTGAGCAGGGAGACGCCGTGCACGACGGCGGCCAGGCCGCCCTTCTGGTCCGAGGCGCCGCGGCCGTAGAGGATGCCGTCGGCGATCACGCCGCGGAACGGGTCGACCTTCCAGTGCGACGGGTTGCTGATCCCGACCGTGTCCACGTGGGCGTCGAAGGCCAGGACCCGCGGCCCGGAGCCGATCCGGCCGAGCACGTTGCCCATCTCGTCGAGGACGACCTCGTCGAATCCCAGCGACTCCATCTCCCGCATGACCCGCTCGCAGACCAGGCGCTCGCTGCCGGAAGGGGATGGAATGGCCACCAGGTCGCGGAGAAAGCCGGTGCAGGCCTGCGTGGCCTCGGTGGCCAGGCGGTGTACTTCGGACGTGACCGGAGTAGCTGCGGAAGGTCTCATGACGTTGCCTCTTATGGGAATTTTTTCACAACTCGTTCAAAGTTGCAACGCCGAGCGGGAAGGACGGCGACGAGCCGACGTTCGTACGGATCGACCCGGCTCGCGCGGGCGGCGGACGGCACCGTCCTTCGCGTTCTTGGCGGTGAAAACTCTGCCGAAGCGGCGCGGGAGAGGGGAACCGCCAAGACGCAAAGAACGCAAGGGGAGGAAGGATGTTTTCCTTCTCTGCGCCCCTCTGCGGCCTCTGCGGTTCAATCTTTCTGGAGCGCAAGAGGAGAAGCAGAAACCGCGGAGGACGCGGAGAACGCAGAGCGGGAAATGAGGTTTGCGTTATTGGTCTTGCGCTCCTTCGCGGGCTCCGCGGTAAGAACCCTACCGGAGCGCGCTGGGATCAGGAAGCATCGTGGAGGATGCGGAGCGGCCTGCGGAGAACGCGGACAGGAGACGGGCTGACGCCCTGCTTCCTTCTCTTCTCTCTTCGCGTCCTTCGCGTTCTTGGCGGTGAAAACTCTGCCGAAGCGCGGCCCCCTCGACACAGGGGCCGCGGCCGGGGGGTGGGCGAGAAAGGGGGCGCGTCGCCGCGCCCCGTTGAACACCGTTTCCGGGCGGGGGCCGCTCGCTACGGCTTCCACACCTTCCCGACCTTGCCGACGAGGTACGGGCCGACCTTGAGGGTCGGGCCGCCCGGGCACAACA
>CAZXXL010000202.1:0-5560 GCA_964644635.1 uncultured Thermoanaerobaculia bacterium | reverse complement strand
AACAAACACTATTCTACATAGTATTGTACCGAAGTATGCGAAATCGGTCAAATCGAGACGGTCGTCTGCTCCCCGAAACGTGAACAGGGCCTTTTTCACGCGTTACGTTTCACGTTTCATGCAGATTCTTTGTGGCAGCCAGACCCGATTTGTCAACCTGCTTTCATGCCATCCTGAACCATGCCAAGATCGGCGTCATCCGTGTTCGATTGGAGGAATGAACAACACAGGAGGAAGATCATGAACCACAAACCAAAGCGTTTTCTGACCGTTATCTTGCTGGCCGGCCTGCTGCTGGCTTTGGCGCTGGGCGCTTCCACTGCGCTCTCGCAGGGCGAGGGTCAATCAACTCCACGCCCTGACGCCCTGACGCAGGCTATCCGCCACGGCAAGTGGCCGGCACAGGTGGCGGCCCACAGCGGCGCCATCCGGCCCGACCGCCACGGCCCGCAGCGCAACGACCCGGCAGAGGGCATCCCCAAGCACGCCTACTCCCCCTTCGCCGAGCGGGTCAATCGGGACTACCCCTGTCCGCCCGGCGGCTGCGACTTCCAGAAGGGTCGCGTGGTCGTCAAGCTGGCACCGCGCGTGCGTGTGCGGGAACCGGGCAAGCACGGCCTGTGGACGGAGAGCCGCGCGCTCAACGAGGCCCTGAGCGCACAGGGCGTCACACGCCTGGAACCGGTCTTCCCCCACGCCATACCGCCCAGACCCGGTGCGTTCGTCGTATCGCCCGACGGCGATCGCCTGCCTGAGCCTGACTTGACCCGCTGGTACCGGGCAATGCTGCAGGATGAGAACGCCGACGCACGCCAGGTAGCGGAAGCCCTGAGCAACGCGCCGGACATCGCCTGGGCCGAGCCGGACTATTTGCGCCGGTTGGTTGGCGGTCCGACACGCCACACGCAATACGCAATACGGGCCGACGATTCCACCCCTGCTCCCCTGCTCCCCATCTCCCCCTCAATACTTCACCTGCAGCGTCAGCTGCACCCGGTTCTCGTCCGGGATCGCCGGGTTGTCGTGCTGCACGGTCTGGAAATCCAGCAGCCAGTAGTTGCCCTCGATGAACTGCCAGGCCAGGCCGGCGACCCAGCGGTCCTGCCGGTCGCTCGCCGGATCGTCGGTGTCGGGGTCGAAGTGGTCGTAGCGGCCGATCAGGCTGAAGTCCCGCCTGGCGCCGAGCCGGAGCTCGGCGAAGGCCGAGTAGCCGTCGCGGTCCAGGGAACGGCCGTTCGCATCCACGGCGGTCCCCTGCTGGTTGCCGGTGCCGGTCACGTACTGGCCGGTGAGGACGAGCCGCGGGCTCTCCCAGCTGACCATGGTGGTGAAGACGTCCCAGTCCGGCTCGGCCTCCGTGTTGCCCTTGCCGGAAAGGCCGAAGAGCGACAGCTGCAGCCCGGGTGCGGCGGCGGGCAGGGGCCGCAGGCTGATGCGCGCCTCGAGCACCTTGTTGGTGTTCTTCTCGCCGGCGTGGTAGCCGGTGCCGTTGTACAGGCCGACCTGGAACGAGCCGTAGCGGCCCGCGTAGTGGCCGTTCACGTTCTTCCTGTACAATGCCGGCAGCTCGCCGCCGAGGTTGCCCCCGAACATCACGCCCACGTCGGCCGAGTTGAAGAGCCCGCTCCGCTCCATGAACATGGTGTCCTGCATGCGGAAGCGGTTGACGTGCTCCTCGAAGTCGAGCCACGGCATGTGGGCCAGCCCGAACTCCACGTACGGCTTCTGCAGGATGCCCCGGCCCCGCCACTTGAGCTTCCCGTACAGGTACTTGAAGCGGGCCTTCCAGTCGCCCGTGGAGTCCTGGTGGACGTCCGGCGTCAGCCGCGCCTCGAGGTGGGGCGAGATCTCCTTGGTGACGTTGAGATACCCGCGCTTGAGGGTGAAGCGGCTGAAGTGCGCCGTGTCCCCCGGCACGCCCTCGTACCGCCGGCCGTCCTGGTAGGACAGGTAGGCCAGCATGCCGATCTTTAGGCCCCGAAGCGCCTTCGGCAGCTCGAGCTTCGGCGCGGGCGCCTCGGCGACGACCTTCTCCGCCTCCCGCCGGGCCACGGCGGTGGCCACGGCCTCCTGCCTCGCGGCCGCCCGGCGCTTCATGGCCGCGTACTCCGCCTGCAGCGCCTCGGCCTCGGCCTGCGAGACGACCCCTTTCTTCACCAGCAGCTTGAGCAACGGATCCATCGCCCGCTCCTGGGCGAGCACGGCCGGCGCGGCCACGACCCAGGCCGCCGTTGCGAGCACCACCAACCTTGCGACTCTTCTCACGCGCGCCTCCCTTCTTCTCCTCCGGACGGTTCTCGTCCGTCCGCGGCCACCCTGGCAGCGCGATGTAAAGTACCTGTGAAGACGGGCGGGGCGCCGGGTCGGGACGGCGTCACGCCGCCGGGCCGCACGGGTGCGGCGGGGAGGCGCGGAGGATGGGCAAGACGCTCACCAAGACGCTGAAGATGTTCGTCCAGGTGCTGCCGATCCTGGGCGGGGTGCTGATCCTGGTCAGCCTCGCCGTCGCCAACATCCCCAGGGCGTGGTACGGGAAGCTCTTCACCGGCACCCTGCTCGATCCGGTGATCGGCGCCGCCGCCGGCAGCATCGCCGCCGGCCACCCGATCACCAGCTACATCATCGGCGGCGAGCTGCTCCGGCGCGGGGTCAGCCTGCTCGCGGTGACCGCCTTCATCATCACCTGGGTCACCGTCGGCCTGGTCCAGTTCCCGGCCGAATCGCTGCTCCTCGGCCGCCGGTTCGCCATCGCCCGCAACCTGAGCGCCGCCGTTCTCGCCGTGCTGGTGGCCGCCCTCACGGTGCTGGCCGTGAACCTGCTCGGCATCCCGCCGGTGGTGCGGCCATGAACGCCTGGCGGCGCCTCAGGAAGCGGCTCGGCGGGGGCCCGATCTTCTTCCTCGCCACGCTTGCGTTCACGTTCCTGCTCTGGCTCGCCCGGCCCGCCGCCGTGGCCCGGGCGGTTCCCTTCTTCCTCGCCATCCTGCGCCAGATCTGGCCGGTGTTGCTGATCGTCTTCGCCCTGCTCTTCGCCGTCAACCTCCTGGTCTCCCCGGCCGCCGTGAAGCGCTGGCTGGGGCGTGAAAGCCGAGCGCGCGGCTGGCTCGTCGCCGTCGCCGGCGGCATCCTGAGCAGCGGGCCCATCTACCTCTGGTACCCGTTGCTCGCCGAGCTGCGCGAGCACGGCATGCGGACCGCCCTCGCCGCGACCTTTCTCTACAACCGCGCCATCAAGCCGGCCCTGCTGCCGCTCCTGGTCTACTACTTCGGTCCCGGCTTCACCCTCGTCCTCACCGTCCTGATGATCGTGTTCTCCATGGTGCAGGGGGTCCTCGTCGAGCGCATCGTCGACCGAGGCCGGCCGGCGCCATGAGCCGGCCCGCCCCCGGCCGCGGCCGCATCTTCGCCTTCTGGAGCCCGCTCGCCGCCACCTGGCTGATGATGGCGGTGGAGGGACCCTTCCTCGCCGCCATCGTCGCCCGCCTGCCGGAGCCGAAGTTCAACCTCGCCGCCTACGGCGTGGCCTTCTCCTTCGCCCTCATCGTCGAGGCGCCGGTGATCATGCTCATGAGCGCCTCGACGGCCCTGGTCCGGGACGCCGTGAGCCTGCGCCGGCTGCGCCGCTTCACCTGGGGGCTCAACGGCGCCGTCACCCTCGTCGGCCTGGCCATCGTCCTGCCGCCGGTGTTCCACCTCCTGGCCGGGCGGCTGATCGGCCTGCCGCCGGAGGTGGAGCGGCTCAGCCACGGCGCCCTCCTCCTGCTCCTGCCGTGGCCGGCCGCCATCGGCTACCGGCGCCTCAACCACGGCCTGCTCATCCGCGCCGGCCTGACCCGCCGGGTGACCGCCAACACCGTCTTCCGGCTCGTCGCCATGAGCGCCACCGCGCTGCTGCTCTACCGCTTCAGCCCGCGCACGCCCGGGGCGCTGGTGGCGGCGGCCGCGCTGTCGGCCGGGGTGATCAGCGAGGGCGCCACCAGCCGCCTGCTCGCCCACCGCACCATCCGCTCCCTCCTGGCGACGCCGGCCGCGGGCGAGACCCTCGGCTTCCTGGAGATCGGCCGCTTCTACGCGCCGCTGGCCATGACCTCCCTGCTCGCCCTCGGGGTCCAGCCCATCGTCGTCTTCTTCGTCGGCCGCAGCCGCCTGCCCATCGAGTCCCTGGCCGTGCTCCCGGTGGTCAACGGCCTGGTCTTCATCTTCCGCGCCATGGGCCTGGCCTACCAGGAGGTCGGCATCGCCCTCCTCGGGGACAACCTGGGCGGCCTGCGTCCCCTGGGCCGCTTCGCCCTCGCGCTCGGCGTGCTCCTGAGCGCGGCCCTCGCCCTGGTCGTGTTCACGCCGCTGGCCGGCGTCTGGTTCCGCTCCGTCTCCGGGCTGTCTCCGGACCTCGCCGACTTCGCCCTCGCCCCCGCCCGCATCCTGGTCCTGATCCCGGCCCTCACCGTGCTCCTCTGCTTCCAGCGCGCGTTGCTCGTCGCCCGCCGCGTCACCGTGCCCATCACCGTGGCGACGCTGGTGGAGGTGGCGGGCGTGCTCCTCGGGCTCCTGGTCACGGTCAGGTTCCTCGGCCTGGTGGGGGCCGTGGCCGCCGCCATCGCCCTCCTCGCCGGGCGCGCCGGCTCCACCGCCTACCTCGTGCACCCCTGCCGCCGCATCGCCGCCGGCCGCTCGCGCTGACGCGGCGGGAGGCCCGTGCCGCCTGTACCCGGGGCGGGCGGGAGGCATATACAATCGGTGGAGGCGCGGGAAGGGGGTACAGCCGATGCGGTCACGAATGCTCAGGCGGCTGGCAATCGTCGTTGCCGTCCTCTTCCTGGCGGCGGGCGCCGCCGGGGTGTACCTGCTCAATGCGAACCTCGTCTGGTTGGAGGGCCCGGTGGTGCGCGCGGCCTCCAGGGCGCTGGGCCGGCAGGTGCGGATCGAGGGGCCGTTCAGCCTCCACCTGGGCCGGGTCACGCGGCTTACCGCGGGCGGCATGGTGCTCGCGAATTCCCCCTGGGGCTCCGCCCCGGCGCTGGCGCGCATCGGGCGCGCCGAGGTGGCGGTGGAGACGCTCTCCCTGCTGCGCGGGCCCGTCCACGTGGCGAGCGTCGCCTTGGACGGCGTCGCGATCGACCTCGAGAAGAACGGCCGCGGGGAGCGCAACTGGGTGCTCGCGGTGAGGAAGCGGCGGCCCCGGTCCGCCGGGGCGCGGCCGCTCCCACGCTTCGACCGCCTGCACCTTGTCGGTCTCCGCCTCACCTACCGGGATCCGGCCCGGACCCGTCCCCTCGGCGTGGTGCTCGCCCGGGCCGACAGCGCCCGGGACGCCGCCGGCCTGCTCCACTTCGACATCGCGGGCACGGTGGACGGCCGCCGGCTCGAGCTCTCCGGCCGGGGCGGTCCGCTGGCGCACCTCGTCGCCGGCGGCGCCGTCACCCAGGACCTCCGCTTCCGCCTCGGCCGCATCTCGGGGCGGCTCGAGGGCCGGACGGTCAGCCTGGCGAGCCTCACCGGCGCCTCCCTCGACCTCTCCGTCGCCGGCCCCGACGTCGGCGAGCTCGCCGGTCTCCTCAAC
>CAZXXL010000201.1:0-5563 GCA_964644635.1 uncultured Thermoanaerobaculia bacterium | reverse complement strand
GCCACGGCGCCGCGCCCACCGTCACGCTCTCCTCCCTGACGCCGGCCGGCGGCTTTTCGCCCAGTGCTGCCTGCGTGGGCTGAGGAGCAACAAAGAAAAGTCCGGCGACCCGATCCTTGGCGTCGTACACCACCTTGGCGTCCAGCCGGGTCAGGGCGAAAGTGCAGTGGACGAGGACCACGCGGTACTTGCCGGCATCGATCTCCCGGGCGTCGCCGATGGTTCGCAGATCGCCCACCTGGCCCCGGAGCCCCTTCCAGACCTTGGCCAGCTTGGCCGGGGGGAGCTCCTTCCGCATTCTCCGGTCGAAGGTCGCGACGGCGCTCGAGAACTTCCCGGCCCGTAACATCGAGACCAGCTCCCGCGCCTGGCGGGTGACGCCGGGGCGCGGACCGGCGTGCGCGGGACGCACAGCCGGCATGGCGAGGACGAGAACGAACAGCAGACGGAAAACGGGCTTCATGGGAGATCTCCTTCCTGTTCCTGGCGGGTCAGTGATGCGGCCGCCCGCTCGAGGTCGGCGGCGAGATCGGCGGGGGCGATGCCCAGGCTGACGGCCTCGGCCACGAGCTCGTTGAGACGCCTGACCCAGCGCTCCCGGGTCCCGGGCCCGGGCTCCGGGAGGGGCCGGGCGAGCACGGTGGCTCCCCGGCGCCGGCGGAGCTCGAGCCAGCCCTCCTCGGCCAGCAGGCGGTAGGCCTCGGCGACCGTGTTCGGGTGCACGCCGAGGTCCATGGCCAGCTCCCGGATGGTCGGCAGCCGCGTCCCGGGGGCCAGGGCGCCCTCCACGAGCAGGGCCCTGAGCCCGGCCGCGATCTGGCGGTAGGCGGGGACCGGCGAGTCCAGGTCGATGCGGAGGATGGGGGCGTTCTCAGTCATTGTACATTGTCCACAGACAATATACAGTCGGACATCCCGCCTGTCAACCCCCGCTGGCGGGCGCGGTAGAATGTCGCCGCATGCTGGCCGCGCTGATCTCGATTCGTGACCTGGTCTGGGGGGTGCCCCTGCTCGTGTTACTGGTGGGGACCGGCATCTACCTGACCCTGCGGCTGCGGCTGGTGCAGCTTCACGGCCTCGTCCACGCCCTCTGGCTGGCCTTCATCAAGCGCAAGGAGACCGGCGCCGAGGGCGACATCTCCCACTTCCAGGCCCTGATGACGGCCCTGGCGGCCACGGTGGGCACCGGCAACATCGCCGGCGTCGCCACGGCCATCGTCGCCGGCGGGCCGGGGGCGCTGTTCTGGATGTGGGTGACGGGCCTGTTCGGCATGGCCACCAAGTACTCCGAGGCCTTCCTCTCGGTGAAGTACCGGGTGGAGGACGCCTACGGCACCATGAGCGGCGGGCCGATGTACTACCTGGCGCGCGGCGTCGGCGGGCCGGCCGGCCGCGGTCTGGGCTTCCTGTTCGCCCTCTTCGCGGCGGTGGCCGCCTTCGGCATCGGCAACATGGTGCAGTCGAACTCGGTGGCCGACGTCATCCGCTCCACGGCGGGCGTCCCGATGTGGATCACCGGGCTGGTGCTGGCGGCGGCCACGGCGCTGGTCATCCTCGGCGGCATCCGCTCCATCGCGCGGGTGACCCAGGTGCTGGTGCCGGCGATGATCGTCTTCTACATGGCGGCGGCGCTGGCGGTGCTGGCCATCGAGTGGCGGCGGATCCCGGAGATCTTTTCGCTGGTGCTGGGCTCGGCCTTCACGGGCCACGCCGCCGTCGGCGGGTTCCTGGGCGCCACCCTCCAGCAGACGATCCGGATGGGCGTGGCGCGCGGGGTCTTCTCCAACGAGTCCGGGCTCGGCTCGGCGGGGATCGCCGCGGCGGCCGCCCAGACCTCGGTGCCGGTGACCCAGGCCCTGGTCTCCATGACCCAGACCTTCATCGATACCATCGTCGTCTGCTCCCTGACCGGCTTCGTCATCCTCGCCTCCGGCGCCTGGACCGGCGCCGGGGGCGCGGTCCTCAACGGGGCGCCGCTGACCGCGGCCGGCTTCGACGCCGCGCTGCCCCACGGGATCGGCGGTCTGGTGGTCGCCATCGGGCTCGTGCTCTTCGCCTACTCGACCATCCTCGGCTGGGGGTACTACGGCGAGAAGAGCTTCGAGTACCTGCTCGGCGAGGGTGCGGTGAAGCCGTACCGGGTCGCCTTCTGCGTCGTCGTTTTCATCGGCGCCATCCTCCAGCTCAAGCTGGTGTGGACGGTGGCCGACATCTTCAACGGTCTGATGGCGTTTCCCAACCTGGTCGGCCTCCTGCTCCTGGCCGGAGTCGCGGCCCGCGAGACGCGGCGTTACTTCGTCACGCTGCGGGGCTGAACGGGTCGGGACCAAGGAGCTTACGATGCTGAAAAGATGCGTGTTGCTGGTGACTCTGGGGGCCCTGGCGGCGGCCCCGCCGCTGAGCGCGGCCGAGGTCCGCTTCGCCCGCCAGCCGGCTCCGTCCCCCGACGGAACACAGATCGCCTTCTCGTGGCAGGGCGACCTGTGGATCGTTCCGGCCGGCGGCGGCGCGGCGCGGCGGATCACCGCCAACCCGGCCGCGGACCGCTTCCCGGTGTGGTCCCGGGACGGCCGGCTCCTGGCCTTCGCGTCCGACCGCTACGGCAACGACAACGTCTTCGTGATGCCGGCGGACGGCAGCGCGCCGCCCCGGCGGCTGACCTTCGCCTCGATGAGCGACATCCCGGTGGACTTTTCGGCCGACGGGAGCGCCGTGATCTTCGTCTCCCGGCGCGACGAGACCATCCGCTGGATGCCGGGCATCTACTCGGTGCCGGTTGGCGGCGGCACGCCGGCGCTGCTCCAGCCCGCCCTGGGCGGCTGGGCCGCCGTCTCCCCCGGCGGCGAGGGCCTGGCCTTCGTGCGCGGGGTCACCAAGTGGTGGCGGCGGGGCTACCGGGGATCCGCCAACCGCGAGATCTGGCTGCGAACGGCCGACGACGACTACGTCCAGCTGACCCACTTCGACGGCGACGACGACCTGCCGAGCTGGGCCAACCGCCACACCATCGTCTTCCTGTCCGCGCGCTCCGGGCGCAAGAACGTCTTCGCCATGAACATCGTGACCGGCGCCGTCACCCAGCTCACCCACCACGACGGCAGCGACGTCCGCGCCCCCCCGCTGCTCGGCCGACGGCAACCTCGTGGCCTACGAGTTCGAGGACGGGCTGTGGACCGTTCCCGCCGCCGGCGGCGAGCCCGTGCGCCTGCGCATCGAGGCGCCCGCGGACAGCCTCGCCCCGGCCGTGGAGCACCGCGTCGAGAAGGACGGCGCCGACGAGCTGGCGGTGAGCCCGGACGGCAGGCTGGCGGCGTTCGTCCTCCACGGCGACGTCTTCGTGACCGCGATCCGCTCGAAGCAGGAGCAGGAGCTGGCCGAGCCGCCCACGATCCGGGTCACCGCGACCTCGGCCCGGGAGAAGGACGTCTCGTGGTCGCCGGACGGCAAGGCGCTGCTGTTCACGTCGGACCGGGGCGGCAACGACGACCTCTACCTGGCGCGCCCGGCCGATCCCAAGGCGGACTGGCTCGACAGCTTCGAGTTCCCGGTCACCCGGCTGACCGACGACCCGGCCGAGGACACCCACGGCCGCTTCTCGCCGGACGGCGGCCGGATCGCCTTCGTCCGCGGCCGGGGAGATCTCGTGGTGATGAACGCCGACGGCTCGCACGCCCGCGTGCTCCTCGAGCACTGGCAGACGCCGGAGTTCGACTGGTCGCCGGACGGGCGCTGGATCGCCTACTCGATTCCCGACCTCGAGTACAACACCGACGTGTGGATCGTCAGCGCCGACGGCGGCACGCCGTACAACGTCAGCCGTCACCCGGACGAGGACGTGCAGCCGCGCTTCTCGCCCGACGGGCGGCGGCTGGTCTGGGTCTCCAAGCGCCACGCGGACACCATGGACGTGTGGGGGGTGTGGCTGACCCGGGCGGACGACGAGCGCACGCCGGAGGGCTGGTTGCGCGTCTTCGCTGCGGCGAAGAAGAAGGCCGGCACGAAGAAGGCGGCCGCCGCCGAACGGCCGGCGCCCAAGGCGCCGCCGGTTGAGATCGACTTCGACCGGCTGTGGGAGCGGGCGCGGCCGATCACCAGCCTGAAGGGCGACGAGGGCACGCCGGTGGTCTCGAAGGACGGCCGGCTCGTCCTGTTCACGGCCGAGCCCGAGGGCAAGCGCGACCTGTACCGGGTCCGCTTCGACGGCAGGAAGCTCAAGCGGCTGACCAAGAAGGGCGCCGAGCCCACCGCGATCCAGCTCGGCCCCAAGGGCAAGACGGTCTTTTTTCTCGACAAGAAGGGCACCGTGCGCCGGGTGGGCCTGGACGGCAAGCCCGAGGACCCGGTGCCGTTCGCGGCCCGCTTCGACGTCGACCGCAACGCCGAGCGCCTGGAGGTCTTCGACGAGGCCTGGCGGGCCCTCAACGAGTGGTTCTACGACGGCCACTTCCACGGCGTGGACTGGGCCGCCCAGCGCGCCAAGTACCGGCGCTGGCTGCGGCCGGGCATGGCCGAGAAGGACTTCGCCGACCTCGTCAACCTGATGCTCGGCGAGCTCAACGCCTCCCACATGGGCTACTACCCGGACCGGGGCCCGCGGGCGCGCAGGCCCCGGGGCGACCGGACCGGCTTCATCGGGGCGCTCTTCGATCCCGCCGCCGGCGGCCCCGGCCTCCGGGTGCGCGAGGTGCTGCCGGACTCGCCGGCCGCCCGGGTGGACGCCGGGCTGAAGGCCGGCGAGAGGATCCTGGCAGTGGGCGGGCGGCCCGTGGAGGCGGACACCAACGTCTACGGCCTGTTCGTGGACACGGTGGGCCGGCGGGTCCCGCTCCGCGTCCGCGGCCGCGACGGCGGCGAGCGCACGGTGGTCGTGCGGCCGGTGGACTTTGCGGCCGAGCGCCGGCTGCGCTACCGGGAGTGGGTGCGCCAGCGGCGGAGAATGGTCGACGAGCTGTCCGGCGGCAGGCTCGGCTACATCCACATCCAGGGCATGAACATCCCCTCCTTCGAGGAGTTCGAGCGCGACCTGTACGCGGCCGCCCACGGCCGGGAGGGCCTCGTCATCGACGTCCGCTCCAACGGCGGCGGCTGGACCACCGATTACCTGATGGCGGTGCTCAACGTGAAGCGGCACGCCTACACCGTGCCCCGGGGGGCCGATGGCTCCGTGAAAGCCTACCCCCAGGGACGGCTTCCCTTGGCGGCGTGGACGCGGCCGGCGGCGGCCCTGTGCGACGAGGAGTCCTACTCCAACGCCGAGATTTTCGCCCACGCCTTCAAGACCCTGCACCGGGGCCCGCTGGTGGGGACGCCGACCTTCGGGGCCGTGATCTCCACCGGGGGCATGAGCCTGCTCAACGGGGCGTGGGTGCGGCTGCCGCTGCGCGGCTGGTACGTGGCGGGCACCGGCGTCAACATGGAGCACCACGGCGCGGTGCCGGACGTGATCGTGGCCGAGCCGCCGGCCGAGGACACCTCGCCCGACCGCGACACCCAGCTCGCGCGGGCGGTCAAGGTGCTCCTCGACGACATCCCGGCCGATCCGCGGCGGGGGGCGTGGTGAGGG
>CAZXXL010000200.1:0-5579 GCA_964644635.1 uncultured Thermoanaerobaculia bacterium | reverse complement strand
CCGGCCGCCACGCCGGCCCCGGCCAAGGGGGTGGTCAACGTCAACACCGCGAGCGCCGCCCAGCTGGCGCTGCTCCCCCACGTGGGGCCGGCCCTGGCCAAACGCATCATCGCCTTCCGCAAGGCCAACGGGCCGTTCAAGAAGGCGGGCGAGCTGGTCGCCGTCCGCGGGATCAGCGAGCGGTCGATCCGGCGCCTGGCGCCGTACGTCACCGTTTCCGGTCCCACGACCCTGAAGTCGAAGGTCCGCCTGCCGCGCCGGCGCGCCGCGTCCGGCCCGGAGAACACTCACTGACCGAACACAAAGCAGCGTGGATGGGGCGCGGCCCTGCGGGGCCGCGTTTTTCCACCGCCGAGTCTTTCGGGAGGAGCTCATGAGACACGAGAACCCGGAGGGAACCCGTGCGTCCAGGGATGGATCGAGGCCCGGCGGCCAACGCGGAGCCGCCCTCGCCGAGATCCTCGTCGCCGTCGCGCTCGGCGCCACCATGGCCGCCGTCGCCGTCCCCGGTCTCGGGGTCGCCCGCCGCCGCGCCGCGCTGGGCCGGGCCTGCACCCACGTCGGCACGCTGATGCTCGCCGGCCGGGCGCGGGCGGTGCTGCGGCGGCAGACCGAGGCCCTGGTCTTCGAGCGCCGTCCCGGCGGCTGGCGCTGCTTCCTGGCCGAGGACGGCGACGACGACGGGGTCCGCCACGACGACCTGCGGCGGGGACGCGACCGCTACGTCAGCGAGGTGCTCGAGCTGGAGGCCGGGGACGCCGGCCTGGGCCTACTTCGCGGCGTGCGGATCCCCGATCCCGGCGGCCGCGGCTGGCTGGGCGGCGATCCCGGGGATCCGGTGCGGGCGGGGCGCGGGGACATCATCACCTTCACCCGCTTCGGAACCGCAACCCCCGCCTCGGTGTACTTCACCGACGGCCGGGACCGCATGATGGTGCTGCGCGTCCTCGGCGCCACCGGCAGGGTCCGCCGGCTGGAGTGGCGCCGCGGGTGGCCCTCGTGGCGGCCGGGAGGCTGAGGCGCCGCGGGGCGGCCCTCACGCCCGGCCGGCGGGCTGCGATCCCCGGATCACCCGGTAGAGGGGACGGAGCCGCCGGTACATTCTGCGGTAGACGTCCCGGTACAGCGTCTCGTACACCGCTTCCGCCTCCGGGCGGGGGGCGAAGGTCTCCCCGACCCGGGTCATGGCGCGGACGGCGGCGGGGAAGTCGGGGTAGAAGCCGAGACCGACGGCGGCGTCGATGGCCGCGCCGAGGCCCGAGGCCTCGGTGACGTGGGGCCGCGAGGTGGGGAGACCGAAGATGTCGGCGGTGATCTGCAACGCCTGGTCGCTCTTCGACCCGCCGCCCGCCACCCGCAGCTCCCGCACCGGCACCCCGGCCCGCCGCGACGTTCGCTCCAAACCCTCGCGGAGCGCGTAGGCCAGCCCCTCAAGGATGGCGCGGTAGATGTGGGCCCGGGTGTGGACGTCGGAAAAGCCGATGATGGCACCGCGGGCCTCCGGGCCCGGCACCTTGACGCCGGGGGACCAGAAGGGCTGCAGGACGAGCCCCTCGGACCCCGGCGGGATGGCGGCGATGAGCTCATCGAAGATCACCTCCGGCGCCACGCCGCGCTCGGCCGCGATCCCCGCCTCCCGCAGGCCGAACTCGCGCTTGAACCACGAGACCAGCCAGAACCCCCGGTAGATCTGGACCTCCATCGCCCAGGCGCCGGGGACCGCGGCCGGGTAGGGCGGGATGAAGCGGAGCGGCTCCACGTAGCGGCGGTGGAAGGTGTTGACCGTCGCCGTCGTGCCGTAGCTCAGGCAGGCCACGTCGGGCTCCAGGGCTCCCGAGCCCAGCACCTCGCACGCCTTGTCGGCGGCGGCCGCCACCAGCGGGAGCCCGGCCGGGATGCCCGTCGCCTCGGATGCCGCCGCCGTGATGCGGCCGATGATCTCGCCCGGCTGCACCAGCTCCGGCAGCATCTCCGGGCGGATGCCGGTGGCCGCCCAGCGCCAGTCCCCGGGACCGGACCAGCGCTGTTTCTTGTAGTCGAAGGGAACGTACCCCACCTGGCAGCCCACGGAGTCGGCCCAGCGGCCGGTCAGCCGGTGGGTGAGGAAGCCGGAGAGGAAGACCAGCTTGTGGGTGCGCTCCCAGATCTCCGGCTGGTGGGTGCGGATCCAGTTGGACTCGGCCTCGGCGACGAAGTACGCCGCCGTCTCCGCCATCCCGGAGAGGCGCAGGGCCAGGCCCCAGAGCCCGCCCACCGGCGGCAGGCCCTCGGTCCGCCGCTGGTCCAGCCAGACGATGGCCGGGCGCAGGGGCCGGCCGTCGCGCCCGGCGGCGATCACCGTGTTGCGCTGGGTGGTCAGCGCGACCCCGGCCACGGCCGAGGCCGGCACCGGGCTTTGTCGCCACAGCCGCCGGCACGCCTCGGCGAGCGAGCTCCAGTAGAGCTCGGGATCCTGCTCCGCCCAGCCGGGCCGCGGCGAGACGTAGGGCTCCAGCGGCACCTTGGCGCCGGCCACCAGCTCGCCGCCCGGGTCGAAGAGCAGCGCCCGCACGCTCTGGGTGCCGTTGTCGATGGCGAGGATGTGGTCCGCCATGGATGCTCCGCCGTCCATACTACCCCGGACGCCGTCTTTCAGCCCGCGGCCACCGCCTCCAGCAGCTCGTGCCAGGCCGCCACCGCCGGCTCCCAGCGCAGGCCGGCGCAGCGCTGGGCGGCCCGGCGGCGCAGATCGGCGTTGACCTCGGGCTCGAGGGCCCGGGCCAGGGCGTCGGCGAGGGCTGCCGCGTCGTTCACCGGGGCCAGGAGGGCCGCGCCGCCCGCCGTTTCCACCAGGGCCGGTACCGCGGTGGCGACGCAGGCGGCACCGCAGCAGATGGCCTCCGCCAGGGGCAGGCCGAAGCCCTCCTCCTCCGACGCCGTCACGAAGACCTCGGCGTGGCGCAGCAGGTCGCGCGCCTCGCGGTCGGCGACCCGTCCCGCCAGGTGGATGCCCGCGGCGTGGGGCGAGCGCCGGATCCGGCGCAGGATCGGCTCCACGCCCCAGCCCGGGGCGCCGGCGACCACCAGGTCCGGTGGATCGGGCATGAGCCCGTGCAGGCGGTCCCAGGCCTCGACCAGGGTGAGCAGCCCCTTGCGCGGCTCCAGCGTGCCCAGGTGGAGGACGTAGGGCCGGCCGCCGGCGAAGCGCTCGCGGACGGCGGCGCCGTCGGTGTCCGGGTCCGGCGAGAAGAAGGGGCCGACGCCGTTGGGGATGACCCGCAGCCGGTCGCGAACCCGCGGAAAGGTCGCCAGCAGGATCGCCGCCGTGGCCCGGGACACGGCGACGACGGCCGCCGCCCGCTCCAGGGATTCCTCCAGGTAAGCGTTGAAGCAGAAACGGTTGGCCAGGGTGTGGCGGGAGGGGTGGGTGCGCGGCGTCAGGTCGTGGACCACGGCCACCGCCGGCACCGGGCACCCGCGCGGGACGATGGCCAGGGAGGCCACGAAGACGTCGGCCCCGGCGGCCTCCAGCCGCCGCGGCAGGGCCGTGTGGAGCCACAGGGTCCCCGGGATCCCGAGCCGGGGCGGCGGCAGCACCGTCACCCCGGGGACGTCGGCGAGCCCGGGCGGCACGTCGATCGGCCCCGGCGCGGCCAGCAGCACCCGCGCGGCGAAGCGCGCCGCCAGGCCGCCCATGACGTGGACCGTCCAGCGCCCGACGCCGGTGAGCGGCCCGGCCAGGGCGCGGGCGTCACACGCGATATTCATCGGCGGCGGTGGGCGGCAGGCCGGCGGCCTGGCGCAGCACCTGGGCGGTGGCGGCGGCGGATTCCCGCCAGCTGAAGCGGGCGGCCCGCTCGCGGCCGAGGGCGATCAGCCGCTCGCGGTGCCGGTCGTCCTCGAGCAGGGCCTGCACGGCGGAGGCGATGCCCTGGGGACGGTCGGGATCCACGTACACGGCGGCCGGGCCGGCCACCTCGGGCATCGCCGAGCGGCCGGACGTGACCACCGGCGTGCCGCAGGCCATGGCCTCCAGGATGGGCAGGCCGAAGCCCTCGAGGAGGGAGGGGAAGAGCAGGACGTCCGCGCGCCGGTAGAGGTGTGGGAGCAGCGACCGCTCGACGTAGTCGAGGTGCACGATCCGGTCGCGCACGGCCGACGCCGCCAGCTGGGCGCGGATGGATTCGGTGCGCCAGCCCCAGCGGCCGACCAGCACCAGGTGGCCCGGGTAGCCCCACTCGGCGAGCAGGGTGAAGGCGCGGACGATGGCGGCCACGTTCTTCCGCGGCTCCAGGGTGGAGACGAAGAGCAGGTACCGCTCGGGGAGATCGAGCGCGGGCGGGTCGCCGGCCGCGTCCGCGGTGAAGCGCGGGTCGATGCCCTCGTGCACGACGTGAACCCGGCGCCGGCTCACCGGCAGGTGGGAGACCACGTCCTCGCGGGTGGCCTCGGACACCGCGATGATGCGCTCGGCGTGGTACAGCGCCGCCGGCAGGTGGCGGGCGATCTCGTCCAGGGTCTCGGGGGCCACGGTCTCGGGGAGCACGGCGAAGGCGGCGTCGTGGATGGTCGTCACCAGCGCCCGCCCCCAGGGCGCCTGGGTGCGGTGGGGGAAGAAGTTGGGGGCGAAGAGGACGTCGTTGCCGTCGAAGAGCCGGAGTGCGGGCTCGACGAGGGTGCGCAGCAGGGCCAGGGTCGGCCGGACCGGGAGCAGGAAGCGGGGCGGGATTTGGTGCGCCCGCAGGCGGGTGCGCCGGGACCCGGGCGCCGGCGGCGGGGCCGGCTCGTCCGGCGCCAGGAAGGTATGACCGTAGAGGTTGAGCTCGCAGCCGGCGTCGAGCTCGTCGAGGGCGGCGAGGAGGTTCCACTCGTACCAGCCGACGCCGGTCATCCGCTCGAAGAACGGGAAGATGTCCACGCCCACGGCGGCCGCCTCCTCGCCGAGCACCACCCGGCGGTAGAAGCGCCGCCAGCGGGCCGCCAGGGTCCCCGCCAGATCGCGCAGGATGTGTCCGAAGAAGACGATCGTCGAGTACAATGAGCCTTCCATGCTTGGCGGTCATCTTACACCACGGCGGCGGTGCCTCCCGGCCGTCTTCCTGGCCGTCGCCGCCGGCCTGCTGATGATGGCGGCCGGCATCCTCTGGTGGCTCGGCCCCCGGCTGCCGGCGGCCTCCCCGGAGGTGCTGCTGGCCGACAACCCCGCCCTCGCCCTGCCCCGCGCCCCGGCCGCCCTCGTGGTCCTCGCCGCACCCGGCCGGTGGGCGCGCCTGGTGGGCCGCGTCCCCGCGCGGCGGGTGCTCCTCGATCCCGCCTGGTGGCGGCAGCTCGGCTCCGGCGGGCCCGCGCCGGAGCCGACCGTGGCCGCCGCCGCCGCGACGGCCGCCGTCCTCGACCAGTTCTCGTCCGGCCTCGTCGTCGCCGGCTGGCGCGACGGCTGGATCGTCCAGGGCCGGGTGCGCTCGCCGGCGCTGGCCCGCCGCCTGGGCTCGTGGCTGCCGGCCCGTTACCGGGAGCGCACGGTCGTCCGCGCCGGCGTCCTCAGGCTGGCCTCGGGCCCCCGCTACCTGGACGGCTGGACCTGGCGCCCGGCCACACCC
>CAZXXL010000199.1:0-5604 GCA_964644635.1 uncultured Thermoanaerobaculia bacterium | reverse complement strand
TGCGTGCGGCCGAGGCCGACATCGCGCCCGTGCTTGCACGGCCCCGCACCCCGCGGGGGACGTACGACATTCCCCAGCTGGGCATCCGCCTCGGCATCGAGCGGCGCGATCGCCGGGAGGTCGCGGCGTGCGTTGAGAAACTGTTGAACATTCACCCCGATGCCCCGGCGGCGAGCGAGCTGGCCGCCGCCCTGTTGGCCCGCGCCCACCTGTGGTGGGACGAGATCGGGCCGGTGGATCTCGCCGTCGGCTCCTTCACCTACGAGCCGGCGGGCGAGGCGTTGGCCTGCCTGTGTCGCTGGCGGGCGGGGAAGCTCCGGCCGCGGGACGTCTCCAGCATGCAGGCCTTCGTCCGCGACAACCCGGACGCCCACTACGAGGGGCGTCTCGCCCTGGCGGCGGCGGAGCTGGGCGCGGGACGGCCGGAGCAGGCCCAGGCCATCCTCGACGAGGAGATCACCGTGCTGGAGATGATCTCCCGGGACGACTTCTTCGACCGCCAGCTCCTCGACCTCGCACGGGCCATGCGCTGCAAGGCCCTGCTCGCCGCGGGGCGGGGGGTCCGGGCGAAAGAGGAGGCGAAAGAGCTCCTTGACGGGCTGACTCCCGGGTTGCTCCCGGCCCGCCTGGCTCAGGAGGTCGTGACGGCCGTCGGCTGAACGGGCGTGCCCCTGCACCCGCGCCCGCCCCGCCCGCCACGGCACCGAACCGCCGGGAGAACCTTTTTCGCTGTCATCGCGAGGTGGCGTGAGCGCGCGAAGCTTCGCTTCGCTTGCGCGCACGCCACCCCGAGGAGCGAAGCGACGAAGGGGTCTGGCGCAGCCCGGCGACGTGGCGATCCCTGGCAGCGTTGGAGCACGCCGCCCGCTGCTCCGTGGCGGTGTCCAATCGTGGGGGGATTGCTTCGGCGCTTCGCGCCTCGCAATGACAGTGCGGGGGCGGAGCGCGCCGCCCGCTGCTTCGCGGCGGTGTCCGATGGTGAGGTGGTCCCGTCGCTCGGGCCTTTGGGGGCCCTCGCTCGGGACGCCGTGACACCGGGCGGCCGTGCCGCCCGGTGTCACGGCGCCTCGCAATAACACGGTGGAAGCTAAGCGCGCTCCGGGGTGCTCCGTCGCGGTGCCTCGCGGAGCGACGCCGCTTCGATCCCGCTCCGGCACGGTCCCGTGGTCAGACAGTTGCTCCCAGAGGTGCCCGGCTGCAGACCATCTGCTGAATCGCTGCCTCAGAAGTGTCGGGGGAGCGGCAGTCAGCGCTCCAGGTTGCCCAGGATGTCATGGAGCTCTTCCGTGCCGATTTCTCCGCGGGCATATCGTCTCCGGGCGATGTCTGCCGGAGATTCGGCTCCACCGCCGTATCGGCCGTGTATCGGCCCGCAGAACGGGCCGGCCCACCGGTCACGGCCGCTCACCGCCCGGAGGAGCAGCACCAGGAACAGCGTCATGATGGCCAGACCGAAGAGCGGAAAGATCCAGAACCCGCCGCCCCAGAAGCCGTGGAAGAACGGGAGGCACCACATGCGGTCACTTCTCCCCGGGCGGTGTCACGCAGACCTTCAGGCCGACTTTCCCCTCGCGGGCGAGCCCGATCAGGAGGAAGGCGACGGAGTCGGGAGAGAGCTGAAGCTCTCCGGCGATCGCCGCGAGATCGACCTCGCCGCCCTGCTCCACCAGTTTCGCCACGAGCTCCTCCTTGACCTGGCCCGCCCAGTCGTCGAAGAGGGCCCGCAGCTCGGGCGTCGCCCAGGTCGCCATCTCGGCGGCACGCGCCACCGAGTCCGTCATCATGCGGCACATCTGCATCGGCATCATGCCGCCCTCCTGCATCTGTCCCATCATCTTCTTCATCATTCCCATGGGGTTGAACCCCCCGGTCTGCTCCCGGTCCGTCATCCTTCACCTCCGTTTTCCGTGCGCGTTGCCGGCCTGCCGGGCCGCGCCCGCGGCCCCGGCGATCAGGGCGCGGACGGCGTCGCCGGCCAGCTCGTAGAAGACGAACGGTCCCCGTCGGCGCGCGACCACGAGGCCGGCCTCGCGGAGCACCTTCAGGTGGTGGGAGACGAGGCTCTGCCGCAGCCCCGTGCGCCGCACCAGGTCTCCCACGTGGCGGGGCTCGTCCAGAAGCTCGCCGAGAATCCGCAGGCGAGACCTTTCGCCGAGAGCCCTGAACATGGGTGCGAGTCCGTCGATATCAAGCATCATGAATATATATACACGTTGATATGTGTCTGGTCAAGACCTCGCCGGGAGCGTCGACCTGGAGATCCCGGCCGGGCCCCGGCTCTGCAAGGCTGTATGACTCGAGTCGCGCCCGCCGGTCGGCCGGCGGGCGGCGATGGAGCGGGGTTGGAATATCGAAGAATATGTGTTAGTTTGCTCAAGTGATGCGAAGACGATCCTGGCCCTGGGCGCTGGCCGCGCTCCTGCTCCTGGTCACCATGGCTGGAACGGCACACCCGTGCGGCCAGGCGGTGACGGTGGGCCACGCGATCGTGTCGGCTGCCGGCGCCCCGACGCCCCTCGCCGGACCCCAGGCCGATTGTCACTGCGTGTGCCACGCGACCTGGATCCCCGCCCGCCCGACCTCGTGCTGCACCTTCGGGCCGTTGAGCCGCGTCGAAATTCCGGCTCCGGCCAACCCGGAGGGGTTCTTCCTGGCGGGATTCGGTGAGCCTCCGCGCCTCGCCTGACCTTCCTTTTCGACCCACTTCCAACCCGACCACCTGATGCCGGCCGCCCTGTGCCGGAAGGGAACGATCCGTGGAGGGATCATGACGAGGATTTCGAGGCTGATGATCATGAGTGTGCTGGTGCTGGCGGCAGCGGCTCCGGCCGCCGCCGCCCGGGCGGAGGAGCCCGTCCTGACGCCGGACGAGGTCGAGGCGGCCGTCCTGCAGGGGTTCCCCTCCATCGAGGCTGCGGCCGCCGCGGTGGATGCCGCGGAGGCGCGCCTGAGCCGGGCCCGCCGTCTCCCGGACCCGACGCTCGAGCTGGGCGGCGGGCGGGGAGAGGACCGCTACGGTCCGGCGTCCGGCTCCGAATGGGAGGTGGGGCTGGAGCTGGAGCTTCCGGCTCCCTGGAGGTACCGTGCCGCCGGCGCCGCCGCCCGGGCGGAGATCGCCGTGGCCGCGGCGGACCTGGTCGGCATCCGCGCCCGCACCCTCGCCCGCATCCGCACCCTGGTGATGCGACTGGCGGCTTCCCGGCGACGGGTCGAGGTGCTCGAGGCCCAGGCCGAGATGGTGAGGGGCCTGGCCCAGTTCACGGCCCTCAGGGTGCGGCTCGGCGAGGCCAGGGAGCTCGAGCGCCTGCGCATGGAGGTGGAGCTGGGCCGCGTGCAGCGCCGGGTCGATCTTGCACGGGCCGAGCACGACGGGATCGCCGGGACCCTGGCTCGTCTCGCCGCCGGACGCCTCCCGCCGCGCTTCCGCCTCCGGCTGCCGCTGGACGAGACCCCGCCCGCCATCGATCGCGCCGCCCTCGCCGCAGCCCCGCTCGCGGCCAATCCCGACCTCGCCGCGCGCCTCCGCCGGGCGTCGGCGGCCGAGGCGCGGGCCGCCTTCCAGCGTTCGCTGGCCCTGCCGTCGTTCGTCACCCGCGTAAGCAGGGCCACCGAGTACGACAGCCGGTCCACCTCGGTGGCCGTGGCCGTCAAGGTGCCGCTGTGGAACCGCAACCGGCCCGCCGTTGCGGTGGCCAATGCCGAGCGGCGCGTGGCCCGGGCCGAGGTCGAGCAGGAACGGCGCGCCCTGCTGGCCCGGCTGGACAGGGCCGCCTCCCTTTACGAGGCGGCTCGCAAGACCGCCCTCCGCTTCACCGAGGAGATCCTCCCGGCGGCACGGAAGGCCACGAGGCTGGCCGAGCTCAGCTACCGCGAAGGGGAGACCTCGATCCTCGACCTGCTCGACGCCCGCCGCAACGCCCAGGACGCCGAGCTCGAGAACGTGCAGGCGAGGCTGCAGCTCCTCCTGCTGCGGGTCGAGATCGACCTGCTCACGGGAAGGTTGCAACCGGCCGTCCCCGATTCCACGACCCCCAAGGAGAACGCATCATGAGCACGTCCACCATCACGATCTTCCGTCCGGTCCTCGCCGGCGCTCTCGCCCTGGTGGTGGGCGCCGGCGTGGCCTGCTCCCCGGCGCCGACCGAACCGGAAAAGGCCGGCCCCGCGGAGAACGCAGCTCCCAGGACCGTCGAGCTGGACGCGCGGCAGATGAAGGCCGCCGGCATCGAGGTCGTCACCGTCGCACGGGGCCTGCCCCGGCGCCGGGTCGAGCTGACCGGCGCCGCCGCCTACGACGAGACGCGCACCGCCCGTATCTCGTCCCGCATCTCCGGGCGCGTGCTCAGGCTGCTCAAGGATTTCGGGAGCCGGGTCCGCCGCGGCGACGCCGTGTGCGTGCTCGACAGCCCCGAGCTCGGGGAGGCCCAGGCCGAGTACCTCTCCCGCCTGGCCGAGTACCGCGTGGTCAAGCAGTCGGCCGAGCGGGCGCGGCGGCTCGTTGAGAAGAAGGCGATCTCCCAGGGCGAGTACCTGGAGCGCGAGGGGGCGCTCCGGCGCGCCGAGGCCGCCCTCGCCTTCGCCGAGAACCGCCTTCATCTCTTCGACATGGCGGAGACCGACATCCGTCGCCTGGGGGAGAGCCTGCGCGGGGATACGTCCCTGCACGGCGTGGTTTCTCCCCAGCTCACGGTCCGTTCGCCCATCGCCGGTACGGTGACCCGCCTGGAGGTGTCCCGCGGCGAGGTGGTGGACCGCCTCCAGACGCTGCTCGTGGTCTCCGACCTGACGAGCCTCTGGGCGTGGCTCGACGTGTACGAGAAGGATCTGACCGGTATCCGGACGGGACAGCAGGCGAGGATCATCGCCGATGCGGTTCCGGGCGAGACCTTCACGGGCAGGATCGACTTCATCGGCGAGGTGGAGCCGCGAACGAGGGCGGCGCGGATGCGGGTGCGCCTCCCCAACCCCCGCGGCCTGTTGCTGCCGGGGATGTTCGTGCGCGCGACGCTCGAGGTTCCGGGAACGAGGGCGGCGCTTCTGGTGCCGGCCGAAGCGGTGCAGGACATCGAGGGACGCAAGACGGTCTTCCTCGAGGCCGCGGAGGGACGCTTCCGCCCGGTGAGGGTTCGTGTTGGCGGCACGTTCGATGGCCGGGTCGAGATCGAGGACGGACTGAAGGAGGGCGACCGGATCGCCGCCCGCGGGGCGTTCACGCTCAAGGGGGAGTTGCTCAAGGAACAGCTGGGCGAGGAGGAATGATGATTGCCAAACTGGTCTCCTGGGCCCTTTCCAACCGACTTCTCGTCGTGTTCGGCCTCGTTCTCCTGGCCGGCGCCGGTGTCAAGGCGATGCTCGAGCTGCCCCTGGACGCCGTCCCCGACGTCACCAACGAGCAGGTCCAGGTGCTGACCTCGGTGCCGGGCCTGTCGCCGGTCGAGGTCGAGCGGTTCATCACCTTCCCGGTCGAGGCCGCCATGAGCGGCATTCCCAAGATCGCCGAGATCCGCTCGGTTTCCAAGTTCGGCCTGTCGGCGGTGACCGTGGTCTTCGAGGACGGCACCGACATCTACTGGGCCCGGCAGCAGGTCTCGGAACGGCTTGCCT
>CAZXXL010000198.1:0-5821 GCA_964644635.1 uncultured Thermoanaerobaculia bacterium | reverse complement strand
TGGCCGCCGGCCGGGCGGGAACGTCCCCCGTCTGGGCCAGGGGCCGGGCGGTGGCGGAGATGGGGCCGGGCAGGGCTTCGGCGACGGCGAGCCGCCAGGACTCTTCCGCGTCGAGGACCGCTCCCGCGACCGGAATCACCCGGCGGGGAAGGACGACGGTGCCCGGCGCGAGCGTCGGGTCGAGGCCCGCGGCGCTCCCCCAGCTGATCAGGGCCCGGACGCCGGCGCCGGCCAGACGGCGGGCGGCCTCGGCGGCCCGACGGGGACCCATGCCGGCGACGACCATCTCCACCTGGGCCGGGGAGCGCTGGGGGCCCGAGAGAAGCCAGTCGGCCTCCTGATCGAGACCGCAAACGATGCCGATTCGCGGTCCAGAGGTCCGGTTGGCGTCGGTGATGGTCATGGTCTCAGCCGGATCCGTCGGCCCCGGTTCCGCCGGAAACCGTCAGGTTCCGGTACCGGGCCAGGGCCCACAGGGGGAAGTACCTGCTGTACCCGTGGTACTTGAGGTAGAACACCCTGGGAAAGCCGGGCGCTGTGAACTCCGGATCCCGCCACAGGCCGTCCTCGGCCTGATGGTCAAGGAGCCACTGCACCCCCCTGCGTACGGAAGGGCTGTCCGCACGTCCGGCGGCCAAGAGACCCAGCAGGGCCCACGCCGTCTGGAAGGCCGTGCTGGGATCGTTGGCGCAGCCCCTGTGGGGGTCCTCGTACGTGTCGTTGCTCTCGCCCCAGCCCCCGTCCTCGTGCTGGACGGACTCCAGCCAATCGGCGGCCCGTTCGATGGCCTCGCAGCCCTCCTTCTCGTCGCATCCCTCCAGGGCGGAGAGGGCCGACCAGGTGCCGTAGATGTAGTTGGTTCCCCACCGGCCGAACCACGAGCCGTTCTCCTCCTGCTGCTCCAGGAGCCAGAGGGTGGCCCGCTCGATGGCCTTGCGGTCTTTCGGGCGGCCGAGGCGGCGGAGTAGGGCGATGCAGCGGGCGGTCACGTCGGCCGTTGGCGGGTCCAGGAGGGCGCCGTGGTCGGCGAAAGGTATCTCGTTGAGGAAGTAGGCCGTGTTGTCCGGATCGAAGGAGGCGAAGCCCCCGCGGCGCGACTGGAGGCTACACAGCCAGTCGGCGGCCAGATCGGCGCGGCGCTCGTGCTCCGGGTCGAATCCCGCCTCGTGGAGCGCCCAGGCGACCAAAGCGGTGTCGTCCAGGTCGGGGTACCACGGATTGTTGTACTGGAAGGCCCAGCCGCCACCGTTGGCGCCCGGCGCCTTCTCCTTCCAGTCGCCCGGCTGGTCGAGGATCTGCCGGTCCACGAGCCAGTCCAGGGACTTCTGGAGCTCGGGCCGGTTGCCCTCCCTGGACTCCTCCAGCAAGGCGTGGGCGGCCAGGCCCGTATCCCAGACGGGGGAGACGCAGGGCTGGCAGTAGCTCATGTCCCCGCGGTCCACCAGGAGGTCGTCGATGGCCTGGCGCGCGTCGAGCATGTGGGGCGCGCCGGGGTCATGCCCGAGGAGCTCGAGGGCCATGTAGGCGTTGACCATGGCGGGAAAGATCCCGCCCAGGCCGTCGCGGCCGTTGAGCCGGTCGAGGATCCACGCCTCGGCCTTCTCCACGGCCAGCCGCCGGACGGCTGCGGGGATCAGGGGTTCGAAGCGCCCGACGGTCCGCTCGGCCACGAGGAAGAGGCGGTTGAGGGGGGAGCGCACGGGGAAGTATCGGCGCTCCTCCTCGGGAGGGATGGTGAAGAGCTCCGGGACGCCGACCCCCCGCGGATTACGCGCCTGGGCCCGGTGGGCGTGCAGGATGAAGAGGGGGACCATGACCGTCCGGGACCAGTAGGAGACCTTGCTCATGTGGAAGGGGAACCACCTGGGCAGGAGAACGATCTCCGGTGGCATGAAGGGTACAGCCCGCCACGGCACCTGGTCGAAGATAGCCAGGGCAATCCGCGTGAAGACGTTGGACCGGGCGGCGCCGCCGGCCGCCAGGATGGCGTTGCGAGCCCGGATCATGTGGGGGGCGTGGGGATCGTCTCCGATGAGCTTGAGGGCGTAGTACGCCTTGACGCTGCAGCTGAGGTCGAATGGGCCGCCGGGGTAGAGGAGCCAGCCGCCATCGTCATCCTGATTGGCCCGGAGATAGCGCCCGATGCGTTGCTCCAGCTCGGGCCTCTCCTCGCCGAAATAGTGGAGGAAGAGGATGTACTCGGCGGGAATGGTGCAGTCGGCCTCCAGCTCGTAGCACCAGTGGCCGTCGGGACGCCGCTCCGCCAGCAGGGCGTTCCGGGCCCTCTGGATTGCGGGTTCCAGGTCAGGAAGGTCGAATTGGTTCTCCTGGCGCTGCTGCGCGTTGACGATCACTGATGTCTCCTCCGTTCCCCTGACGGGGAGGATTCTACCGCGGTTCTCACGGCTCTGCGCCGGACTCGCTTCTGCTACCATCGGTGCATGCGGATCGAGCCCGAGCTGGTGCCCTACGCCCCGGGACGGTTGGATGGCTCTCCCATCCTCGTGCTGGCGCCCCATCCCGACGACGAGGTTTTCGGCTGTGGTGGTGTGCTGGCCCTGGCAGCGCGCACCGGGGCTCGAATCCGGACGGTCATCCTGACCGACGGTGGCGCCCAGGGTGACCCGGCCGTTCGCAGGGCGGAGGCGGCCGAGGCCTCCCGCCGACTGGGGATTCCGGAGCCTGAACACTGGGGCCTGGCCGATCGCAGTCTGGACCCCAATGACGGTGCGCTCCGGGACCGCCTGGGAGCCCTGATCGCCGAGACGGCGCCGGCAATCGTCCTGGCACCCTCGCCGGCCGAGGTCCACCCCGACCACCGGGCGCTGGCCCTGGCGCTCTACCGTCTCCTCCAGACGGTCGTTCCGGGGACCCCGATCCACGAGCTGTCCCCGGCCCTCCGGCTGGCCTCCTACGAAGTTTCTGCCGTGTTGCGGCCCAACCTCCTGGTCGATGTCAGCGAGGTCTGGGAGGAGGTCCTGGCCGCCGCCAAGGCCTACGAGTCGCAGGTCTCCCTCCTGCCTTACGTGGAGGTTCTCGAGGGTGTGGCCTCCATGCGGCGCCTGACCCTGCCGCCCTCGGTCCGGCGCGCCGAGGCGTACTTCGTCACGGATCTCCGCTGGATCCGGACCCACAGCGCTGTCGAGTGGGCCGCCGAGCAGGGGCCCAGCGCCCGGCTCGAGCCCGTGTCCGAGGTCGCACCCCTGGACGTGGTGGTCCGCACGGCTTCCCGGCACAGATTGCTGCGGGAGGCCCTCCAGTCCCTGGCCCAGCAGCTGGTGAAGCCCGCCCGCGTCATCGTCGTCGACGACGGGGCGGTTCCCTCCGCGGCGGTGTGCCGGGAGTTCGAGGACCGCCTCCCCGTGGAGGTCGTCGAGACGGGGGGCGGAGCGGGACGGTCCGCGGCGGCCCAGCTGGGTCTGGAGCGGGCCTCGGCCTCCCACGTGGTCTTCCTGGACGACGACGATCGCTTCTTCCCCGAGCATCTGCTGGTTCTGGGGCGGGCCGTAGCCGGGGGCGTCGTGCTGCCCTATACGGACGCCATCCAGGGGATCTGGGAGCCGGACGGAGAGGGTGGTCTCCGGCCCGTGGCCCGCCACCGGACATTTGGCGGCGACTTCGACGGGAACCGTTTTCGTCTGATCAACCACATCCCCCTCCCGACGGTTGCCGTGCCACGCGAGGCGGCCCTGGAGGCCGGTGGTTTCCATCCCGCACTGGACCTTTACGAGGACTGGGACCTTCTCCTCCGGCTCACCCGGAGGATCCGCCCGGAGCATCTGCCCCTCATCACCTGCGAGTACCGGATCGTCACGGGTTCCGGCTCCGTCACCGCCGGCAACCCCCCGGGCTCCCCCGGGCAGCTGGCTGCCCTGGCGGCCGTCTGGGAACGCCACGGTCTCGTGGACGACCGGCTCGCTCTGGCGGCGGGCGTCATGGCCCTGGTTGCCGAGCGGGACCGGCAGGCGGAGCTCGTCCGCACCCTGGACGAGCGGCTGATCGAGATCACCGGCGAGCGCGATGGCCTCCAGGCGGAGCTGTCCCGGCTTCAGACGGAGCTTGAGGCCGCCCGGGCCGAGGAAGCCGCCGAGGAAACGGAACGGCCCTCCGGAACGGAGACCAGCGAGAGCACGACACTGGGTGCCCTACGGCGCAGATTGGGCCGCCAGCGCCACGGTGGCTCCGGCGGCCGGGGGAGTGGGGAGGGGTGAGCCGCCCCTTTCTCATCTGCCCCGAGCCGGTCCGCGAGCTGACGGCCGGCGTGGGGACGCGGTTCCTGGCCCTGGCGAGCGTGCTCCAGGAGGCCGGGCACGCCGTCACCCTGGCCCTGCCCAACGACCCCTCCGAGGCCCGTGGCCTTCCCGCAGGCGTCCACGCCGTCGAGGCGGACCCCGGCCGTCTCGGGGCCCAGGCGGAGGGGCACGACTGGGTCCTGCTCCACGGGCATCTGGGCAACCACTACCTGGCTCAGCGGGATGACCTGCCCGTGGTGGTGGACCTCTACGATCCCTTCCTCGTGGACAACCTCCACTACTGGAGGGAGTTGGGCCTGAAGCCCTTCAGGACGGACCACGCCACGTGGCGGCTCCAGATGTCCCGCGGGGACTTCTTCCTCTGCTCTTCGGCGGAGCAGAGGAGCTACTTCCTGGGCTGGCTGACGGCCCTTGGCCGCGTCAACCCTCCCGCCGTTGACGCCGACCCGGACCTCCGGCGCCTGATCGACGAGCTGCCCTTCGGCGTGCCTGAGGGAGGGCCCCCGGTGGCGCCGGCGCGGAAGGAGCTGCTCCCGGGCTGCGACGGCCCAGCCCTTTACTTCGGCGGCATCTACGACTGGTACGACCCAATGGTCGTGCTGGAGGCGCTTCCGGCGATCCTGGAACGCCACCCCGGCACGACCGTGCTCTTCGTCGAGCACCCCCATCCCGAGATGACCCCCCAGTCGGCGGCGGCCCGGGCGCGGGAGGCGGCCCGCGGTCGCGGGTGGCTCGGCCGCGAGGTTCGCTTTCTCCCCTGGAGACCGGGCGCCGGGCGCTTCGCCCTGGCCCAGGTGTCGGACCTGGGGGTCGTAACCCACCGGCCCGGCCTGGAGGCGCTCTTGAGCTTTCGTACACGGTTGGTCGATCTTCTCTGGCTGGGTTTGCCCGTGGTGGCCACCGAGGGCGGAACCATGTCGCGGGTTCTCCGGGAGACCGGAGCCGGGGCGGTGGTGCCGGCCGGCGACGCACCGGCCCTGGCCGACGCCGTGATGCGGCTTCTGGAAGACCCGGAGCGCCGCCGTGCCGCGTCGGAGGCCGGCCGTTCGTGGGCGGCGGGACGCACATGGCCCCGGGTCGCCGGGCCGCTGCTGCGCTTCGCCGAGAAGCCGTGGCGGGACCCCCATCGCCAGGCAGTCCCGGTGGAGCTCGAGGACCCGGGAGTCCACGACTCCCTGGGGACACGCCTGGCCAGAGCGCTGCGGCGCGGGAGGTCCCGGTGAACCCCTCGATCATCGTCGTCATTCATGCCGGGCGGGAGCGTCTGGATGATGCCGTCGCCTCCCTCGAGCGGTGGGGCCGGACCGGCGCGGCCCAGGTGGTCGTCGTCGACAACGGCTCCCCGGACGGCGCCGGACCGGAGGCCAGGAAACGCTTCCCCTGGGCGACGGTGGTGCGGAGCGAGCAGAACCTGGGTTTCGCCGGGGGCGTCCTCCTTGGTGCAGGCGCGGCCGAGGGTGACGTCCTCTGCCTGCTTAACGATGACGCGGCCGCCGGGGAGGGTTGGCTGGAGGGCCCCCTGGAGGCGCGGGAAGGCCGCGCGGAAGGGGCGGGGAGGGCCGGCACGA
>CAZXXL010000197.1:0-5830 GCA_964644635.1 uncultured Thermoanaerobaculia bacterium | reverse complement strand
CATGTCGCGGGGGTCGCGGTGGTGGACGCTGTGTGTGTGGTTGGCAGCGTCAGGGGGGGAGAAGGGGCAGGGCGGCGAGCGGGGGGATGAGCGGGCGCACGTCGGGCGGCGCGCCGGCGGCGACCCGCGGTCCCAGCGGGCGGGCGGCGTCCATCGCGCGGTAGCCCGCGCGCAGCAACGCCAGCCGGCGATCGGGCCCGGGCTCGCGCTCGGCCAGGGCGAAGAGCGCCTCGGCCAGGGCGGCGTTAGGAGGTCCCGCCCTCCTCGGCATCCACCCCTCCCTCCTCGAGTGTGAACTCCCAGCCGCAGTTCTTGCCCGCGGGGGCGTCCGGCGGGCAGTGCAGGCAGGTGGTGCGAATCCGGGGATCCACGGTCCGTGCGAAGGTGGAGAACTCGACGATGCCGACGCCCTTGCACGGGAAATCGGCGAGCCCCTTGCGGCGGCGGGTCTCCTGCACCCGGCAGGTGTCCATGAAGAAGCGGTAGCTCCTGCGGTCGGCCGACCACTCCCCGTGCTGCTCGTTGATGGCCGCGTACATGCGGTAGCGCAGGGCGCGCTCCAGCGCCTCCAGGCCGCCGCCCTTCTCGATCCCGAAGGTACGCATGATGCGCCCGGCCTCCACCGCCGCGAACCGCGCCCACGACGCCGTGTCGAGCTCGATGGCCGTCTCCATCCCGAGGCGTTCCTCGGCGGCCAGGAACCAGCAGCCGTCGTGGGCCAGCCAGCTCTTGGCGAACATCTCGACCGTCTTCAGGAGCTCCTCGCGGGACATCTCGGCAAACGCGCTCATCCGGATCCTCCCAGGACGCCGATGGTACACCGTCGCGCCGGGAAGGATGCGGCGGGGGTCGTCAGGCCGTCAGGCGGTCCACCTTGGCGGCGCACACGAAGTCGTTGCGGGAGAGGCCGCCGATGGAGTGGGTGACGTAACGCACGGTGACGGCGTCGTAGCCGACCGCCAGGTCCGGGTGGTGGTCCTCCCGGTGCGAGATCCAGGCCACCGCGTTGACGAAGGCCATCGCCCGGTAGTGGTCCTCGAAGCGGAACGTGCGCTCCAGCCGGCCGCCGGAGACGCGCCATCCGTCCAGGTGGCCGAGCAGCCGCCCGATCTCGTCGCCGGACAGCGGCGGCGTGCCCTCCGCGAGCGGCTCGCAACGCTCATGCACCAGCGGGTTGTCGGCCATGGTGGAACCCTCCCGGCGACGATGGTACCAGCAGCCGGGCGGCCGCAGCAGCAGCCCGCCGATCCATCCCGGTCAGTACCGGTCGAGATACCGCTGCTGCTCCCAGGGGTGAATCACCTGGATGTAGGAGGCCCATTCGCGGCGCTTGTTGTGGAGGAAGTGTTCGAAGATGTGCTCCCCCAGGGCCTCCCGCAGCACGGCGTCCTTCTCCAGGTGGTCCAAAGCCTCTTCCAGGTTCGCCGGCAGCTGCACGATCTTCAGCCGCCGCTTCTCGCGCTGGCTCATCTCGAAGATGTTCTTGTTGACCGGCTGGCCGCAGTCGATCCCGTTCTCGATGCCGTCCAGCCCGGAGGCCAGCATGACGGCCAGGGCCAGGTAGGGGTTGGCCGAGGGATCGGGCACGCGGACCTCGCAGCGGGTGCCGACGCCGCGCCGGGCGGGAACCCGGATCATGGGCGAGCGGTTCTTCTCCGACCAGGCAACGTTGACCGGGGCCTCGTAGCCGGGCACCAGCCGCTTGTAGGAGTTCACCAGGGGGTTGGTGACCGCCACCATGCCCCGCGCGTGGCGCAGGATGCCGCCGATGTACCGGCGGGCCACCGTGGACAGCTGCCACTCAGCCTGCGGATCGTAGAAGGCGTTCTCGCCGTCGAGGGTGAACAGGGACTGGTGGGTGTGCATCCCCGAGCCGTTCATGCCCGCCAGCGGCTTGGGCATGAAGGTGGCGTGGAGGCCGTGCATCAGGGCCACCTTCTTGACCACGAAGCGGAAGGTGACCACGTTGTCGGCGGTGGTTACGGCGTCGGCGTACTTGAAGTCGATCTCGTGCTGGCCCGGCGCCACCTCGTGGTGCGCGGCCTCGACCTCGAAGCCCATGGCCTCGAGCGCCAGGGTGATGTCCCGGCGCGCCTCCTCGCCCCGGTCGAGGGGGCTGAGGTCGAAGTAACCGCCCCGGTCGTGAATGGAGGGACCCCTGTCGCCCTCGCCGTTGCCGGCGAAGAGGAAGAACTCCGCCTCCGGGCCGGCCATCATCGTGAAGCCCATTTTCTCGGCCCTGGCCACGACCTTCTTGAGCTGTGTCCTGGGGCACCCTGGGAACTCCGAGCCGTCGGGGTTGGCGATGTCGCAGATCAGCCGGCCGACCTTGCCGTGGTCGGTCTGCCAGGGGAAGACGCCGAAGGTATCGAGGTCGGGCACCAGCAGCATGTCCGACTCCTCGATCCTGGTGAAGCCCTGGATGGACGAGCCGTCGAACATGATCTGGCCGTCGAGCGCCTTCTCGAACTGGCTCCTCGGCACCTCCACGTTCTTGATGATCCCGTCGATGTCGATGAACTGCAGGCGGAGAAAGTGGACGTTCTCCTCCTTGCAGCGGGCGAGGATTTCCTGGGCGCGGGCTGGCATGGTGTAACCTCCTCCTTTGTCAATGCGCACGTTTTACAGGATGAAAAACGAAAAGTCAAGGAAAAAATCGCAGAATGTCACAGATTATCGTATCAATCGACCATAAAACGCTGAACAGTCGACGGATCGCCTATAATCCTGTGAAAGGAGGTGGCCATGACCGACCGTCCGACCCGCGACGACGCCTGGAAGCTCCTCGTCGAGTTCACGGACAACCCGAGCCTGATCAAACACGCCCTGGCCGTGGAGGCGGCCATGCGCGCCTACGCCGGGCGCTTCGGGGGCGATCCCGAGGAGTGGGGCATCGTCGGCCTGATCCACGACTTCGACTACCAGCAGAACCCCACCGAGGACACCCACCTCCACGTCGGCACCCGCATCCTCGCCGAACGCGGCTGGCCGGAGGCGTGGATCCGGGCGGTGGCCTCCCACGCCGATTACATGGGCGTCCCCCGGGACACGCCCATGGCCAAGGCCCTCTTCGCCGTCGACGAGCTGTGCGGCTTCCTCACCGCCTGCGCCCTCGTCCGCCCGGACAAATCGATCGCCAACGTCAAGGTCAAGTCGGTCAAGAAGAAGCTCAAGGACAAGGCCTTCGCCCGCGGCGTCAACCGCGACGACGTCCGGCGCGGGGTCGAGGAGCTCGGCGTCGACCTCGACGAGCACATCGCCTTCGTCCGCGACGCCATGGCCACCGTCGCCGACCGGCTGGAGCTGCCGGCGGAGGATTGATCACGCCGGTGACGGCCAGGAGGTGATCGCAATGGCAAGGATGAAGACCTGGCAGCTCGTAGCGGCCGGGATCCTCATCAGCGCTGTGGGTCTCACCGTGGCAGCCATGAGCTCCTCGCGCATGATCTCGAGTCTGGGAGCCCTGGTGGCGACCTGGGGCGGCGTGCCCTTCGGCATGGCTTTGCGGCAGGCCGTCGACCAGGTGGACGCGGAAGCTGCCGCCCGCGGAGTGACGGGACCCGTCTTCCCGAGGAGCGACGCGACGAAGGGGTCTGCCACAGCACCGTGCCGTCGGGAGAACCCCTAGCACTGTCATCGCGAGGAGCGAAGCGACAAAGGGGACCCGGCGAAGCCCGGCGACGTGGCTACCCCTGACAGCATCGGAGCGCGCTACCCATTGCTCCGCGACGATGTCCAATCGTGAGGGGATTGCTTCGTCGGCTTCCTGGGGGAAGCCTCCTCGCAATGACAGGGCAAAAGATGCTCTCAACGCAGGGGGTGGCAGCGGGACGGCGGGCTGCTCGCGGCCAGCCGGTCCGCCGAGCGCACCGCGCCGCCGCGGGCCGAGGCGCGGGGAGGGAGGCGGATCCCCCGCGGGCGCTCAACGCTCCGGCTCGACGACCTCCAGGCCGTGCAGGTAGGGGCGCAGGGCCTCGGGGACGGCGACCGAGCCGTCGCGGCGCTGGTAGTTCTCGAGCACGGCCACCAGGGTGCGGCCGACGGCCAGGCCGGAGCCGTTGAGGGTGTGGAGGTAGCGGGCCCTGCCGCCGGAGGCCGGCTTGAAGCGCAGGCCGGCCCGCCGGGCCTGGAAATCGAGAAAGTTGGAGCAGGAGGAGATCTCCCGGTAGCGCTCCTGGCCCGGCAGCCAGACCTCGAGGTCGTAGGTCTTGGCCGCGGAAAAGCCCAGGTCGCCGGAGCACAGCGTCACCACCCGGTAGGGCAGGCCCAGGCCCTCCAGCACCGCGGCGGCGTGGCCGGTGAGCTCCTCGAGGGCCTCCCAGGAGCGCTCCGGGTGGACCAGCTGGACCAGCTCCACCTTGTGGAACTGGTGCTGGCGGATGAGGCCGCGGACGTCCTTGCCATAGGAGCCGGCCTCGGCCCGGAAGCAGGGGGTGAAGGCGCAGTAGCGCAGCGGCAGCTCGCCCTCGGGCAGCATCTCCTCGCGGTGCAGGTTGGTCACCGGCACCTCGGCGGTGGGCACCAGGTAAAGGTCGCGGTCCTCGACCTTGAACAGGTCGTCCGCGAACTTGGGCAGCTGACCGGTCCCGTACAGGGAGGCCGCGTTCACGAGGTAGGGCGGGAGCACCTCGGTGTAGCCGTGCCGCCGGACGTGCAGGTCCAGCATGTAGGTGATCAGCGCCCGCTCCAGGGCGGCGCCGACGCCGCGCAGCACCGCGAAGCGGGCGCCCGAGATCTTGGCGGCACGCTCGAAGTCGAGGATGCCCAGGGCCGGCCCGAGGTCCCAGTGCGCCTTGGGAGGAAAGTCGAAGGACGGCGGGTCGCCCCAGGTCCGTTCGACGCGGTTGGCCGACTCGTCGGGGCCGATGGGGACGCTGGGGTCGAAGAGGTTGGGGAGGGTCAGCTCCAGCCGCTCCACCGCGGCCTCGAGCTCCCTGGCCCGGGCCTCGAGTGTCTTGATCTCCCCACCGAGGGCGGCCATCTCGGCCTTGCGCGCCTCGGCCTCCTCGCGCCGTCCCTCGCGGAAGAGCGCGCCGATGGCCTTGGAGCCGGCGTTGCGCTCGGCCTTCAGCTTCTCCGCCCGGACCAGCAGCCGCCGCCATTCCCGGTCCGCCTCCAGCAGCCCGTCCAGGTCCGCCTCCGCCCCCCTGGCCTCGAGCATCGCGCGCACCCGGTCCGGGTCGTTCCTGTACAGCTCTCGCGGCAGCATCGGTCGCCTCCGGGCCGCGATGGTAGCAGACCGGCGGCCCCTCCCGCCGGGCCGGATCCGATACCCTGTCGCCATGAGATGGAGCGCCATCGGCGTCGACGTCGGCGGGACGAGGATCACGGCCGGCCGGGTTGTGGACGGCGCCGTCGAGGAGATCCACCGCGCCGCCACGCCCGCCGCCGGGCCGGCGGAGCTCATCGCGGCCCTCGCCGCCGCCGCGGCCGCCGTCCACCGCCCCGGGCTGCCCGTGGGCCTCGGCGTCGCCGGGCAGGTCGACCGGCGCGCCGGGGTGGTGCTCTCCTCGCCCAACCTGCCCCTGTCCCGCACCCCCCTGGCCGCCGCCCTCGCCGACCGCCTGGCGGCGCCGGTGATCGTCGACAACGACGTCACCGTGGCCGCGACCGGCGAGGCGCTGGACCTCGTCCCCGCCCCCGAGGTCCTGGTGGCCCTCTACCTCGGCACCGGAATCGGGGCCGGCGTCATCATCGGCGGCACTCCGCTGGCGGGAGCCCACAACCCCGCCGCCGCGGCCGGCCACGCCACCTTCCGCCCGGCCGGCCAGCTCTGCGAGTGCGGCCGCCGGGGCTGCTTCGCGGCCTACGCCGGCGCCCGCGCAGCCGG
>CAZXXL010000196.1:0-5922 GCA_964644635.1 uncultured Thermoanaerobaculia bacterium | reverse complement strand
CCCCGTTGGGGCGTCCGACCGTGATGGGGTCCCTTCGCTCCGGCCCTGGCGGGCCCTCGCTTGGGACGGCGTTCGACAACGGGCGGCGGAGCCGGCCCGGTTACTTCGCCGGGATGCCCGCCACCAGCAGGACGCGGTACTTCTCGTGGGCGAAGGGGTGGATGTCGGGCATGGCGGCGAACAGCCAGCCCTTGAAGTCCGGCTTGCCTTCCTCCGAGATGACGACGTGCGCCGCCGGGTTCTTGGGCTCGGCCGAGCGCGAGGTGATGCCGTCGGCCGCCATGACGAAGTCGGGGATGAAGTTCTCGGCCGTGAGTACGAGGCCGGTGTCGCCGAGGGGCTTGGCGGTGCCGAAGGGCACGTCGTAGGTCGAGGCCTTGCCGCTCTTGATGTCGACGACCTTGACCTTGATGCCGGTCCACGCCTTGCGGATGGCGTCGCTCAGGACGACCCTGGTGTTCATGGGCGCCATGGCTCCGCCCATGGCCCCGTGAATCGCGTCCTTGGGCATGGCGCCGGAGCTCTCGTGGGACGGCGCGGCGGCCGGCGGCTGGGCCTTCGGCTGGGCGGCCTTCTTGTTGCCGCAGGCGGGGAGGACGAGGGCCATGGCGATCAGCGGAATGAGGGTCCTTTTCATCATCGTCACGTCTCCTTCGCCGCGGATTATACCCGCTCCCCGCCCGTTCTTCCCGCCGGCACGGTTCGCCCGCGGGTTTGTCACGGCCTTCCGGGACGGGTAGGATGAGCCGATTCTGGGGGCTCGATGGAACCAATCTACGCGGCGGTTCATAACCTGGTGTTTGGGCTGAACGGGATCGTCTGGGGGTGGCCGGAAGCGCTCCCCGCCATCGTGGTCCTTCTCGTCGGCACGGGCGTTCTGACCACCTTCCGCCTCGGCTGGGTGCAGGTGCGGCTGTTCCGCCACGGGCTGCGGGTGGTGCGCGGTGACTACGACGACCCGGAAAACGAGGGCGACCTCTCCCACTTCCAGGCGCTGACCACCGCGCTGTCGGCCACGGTGGGGATCGGCAACATCGCCGGCGTGGCCACCGCCATCCACTACGGCGGCCCCGGCGCGGTCTTCTGGATGTGGGTGACGGCGGTCTTCGGCATGGCGCTCAAGTTCACCGAGTGCACGCTCAGCCTGCGCTTCCGACGCATCCTCCCCGGCGGCTCCGCGGCCGGCGGCCCCATGTACTCCATCGAGCGCGGGCTGGGCCGCAAGTGGAAGCCCCTGGCCGTGGCCTTCGCGACCTTCGCGGTGATCTCCTCGTTCGGCTCCGGCAACGCCGTGCAGTCGTTCACGGTGGCGGACCAGTTCCGCCAGGATCTCGGCGTCCCCACCTGGATCACGGGCCTGGTCATGGCCTCCCTGGTGGCGGCGGTCATCCTCGGCGGGATCCGCCGCATCGGGCGGGTGACCTCGAAACTGGTCCCCTTCATGGCCGCTCTCTACGTGGGAGCCGGGCTCATCGTGCTGGTGCTCAACGCGGCGGCCCTGCCCGGGACCCTGGCCCTGATCTTCCGCTCGGCGTTCACGCCGGCGGCCGGGGCGGGGGGGTTCGCCGGCGCGGGCTTCGTGTTCATGCTCACCTGGGGGATCAAGCGCGGCCTTTTCTCGAACGAGTCGGGCCAGGGATCGGCGCCCATCGCACACGCGGCGGCCAAGACCGACGAACCGGTGCGCGAGGGCGTGGTGGCCATGCTCGGCCCGTTCATCGACACCCTGCTCATCTGTTCCATGACCGCGCTGGTGATCCTGACCACCGGCGTCTGGCACGACAAGCAGGAACAGCGGGTGGTGCTGAACCGGCAGGCGGCGGTGGTAGCGGTGCGGGCGGGGGCGCGGGTGCGGGCGGACGGCGTCGTCCGGCCGCAGGACCTGGCCACGGGCGCGCTCGAGGTCGAGGACGGCCGGCCGGTGGGCTTCGGCCTCGTCCGCAATCACTCCACCGTCGACGACCCCCGGCTCGAGATTGCCGCCGACCCGGTGCTGCGCACGGGCGAACGCCCGTTCACGGGCCGGCTGATGATCCCGGCCGGCGCCCCGGGAGACGTCGCCGCGGCGCGAATCGTGGCCGCGGGCGGGGACGAAGCCGGCGGCGCCCTGGTGCTCAGGGGACGGGCGGCGCAGAACGGCTCGCCGCTGACGGCGTGGGCGTTCCAACGGGGTCTGGGGAGGCTGGCTGGCGGCTTCGGCCACCTCATCGTGACCCTGGCCGTCTTCCTCTTCGGCCTGTCGACGGCGATCAGCTGGTCCTACTACGGGGACCGGTCGATCTTCTACCTGCTCGGCTCCCGCTGGATCATGCCCTACCGGATCGTGTTCTGCATCATGCACTTCCTGGGGGCCGTCTACTCCCTGGAGCTGGTGTGGTCGTTCGGCGACGCCGCGCTGGGGCTGATGACGATCCCCAACCTGCTCTCCATCCTGCTCCTGACCGGCCTGGTGAAGACCGAGCTGCGCGATTACCTCCGGGAAGGGAAGCTGACGCCGCCCGGTGCGTAAGCTTCCCCGGAGGCGGCGAGCCTCGGGGCCGTGCTATCTTCGACTCGGGTCGCGCCGCATGACGGCGGGATTCCGCAACGGGGGTGCTCATGAAGGCGAAGTGGTATTTGCTCGGCTGTCTCGGCATCGTGATCGTGGCCGCGCTGGTGATCGGCATGTCGTTCGCCGGCACCTACAACCGGCTGGTGGCCCTGGACCAGGCGGTGCGGGCGCAGTGGGGCCAGGTGGAGAACGTGTACCAGCGGCGGCTGGACCTCATCCCGAACCTGGTGGCGACGGTCAAGGGCGCCGCGAAGTTCGAGAAGGAGACGTTCACGGCGGTGACCGAGGCCCGGGCGAAGGTGGGGCAGATCACGGCGGGCCAGATGGAGAACCTGATCAACAACCCGGCGGCGTTCCGGAAGTTCGAGCAGGCCCAGGCCGGCCTCTCCTCCGCGCTGTCGCGGCTTCTGGTGACCGTGGAACGGTACCCGGAGCTCAAGGCGACCCAGAACTTCCGTGACCTGCAGGCCCAGCTCGAGGGAACCGAGAACCGGATCGCGGTGGAGCGGATGCGCTACAACGAGGTGGCGCGGAAGTTCAACACCTACCGGCAGAGCTTCCCGGTGAACATCATCGCCGGGTTCTTCGGCAACAGGTTCGCGGAGAAGGCCTACTTCAAGGCCAAGGAGGGGGCCGCGACGCCGCCCAAGGTTGACTTCGGGCAGTGAAGGGAGCTTGGAGGCACGGCCGATGACCCTCAGGCGCCTCGCCGCGGTCGTCCTGATCCTGGCCGCGGCTGCGGGCGTGGCGGCGGCCGCGGCGCCGGGGATCCCGCCCGCGCCCACCCAGTGGGTCACCGACCGGGCCGGCTTCCTGAGCCCGGCGACGGTGACGGTCCTGAACGCCCGCCTGCGGGCCTTCGAGCAGCTCACCGGCGATCAGATCATCGTCTGGGTCGGAACCACCATCGGCGACAACGACCTGGAGACATGGGCGGCGAAGACCTTCGCGGCCTGGGGCATCGGCAAGAAGGGCAAGGACAACGGGCTCGCGCTCTTCATCCTCACCCGGGACCGCAAGATCCGGATCGAGGTCGGGTACGGGCTCGAGGGGAGGGTCACCGACCTGCTGTCGTCCCGGGTCATCCGGGAGATCCTGGTGCCGGGGATCAGTGCCGGCCGGCAGGACGAGGCCGTGGTGCGCGCGGTGGACGTGCTCCTCGGCGCCATCGATCCGCAGGCCGCGCGCCGGGTGGAGGGCGCTGCGCCGCCGGCCTCGGCGGCGCCACGAGCGGCGCCGAGGAAGCTCTCCCCGGGCCGCCTGATTCTCTTCGCCGTCCTCGGCGTGGGGTTTCTCTTCCTGTTCATCACCAACCCGACGCTGGCCATGTACCTCCTCTTCAGCATCATGTCCGGGGGGCGGGGCGGCGGCGGCCTCGGCGGGGGCGGCTTCAGCGGCGGCGGCGGACGATCCGGGGGCGGCGGCGCCTCCGGGGGATGGTAGGTGCCCATGGGCAGGATGAGCCGGCGCAGGTTGCGGCGCGTGATCGACGAGGAGCGCATCGTCGAGGCCATTCGCGCGGCCGAGCAGGAGACCTCCGGCGAGATCCGGGTCTCGGTCGCCCCGTTCTTCTGGGGCAACGTGGAAAAGGCGGCGTGGCGCGCCTTCGACCGCCTGGGGATGCGGAACACCGCCGAGCGCAACGGCGTGCTCATCTTCCTGGTCCCTTCGCGGCGCCGTTTCGCCGTGCTCGGGGACACCGGGATTCACGAGAAGGTCGGCCAGGAGTTCTGGGAGGCGGTGGCTGAGGCCATGTCCGGAAAGTTCCGCAAGGGCGATTTCACCACCGGCCTCGTGCTCGGCATCGAGGAGATCGGCCGCCGGCTGAAGGAGCACTTCCCGCACCGGCCGGACGACGTCGACGAGCTGCCCGACGAGGTCGACTTCGGCGAGTAGGCCGGTGGCCATGTGGCGCACGCTCGGGCGGTTTCTCGATACCGGCGCCGGTGCGCGCCTGACGGCGTGGTCGCGCCCGCTCGTCAACTGGAGCACGAAGTTGCTGCCGGCGCCGCGCGTCGACTCGGAGCCTCCCTGGAGGCCGCTCGCGAAACCCCTGCCCGAGTGCCGCGTGGCCGTCGTCAACACCGCCGGCCTGCACCTCGAGGACCAGGAGCCGTTCGACGTGGATGCGCCGAAGGGCGACCCGAGCTTCCGCATCCTGCCCTCGGGCATCGATCCCGCCACGCTGAAGATCGCCCACGCCCACTACCCGCACCGCTACGTGGAGCGGGACCCGGAGGTCATCCTGCCCGCCGGCTGCCTGCGGGAGCTGGAGAGGGCGGGCGTGCTTCGCCTGGCGCCGCGCTGGCCCAGCTTCGGCTTCGGGGGGCTGCTGACGCGGGAGTACATCGACCCCCGGCGCGGCACGGCCTGGCAGGTGGCGAGGATCCTGCGCGAGGACGAGGTCGACCTGGCGATCTTCGTCCCCGCCTGACCGCTCTGCAATCGGGCCGGCGGCCTGATCGCGCGCGTGGTGGAGAGCTCCGGGATCACCACCGTCAACCTGTCCATCAACCGCCAGATGTCGACGGCCGTCCGCGCCCCGCGGACCGTCTTCCTGCGGTACCCCCACGGCGCGGCCTTCGGCGAGCCCGGCAACCGCGCCCAGCACCTGGCGATCCTGCGTGACCTCCTGGTCGCGGCCCAGACCCTCGACTGCCCGGGGATCATCGTCGAGCCGGGCTACCGCTGGCGCCGCACCGAGCTCGCGGAGCCCGACCCGGCGAGCTTCGTCGTCTCCTGAGGGGGCGCTGGGTCAGCGGACGAGACGGGAGGTGCGGCCGAGGAGGGCGTTGTACTCGCTGGCGTCGCCGTCGTCCTTGCCGCCGAGGGAGGTGCCACAAACGGCGCAGCGGTACTCGTACTTGTTCCCGGTGGGCAGCACGAGCAGGAGGTGGCGCCGCACCGGCCGGGCCGCCTTGCACGTCGGGCAGTAGACCTCGGAAACCTCGAGCTGGCCGAAATCCCGTTCTCTCATCACGCCCGAGAATATGGACCGGCGGGCGTCCCGGGTCAAGGGGCGGCGAGGTCCCGGTAGACGGCCTCGTAGCGGCGGGCCGGCTCCCCCCAGGAGTGATCCTCGGCCATCGCCCGGCGGCGGACGGCGAGCAGGTCCGCCGGCCGGCGGAGGAGAGCGGCGGCGCGTTCCAGCGTGGCGGCCAGGGCGCCCGCCGTCAAAGCAGGGAGGTGGAAGCCGTTGCCGCGGTCGGGATCATCGTCCAGGTCGCGCACCGTGTCGGCGAGGCCGCCGGTGGGATTGACCACGGGCAGGGCCGGCTTGCCGGTCTCGGCGGTACCCCTCTAACCCTGCCGCCACGCTCCCCGGTGTAGATACCCGGGCGGGCCATACCACTACAAAAACAGACGAACGA
>CAZXXL010000195.1:0-5976 GCA_964644635.1 uncultured Thermoanaerobaculia bacterium | reverse complement strand
GTCTCCGACCCGCCGGGCCTACGGAAAGATCTACGGTGCGGCGGGCGGTGGGCGGGGCCGCGAGCGGTCCCGGAGCCCCAAGGGCCGCGCCGGAAACGGCACGACCTCCCGGCTTGGAAAGGAGGCGGCGTGACATCAAGGTATTCCCGACCCACAACGTGGAGGCGATCGCTGTACCCCGTGGGAGCCGTGTCCCGCCGCCGGCGACGGGGAGCTCCCGATGCCGGTTGACGGCCACGTCCTGCGTCTCTCGGTCACCGACCGCTGCAATTTCCGCTGCCGGTACTGCATGCCGGCCGGGGGCGTTCCCCTGGTCCGGCACGCCGACCTGCTGCCCCTGGAAGGGCTTGCCGGACTCGTCCGCTGGCTCGACGGCGAGCTCGGCGTCGGCAAGGTCAAGCTCACCGGCGGCGAGCCCCTGGCCCGCCGCGGGGTCGCCCGCCTGGTCGAGGATCTCCACGGAATTCCCGGGGTGCGCGAGATCTCGATGACCACCAACGGCTCGCTCCTGGCCGCACGCGCGGACGAGCTGCGCGCCGCCGGCCTGGACCGGGTCAACGTCTCCCTCGACACGCTCGACCCGGAGCGCTTCGCGCGGCTCACCCGCGGCGGGCGGCTGGACGACGCCGTCGCCGGTATCGACGCCGCCCTGGCGGCGGGGCTCGTGCCGCTCAAGCTCAACGCCGTGCTCCTCGCCTCCTCCTGGCGCGAGGACGTGCCCGCGCTCCTCGACTTCGCCGCCTCGCGCGGCGTCGAGGTTCGCTTCATCGAGCTCATGCGCACCGGCACGGAGGCCCGGTGGGCCGCCGCCGAGCTGGTCCCGGCGGCCACCGTGCAGGACTGGCTCGGGAACCTCACGACCGTGGAGCCGGTCCCCGGGCCGCCGTCGGCGCCCGCCCGCCGCACCCGCCTGCGCTGGCGCGGCAAGAGCCTCACGGTGGGCTGGATCACGCCCCAGTCGCACCCCTTCTGCGCGTCCTGCAACCGGCTTCGCCTGGACGCCCGCGGGCGCCTCCGCCGCTGCCTCATGGATCCCGTGCCCCTGGAGCTGGCCCGGCTCCTGGCCGGAGACGAGGGTGCCGCCCGGATCAAGCTTCGCGCCTACCTCGCCGGCAAGCAGCCGCCGGCCGGGATGAACACGCACCTGCCCATGGTGGCGGTGGGAGGCTGAGATGAGCGAGCTGACGCACATCGACGACAGCGGCGCCGCGCGCATGGTCGACGTCGGCGGTAAGCCGGAGACGAGGAGGCGGGCGGTCGCCGAGGGATTCCTCATCGCCGGCGAGGCGGTGATGGCCGCCATCGAGTCCGGCCGCGCGCCCAAGGGCAACGTCTACGAGACCGCGCGCCTGGCCGGCATCATGGCCGCCAAGCGCACGGCCTCGCTGATCCCCCTCTGTCATCCCCTGCCGCTGGATCACGTCGCCGTCGACTTCGAGCCCGGGGCCGACCGGATCCGCATTATCGCCGAGGCCTCGACCCGGGGGCCCACCGGGGTCGAGATGGAAGCCCTGACCGCGGTCGCCGTGGCCGGGCTCACCCTCTACGACATGACCAAGGCGCTCTCGAAGACCATGCGGCTGACCGGCGTCCGTCTCCTCGAGAAGTCGGGCGGCCGCTCCGGCCACTACCGGGCCGAGGAGGAAACCCATGAGTGAAGCCGCGATCAAGTACGTCTGCACGTCGAAGAAAAAGGGCACCGTCAAGCGCGCCGTCGAGAGCGCGCGCATCGTGGCCGGGCACGGTCTCGAGGGCGACGCCCACGCGGGCTCCTGGCACCGGCAGGTCAGCCTGCTGGACGAGGCCGACATCGACGGCATGCGCGCCAAGGGGCTCGACCTGAAGCCGGGCGCGTTCGGAGAGAACCTGGTGACCGAGGGCTTCGACCTCGACTCCCTGGGCATCGGCAGCCGCATCTCCGCCGGCGACGTGGAGCTCGAGATCACCCAGATCGGCAAGGTCTGCCACACCCGCTGCGCCATCTACTACCGCACCGGCGACTGCATCATGCCGCGGGCCGGGATCTTCGCCCGCGCCCTGACCAGTGGCGAGGTCCGGCCGGGGACCCCGGTCCGGGTGCTCCGCCGCGTGCCCCGGGACACCGTGCAGGCGGCGGTGCTGACCGTGTCCGACACGTGCTCGGCGGGCACCGCCACCGACACGGCGGGCCCGGCCGTGGCCGCCATACTCGAGGAGAGGCTCGGGGCCCACATCGCCTTCGCCGGGGTGGAGCCGGACGAGCGCGAGCGCCTGGAAGCGATGCTCACGGACCTGACCGCCCGCGGCCTGGACCTGGTCTTCACGGTGGGCGGCACCGGCGTCGGGCCGCGCGACGTCACCCCCGAGGCCACCCGGGCCGTCATCGAGCGCGAGGTGCCCGGCCTGGCCGAGGCGATGCGCGCCGCGTCGGCGCGGATCACCCCGCACGCCCTCCTCCAGCGGGGCGTGTGCGGCATCCGCCGCGGCACCCTGGTGGTCAACCTGCCGGGCAGCCGCAAGGCCGCCGCCGAGAACCTCGAGGTGATCCTGCCCGCCCTCGGGCACGCCGTGAAACACCTGCGCGGTGACACCGCGCACCCCGAGGACGAGCGCCGGCAGGAGGGCGCGGAACGCCGCCTGCCGCTGGCCGCAGCCGCAACCGGAAGGCATTGATGCGCCGCCTCGCCGCCGCTCTGGGCGCTGCGATCGTCCTCGCCGCCGCGGCGCCGTCCCCGGCCGCCGGGCGCGCGACCGAGATCCTGATGCTCGCGGGATCGGCCTCCAAGCCGGTGCTGGAGGAAGCCGTCCCGCGCATCCGCCGTGACCTCGGCGTCAGGGTGCTCCTCGACCTCGGCGGCTCGGGCTCGCTGCTCTCGCGGCTCGAGCTCACCCACCGGGGCGACGTCTACCTGCCGGGAAGCCACGATTTCCTCCAGCGGGCGGCGTCCCGCGGCGTGGTGGACCCGGCCACGCGGGTGGACTTCGCCTACCTGGTTCCGGCGCTCCTGGTCCGCCGGGGCAATCCGAAGCGGATCCACGGCCTGGCCGATCTCGCCCGCCCCGACGTGCGGGCGGCCATCGCCGAGCCGCGGACCGTCTGCGTCGGGCTTTACGCCCGCGAGATCCTCCGTCGGGCCGCAGTGCCGCCCTCGGTCCAGGCGCGCCTCGGCCGCGCGCGCTCCTGCGCGGCCACCGCCAACCTGCTCGCCCTGGGCAGCGTGGACGCCGTCATCGGCTGGCGCGTCTTCGCGGCGTGGTTCCCCGGCAGGCTCGAGATCGTGCCCCTGCCGCCGCGGCTGATCACCCGCGTCGCCACCATCCCCGGCGCCGTCACGACCTTTTCCACCCACCGGGAGGCGGCCCGGCGGGTGCTGGCCTGGCTCGCCTCGCCGGCGGGCAGGGAGCTGTGGCGCCGGCACGGGTACATCGTGGACCGCGGCCGGCTCGCGGTCCTCGCCCCGGGAGCAGCGGTCGGACGGTGAAACGGCCGCCCCTGGACGCCCCGCCACCGCCCGCTCCCGCCGGCCGCCTGGCGGCGACGACGGCGGCCGTGCTCATCGGCTTTCTCCTGCTGCTGCTGACGGCCCTGGTGCGGCTGGCGGCCACCGGGGCCGGCGGCGGCGGGATCGCCTTCGGCCGGCTCCTCGGCCTGAGCGTGCTCGCGGCATCGGCGGCGACGGTGCTCGCCCTCCTCCTCGGCGTGCCGGCCGCCCTCTGGCTGGCGCGCACCCGGAGTCGTTTCCGCCGGCTGCTGACGACCGTGCTCGACATCCCGACCATGCTCTCGCCGGTGGCCGTGGGTACCGCGCTGGTGCTCTTCCTGCGCGACCCGCCCGGATCCTGGCTCGACCACGGCGTGGGCGTCCTCTTCGGTCTCGGCGGCGTGATTCTCGCCCAGTTCACGGTGGTGGTCGCCCTCGTGGTGCGATCGGCCGAGGCCGCCTTCGCCACCGTCGATCCCCGGCTGGAGCGGCTGGCCGAGCTGTACGGCGCTTCCTCGAGCCGGGTCCTTTCGCGGGTGATCCTGCCCCTGGCCCGCCCCGGGCTGCTCGCCGCCGCGGTGCTCGCCTTCGCCCGGGCCCTCGGCGAGTTCGGGGCCACGGTCACCGTCGCGGGGACCATCCCGGGCCGGACCGAGACCCTCGCCACCGGCCTCTTCCTCGCCCTCGACTCCGGCGACCTGGCGGGGGCGGCGCAGCTCGCCCTGGTGCTGATCGCCGTGGCCGGGACCGGACTCTTGATCCTGCGCGCAGCCGGGGAGCGGCGCCGGTGACGGCCGTGCTCTCCGCCCGCGGGGTGAGGCTGGACCTGGGCACCTTCTCGCTCGGCCCGGTGGATCTCGACGTCAACGAGGGCGAGTACCTGGTCCTGGTGGGGCCGTCCGGGGCCGGCAAGACCGTCCTCCTGGAGACCCTCATCGGCTGGTTCGAGCTCTCGTCGGGCGCCGTCCTCCTCGACGGACGGCCGGTGGGCGCGGTGCCCCCCGGGGAGCGCGGGATCGCGTACGTCCCCCAGGACCTCGGTCTGCTACCCCACCTCGACGTGCGGTCCAACCTCACCTGGGGCCTCGACTGCCGGGGCGAGCGCCCCGATCCCGAGCTCTTCGCCACGCTCACCCGCGTGCTCGCCCTCGATCCCATCCTCGAACGCCGCCGCCCGGCGACGCTCTCCCGCGGCGAGCAGCAGCGGGTGGCCATCGGCCGGGCGCTGCTGACCCGGCCCCGGGTCCTCGCCCTGGACGAGCCCTGCGCGGCTCTCGACCCCCACCTCCGCCGCGAGCTGCAGCTGCTGCTGCGCCGCCTGCACCGCGAGCGTCGCACCACCGTGGTCCACATCACCCACGACCGCGAGGAGGCCTTTCTCCTCGGGGAGCGGATCGGCGTCATCCTCGACGGCCGCCTGCACCAGCTCGCGAGCCCGCGCGAGCTCTACGACCGGCCCGCCGACATCGCCGTCGCCCGCTTCCTGGCGCCGGAGAACCTGTGGCGCGCGCGGGTCGTCCAGCGCGCGGAGGACGCCGTCACCGTGCGCCTCGACGACTCGGGCCTGACGCTGCGCTCCAGCGACGGCAGCGGCAGCGGCGGGGACCGGGTGCTCGCCGGCATCCGTCCCGAGGAGGTGATGCTGCTTCACCCCGGCCGTCCGCTGCGCCCCCAGGTCGCCGACAACATCGTGTCCGGCACCATCGAGGAGGTGCTGCTCCTCGACGGCCGCGTCCAGGTGACCCTCGGCGCCGAGGACGGCGTGCGGGTGGTCGTCCGCCTGCCCGTGTGCGCCGCCGACGACCTGCGCCTGGAGCCCGGAAACCGGGTCCGCGCCAGCCTCAAGCCGCGGTCCCTCTACCTGCTGCACGCCGGGGAGTAGGATCGGTCCATGGCGGAAACCCGCACCTCCTCCGCCGCCGATCCGCCCGTCCGGGCGGTGCTCGCGGTCTGCGGCTATTCCGGCTCCGGCAAGACCACCCTCCTCGAGACCGTCATCCCCAGGTTGACCGCCCGCGGCCTGGCCGTGGGAGCCGTCAAGCACGATGCCCACGGCTTCGCCATCGACCGCGAGGGCAAGGACTCGGACCGCCTCTTCCGGGCCGGGGCCGATGTCTGCCTGCGCGGCCCGGGCGAGACCGCGTGGCGCCTCCATCCCGCGCCCGCGACCGGTCTCGAGACCTCCGTCCACCGGCTGCTTGCGAGCTGCGACCTGGTGCTCGTGGAGGGGCACAAGGCGACACCGCTGCCGAAGGTCTGGCTGGCCGGCGCCGAGGGCGTCCCGCCGCCCCCGGACGCCGGGAACGTCCTCGCCGTGCTCGAGCGCGGAGGAGACCTCGCCGGCCGCCTGCTCGCCATCATCGACGATCTCCTGGCCCGGGCCTGGAGCACGCGTCCCGTGTTCGGCGGGCTGCTCATCGGCGGCGGGAGCACCCGCATGGGGCGTCCCAAGCAGATGCTCGAGCACCGGGGCCGGACCTTCGCCGAGATCATCGCCGGTGCGCTGGCCCCGCAC
>CAZXXL010000194.1:0-6038 GCA_964644635.1 uncultured Thermoanaerobaculia bacterium | reverse complement strand
CGGCGGGGCGGTGCGGGGCCGGTGCGCGGTCGGGTGGTCGCGGCGCGGGCGCCGGGCGGGTCCGGGGGCGGGGCGTGGGGGGGCCGAGTAGGGCCGGGGCGGGTCGGGCCGGCGGGTCGCGCGGGGAGGACACGCAGCCGGTGGCCGGGGTGCCGGAGGCCGGCGAAAGGCCGGTCTTCGCCGGGGAACGGGAAGAGGAACGCTGGCCCGATCACGGGTCGGCCGGCGGGCCCTTCGAGCTCGCCGGCGGACCGCCGGCCGAGGAGGGTGCTGCCGCCGAGGAGGACGGCGCGCCGGCATCTCCGGCGTCCGAGGAGGCGGTTTTCGAGACCTCCCCGGGGTCGGCGCCGGACGAGGGCGCGGCGGGCGAGGTGCCCCGCCCGGTGCCGGCGCCGGTGCCGTCGCACGTGGACGAGCTCGTGGAGTCCGTCGTCGGCGCGGCGGCCGTCCGTCCGCCCGCGCCGGCTGCGGCGGCCGAGGCGCCCCCCGAGGTCGGCGCGGCCCCTGCCGGCGGGGGCGACGCTTCGGGCCGCCGGGAGCTGCTCGTGGTGGGCTCGGGAGATCCCTTCGAGGACGGTGAGGCCGTGTTCGAGCCCTCCCTCCCTGCCGCGGCCTCGGCCGTGGTCCAGGTCGGCGCCGAGGAAGGCGAGGGCGCCGCCATGGCGGTCGCCGCCGAGGGGAATCAGCTGCACGTCACCCTCGAGGGCACGCGCGCCCTGGCGAGATCGGGGGACGTGCGCGAGCTCGACATCATGGTCCCGGTGCCCGGCGCCTGGATCGGCAACCGGAGGGTCACGCTGCAGCTCAGATTGACGCTCGTTCCCGCGTCCGAGGAGGAGACATGAGCGACGAGGCCGTTCTTCCGAAGGGCAAGGATTCGTTCAAGATGAACGAGGTCTGCAAGGTGGCCAAGGTGCAGCCGTACATGCTCCGCTTCTGGGGGACCGAGTTTCCCCAGCTCGAGGCGAGAAAGTCCGGAACGGGGCAGCGGCTGTACACCCGCGACCAGGTGGAGCTGATCCTCGAGATCCGCCGCCTGCTCTTCGACGAGGGCCTGACGATCGCGGGCGCCCGCAAGAGGATCGGGGCGCAGCTGGATCCGGTCGCGCCGCCGCCGGCGGAGACGGCCGCCGTCGAGGAGGCGCCGGCTCCAGCGAAGACCTCCCGCCGCAAGGCGGCGCGGCGGTCCTCGAAGGCGGCCCCCGAGGTTGACAACACGGGCGCGGAACGCGTACAACGTCTCCTGTCCGCGCTGCGCGAGGTCCGCGACGAGATCGCGGACATCGTGGCGGACCTCAAGCATTCCTGACGTCGGGACGTAGCGCAGCCTGGTAGCGCACCTGAATGGGGTTCAGGGGGTCCGGAGTTCAAATCTCCGCGTCCCGACCATCTTTGTGACGAACGCCGCCGCCGAGGCGGTTTTTTCGTTGTCGGGGTCACCGCTGGAGTCCGCTTCGCGCGCAGCACCGTGCCGTCGGGAGAACCCTTTGCGCTGTCATCGCGAGGAGCCGGGCGAAGCCCGGCGACGTGGCGATCCCTGACAGCGTTGGAGCGCGCTCGGATCGTTCGCGGGCTCGGCGTCGTGGGGGTGGACCGGCGGGGCGGTTCCGGGGTGGATTTGTGAAGGTTTGCGCAAGCGGTGGGTGCCTGCTAGAATCCGCGCCGCCCGTGCCATGGCGGGCATGCCAGGAGGGGGGACGCGATGATTGACCGGATCAGGTCCCGGCGGGACACGCTGGGACGACTATTCAACTACGCCAACAACCCGATCACGATCACCGGGTTTGTCATCACGACGGTCTCGGCCCTGACGATCATCATTTTCATGATCGCCGAGCTGTCGGGAGGCTTTCACAACCCCTACGTCGGGATCTTCGCCTACGTGGTGCTTCCGGCGCTGTTCGTGGTCGGCCTCATCGTGATGCCCATCGGCATGTGGCGGCGCCGGAAGAGGCTCCTCGCCACCGGCGCGACCCTCGAGGAGCTGTCGGTCTACCCACGGCTTGACTTCAACGACCCCCACCTGCGGAAGATCGGCCTCACGGTCCTCGTGCTGACGGCGATCAACGCGATCATTCTCGGGTCCACCTCGTACTTGGCCGTGGAGGAGATGGACACGGTGGAGTTCTGCGGCACCACGTGTCACACCGTCATGCAGCCCGAGTACACGGCGTACCAGCAATCTCCTCACTCGCGCGTGCGCTGCGTGCAGTGCCACATCGGGCCCGGGGCGTCGTGGTTCGTGCGCTCCAAGCTGGACGGGCTCCGCCAGGTGTGGAAGACGGCGTGGGGGACGTACCACCGGCCAATCGAGACACCCATCCACAACCTGCGCCCGGCGCGCGAGACCTGCGAGCAGTGCCACTGGCCGGCAAAGCACCACGGCGACAAGCTCAAGATCTTCGCGACCTTCGATACCGACGAGCACAACACCCCGTCGTACACCGCCATGCTCATCAAGACCGGTGGCGGCAGCATGGACCTGGGGAGGCACGGCGGGATCCACTGGTGGCACATCTACTCGGACAACAAGATCCGTTACCTGGCCGCCGACGAGCACCGGCAGAAGATCGTCTGGGTGGAGCTCACGACGCCCGACGGCAAGGTTCGGACCTACACGAGGGAGGGCGACAAGCTCCCGCCGGCGAGCGAGATCGAGGCCAAGGCGCGCGTGATGGACTGCATCGACTGCCACAACCGGCCGACGCACCTGTTCAAGAACCCGGATCACGCCCTCGACGACGTGCTCTCGACCCACCCGGACATGGTGCAGCTCCCCTTCTTTAAGAAGGTTGCCCTGGCCGCCGTCGAGAAGGGCTACAAGACCCACGAACAGGGCATGGCCGCGGTGCGCAAGGCGATCGTCACGTACTACCGCGAGCAACACCCAGACGTGTGGTCGGCCAACCAGGGGCTCGTGGAGCGGGCGGCCGACGCGGCGGCCCGGGTCTACGCACGCTCGTTCTTCCCGGAGATGAAGACGGACTGGAAGACCCACCCCAACAACCTGGGTCACCAGGACTTCCCAGGCTGCTGGCGGTGTCACGACGACGAGATGTCGACGGCGGACGGCAAGCACACGATTCCCCAGGACTGCGACACCTGCCACGTCTTCCTCGAGGAGGACAGCCCGAAGCCGCCGGTGTTCCAGGACATGATGGAGCAGTAATCGGATGCTCCCCCGGGCCCCGGGAAACGGGGCCCGGCTCTGGTGAAACTCTCTGGCGGCAGGCGGCGGCCGTCGTCGCCTGCCGCGGTTCAGTTTTCCCCTCGCCAACGGTCCCTTCGAGATGTGGTTTTCTCAGCTCGACGGGCTGCGTTAGTATGTTTGCAGCATTGGGCAGACCCGCAATCCGTCACCTCACGGGGGGATCGACACATGCAGGATCGTATCGAGCGCATCGAGAAGGTCGTCGCGGAGCTCGAGGCGAGGGTCGCGCGCTTGGAGGCCGCCGTGACCGCCGGCGCCGAGCGCGCCGCCTCGGCGTTGCAGCGCGAGCGCCCGGCCGCCGCCTCCACCACCCTGGCGGAGCCCGTCCTGGGTGAGGGCCGGGGGCTCCAGCTGGGCGAGGCGGCCGCCTTCACCGGCCGCAGCTGCCTGATCCTCGGCGGCGCCTTCCTGCTCCGCGCCCTCACCCAGGGAGGGACCTTCAGCCCGCGAACCGGGATGATCCTCGGGCTCGTCTACGGACTGCTGTGGTTGGTGATGGCGACCCGGTCCGGACTGGCCGAAAGGAGGCTGTCCGCGGCTTTCTACGGCGTCACGGCGGTGCTGATCGCGTACCCGTTGATCTGGGAGACCACCACGCGCTTCGGCTCACTCACGCCCGGGATGGCGGCCGCTCTCCTGGCCCTCGTCACCACGGGCGCCGTGGTGGTGGGCGTCCGGTTCCACCTCCGGTTCACCGCCAACGCGGCCGCCGTGGCCGCCCTGGTGACGGCATTCGCCCTGCTCGTGGCGACACACTCCGCCGAGGTTTTCGTCGCCGTGCTCCTGCTGACCGGACTGGAGACGGCCGGGCTGGCCTACGCCGTGCACTGGCACGCCATCCGCTGGCCCGCGGCGTTCGTCGTGGACGTCGCCATCCTCCAGCTCGCCAACCTGGCGGCCGCCCCCGGCGGGCCGCCGGAGCAGTATCGCGGCCTGTCGCCGAGCCTGGCCATCGTGCTCACGCTGGCGCTGTTCATCGGCTACGTCACGCTTTCGGCATCCCGCGCCGCGTTCCGTTCCCGGGACCTGAACTGGTTCGAGGTGCTGCAGTCGGCCGCCGCCTTCATCGTGGGCTTCTCGGGGGCGGTGCGGATCTGCCGGGCGGGCGGCGGGAGCTGCGCCTGGCTGGCCTGGCTGGCCCTGGGCCTGGCCGCGGCCGCCTACGTTGTGGCCTACGCCTACGTGGACCGGCTGAAGGGGCAGAACCGTGCGTTCTACCTCTTCCTGGCCGAGGGCCTCATTCTCTTCGTGACCGGGACCTGGCTGCTGGTGCCGGCCGTGCCGCGGGCCGTGATCTGGGCGGTGGCGGCGTTCGTTGCGGTCGCGGCGGCCGCCCGCCTGAAGAGCGGCTCTCTGGCGGCGCAGGCGGCGATCATCATCGCCCTCGCCGGTTTCGCCGGCGGCTGCTTCTGGCATTTCGGCCGGACGCTCCTGGCCGAGCCCCATGCCCCGAGTGTGCTCGTGATCTGCCTGGCGCTGGCCACGACGGCGCTTTACCTGCTCGTGGACCGCTTCCGGCCGGAGCGGCCGGGATTCGCGCCGCGCTGGCCCCAGGCCCTCGCTGCCGGCCTCGCCGCCGGGGAGCTGTGGGCCGTGGCCGTGTCCGGAACCGCGGTCCTGCTGCACACGGTCTCGCCGGGGGCGCTGGCCGCCGTCCGCACCGTCCTCGGGAGCCTGGCGGCCCTGGGGCTGACCGCTCTCGGGGCCCGCCTCCCGGCCCGGAAGGAGCTCGCGGTGCTGGGGACCGTGGCCCTCGGCGCGGTTGGTCTCAAGCTGGTCCTCCAGGACCTGCCCGCCGGCGATCCGAGCGCGGCGGTGGTATCCCTGGTCACGTTCGGCCTGGCGCTGCTCCTCGCGGGCCGCTTCCGCCGGCGCGCGGATGCGGGGAGCTGAGGGGCGCCGGACGGGGGGCCGAGCGGGACGGTCAGCTCCAGAGCAGGAGCCGGGCGGCCATGACGATGATGGCCGCGGCGACGAAGACCCGGATGAGGCGCTCGCCGCCGGTCACCGCCATCTTCGTGCCGACGGTCGCGCCCAGCGCCGTGCCCACCCCGAGCAGGATCCCGGCCAGCCAGTCCACCTGCCCGCTGAGGACGAAGACGAGGAGCGCGGGAATGGTGTAGAAGCCGATGATGAAGACCTTGTGCATGTTGACCCGGACCAGATCGATTCCCAGGGTCGAGACGAGCAGGATGATCAGCAGCGGTCCGGTGCCGGCCTGGATGAAACCGCCGTAGAAGCCGAGGCCGAGGGTGCCGAGGTGGGCAAGCAGCAGGCCGTGCGAGCCGGGATTGGCGGACCGCTTCGCGTTCATGTTCCGTCCCTTGAAGAGGACGGGCAGCAGGAGGATCATGAAGATCCCGAGAATCCGCTTGAACCAGAGCGGGTCGAAGCGCACCGCCGCCACGGCGCCGATGACGGCGCCCGGCAGCGTGCAGAGGGCCAGGGTCAGGCTGAGGCGGAAGTCGGAGAACCCCCGGCGGTGGAACTCGGAGACCGCCGTGACGTTCTGGGCCAGGAGACCGATGCGGTTGGTGCCGTTGGCCATGGCCGGAGGCATGCCCATGAAGATCATGAGGGGCATGGTGAAGAACGACCCGCCGCCGGCGAGGACGTTCAGGATCCCCGCGGCGAAGCCGATCACGCTGAGCAGCACGTATTGCCAGACTGCCATTCGCCTCCCGGATCCGCCCGTGCCGGTCCGCCGGCCGGGCGATTCCGGCGGCGACTTTACTACGGAAACCGCGAAATCCCGCCACGCCGGCCGACGCTGCCCCCCTTTCCGCACATCGCGGGCGCGATTTCTGCGAATTTATCGGCTTTGGAA
>CAZXXL010000193.1:0-6063 GCA_964644635.1 uncultured Thermoanaerobaculia bacterium | reverse complement strand
GCGGTGGAGCTCCCGGGCGGCCGCCAGCAGGCCGCGCGTGTAGGGGTGGACCGGGTCCTCGAGGATCTCCGCCACCGGGCCCTCCTCGACGATCTCGCCGGCGTAGGCGACCAGGATGCGCTCCACGGCGCCGGCGACGACGCCGAGGTCGTGGCTGATGAGCAGCAACCCCAGCTCGCGGCCGGCCGTCAGCTCCTCGAGCAGGGCCAGGATCCCCGCCCGGGTCACCGCGTCGAGGGCCGTGGTCGGCTCGTCGGCCACCAGGATCCTCGGTCCGCCGGCGAGGGCGAGGGCGATCACGGCCCGCTGGAGCTGGCCGCCGGAGAACTGGTGCGCGTAGGCGCGGGCCATGTCCCGCCCGGGCTCGAGGCCGGCCGTGCGCAGCAGCTCCAGGGCCCCGGCCCGGGCCTCCCGGCGGGAGACGCCCCGGTGGCGCGCGATCACCTCGCGCAGCTGGAAGCCGAGGGAGAAGACGGGATTGATGGCCGAGGCCGGCTCCTGGGGCACGAGGCCGACGGTGCCGCCGCGCAGCCGGCAGCGCACGGCCTCCGGCGCCGCGAGCAGGTCGTGGCCGTCGATGCGGACGCTGCCGGAGGTGATCCGGAGCGGGGGCGGCAGGACGTCGAGCAGGGCGAGCGCGGTCAGGCTCTTGCCCGAGCCGGACTCGCCCACCATGCCCACCCGCTCGCCTGCGCCGAGCGAGAAGGACACGGCGTCGACCAGCAGCGTCGGCTCCCCCTCGGCCCCCGGCAGGCCGATGGCGAGTCCCTCCACCTGCAGCAGCGGCTCTGGCTCAACGGCCCGCATGGCGGAGCTGCTCGACCTCGGTCACCCCGATGTCGATGGCGTCGATCAGCTTGACCTCCTGGGCCGGGGCCTTCCAGCAGTGGATGACGATGTCGTTCACGTCGAGGAAGCCGTTGCCGTCGTCGGCCAGGGCGACCATCCAGTGGTCCCCGTTGCGGAGCAGGTCCCCGGGACGGATCCCGCGCCCCCAGCGCAGGACCCGGCCCCCCCGCCGCAGCGGCCCCGGCGCGATGGCGATCCGGCCCAGCCGGCGCAGCGTGCGCGGGTCGAGATCGGGCTTTCCCGTCACCGCCATGGCCGCGAACGTTCGCGACGAGGCGACCAGCCGGGCCCGGACCAGGTCGAGGAAGGTGTGGCCGAGGGCGGCGCTGGTGACGGCGTTCCAGCCCGCGGTCCCGGCGCCGGCCGGCTCCATGCCGGGGATCAGGAAGAGCTCGCCCACCTCCGGGTGGATCCCGGCCGGGGCCTTCAGGCCGCGGCTGATCACCGGGAGCGCGGGGTTCCAGAGGTCACGCGGCCCCAGCGAGGCGGCCGACTGAACCGGCTTGAGATCGGTGGGATCCGCGTACACCTCGACCCGCGCGTAAAACCTGAGCGTGCCCGGCACGGGTTCGGGCGGCTGCGGGAGCTGGCCGAGAAAGTCCTCGTTGTGGGCCTCCATCCGGCCCTCGACCAGCGGCTTGCGGCCGTACTCGGGCGCCAGGAAGGTCCGGTAGGCCATCCTCCTGCCGGCGTCGGCGGGCGTGATCTCGCCGCCGACGAAGCCGCACTCGACGGTGGACCAGAACACCCGGATGCTGCGGTCGCGCTCCGGCCAGCCCCGGGCCACCACATCGTGGGGCACCCGCCGGCCGCCGAGCACGAGCTCGCGCGCCGGGCTCACCCAGACCTCGCCGCGGCCGGGCTGGAACAGGCGCAGGGCCACCGCCAGCCGGAACCCCTCCCCGGGGGCCAGGTGACGGGCCCCGTCCCGGAAGACCGGGTCGGCGGCCGTGGCCGTGACCACGCGGACCTCTTTCAGAACGGGCCGCCGGGACTCCCGGTAGCGCCAGGAGCCGACGGCGACGAGCACGATGGCGCAGAGGACGGCGGCCACGACGACGAGGCGCCTGGTATCACTGGTCATGGCCTCATTCTACGTCAGCGCCCGGGGCGCGGCCGCCGCCGGCCGCGCTCAGGCCCCGGGGCCTTCCCCGGTCTCCTCCTCGTCGAGGGCGTGCGCCGCCTTCTGCCGCTCGTTGTAGGCGCTCGCGATCAGGTAGAGGCCGATCAGCACCAGGATCGCCGGCCACCACTTGGCCAGCCAGGACAGGTCGATGGGGTAGAAGTTGTTGATCAGCAGGACGGCGCCGATGACCGTCAGGAAGACGCCGAACCCGAGGCTGGCAGTGCCGGTTTTCGTCCGCCGCGGCATGGTCACCTCGCTCCGATTCATGATCTGCGCCTGCCGGTAGGCGTCGATCAGTCCGAAGAAGTAGATGAAGGCGATCGCCCAGCCCAGCCCGGCGCCCTGCCTGTCGAGGGTGACCGCCACGAAGAACAGCGCGAAGATGGTCACCGCCCTCCGGTAGAGCCCCACGTACACCTGCCCCAGCCCGGGGAGCACCAGGGAGAGGAATAGGGCCACCCCCGGCGACTTCCTGGGCGGGGCCTGGACCGCCGGCGGGGCCGGCGGCGCGGCGGGCGCCTGGGGAGTGGGAACCGGCGGCGGCTGCGGCGTCGGGGTGGTGCTGGTGTTTTCAGTGTTCATCGGGACCCTCCTTGTCGGTCGTCTTGTCCTGTGCGCCGGTCTTTCCGGGCGGCTCCTGGCCGCGGATGACGCGTCCGAGAACGGCGGCCTGGCGCTCGCCCCACCGCCACACCCGCCACACCATCAGGCGGAGCTCGCCCCGGCCGTCGGTGGTGAGTTGCTTCACGCTCTGGTGCACCGCGGTCCTGGCCTGGCGGATCATGCCGCCGGCCTCGTTCCTCGCCAGCGTGACCGGGTTCCCGGCCACCAGGGTCGTGACGATGGCGAGGAAGTACGCCGCCGCCGTCGCCGTCCGCGCCCCGAACACCCGCCGTCCGCGCCGGCGGGCCCTGAACGGCACCGCCGCGCAGCGGTCGGCGAGGTCGGCCGGCGGCTCGAGCGCCGCCCCCACCTGGTGGACGAGCGAGAGATCGTCCCACGCGCGCCGGCACGAAGGGCAGCTTTCCAGGTGCTCGAGCAGCCTCGCCAGGGCCCCGGTGGGAAGCTCGCGGTCGGCGGCCCGGTGGAGCAGGGTCAGCCAGTGGCTGCACTCGGACGCCTGCACCACCTCCCGCAGCTCCTGCGGCGGCTCCAGCCCGGCCAGCTCCGAGCCGGCGCCGATCACCGCGCGCATGGCCTCGAAAAGCTCCGCGCAGTCGGTGCACCCGGCGAGGTGCCGGCGCACCCGCGCCGCGTCCCGCTCGCCGAGCTCGCCGTCGAGCAGGGCGGAGAGCAGCCCGCGGACCTCGTCGCAGGAGATCATGGGGCACCCCCCGGGGCGGCTCCAGCCTCGGACGCCACCGGGCGAATCTGGAGCCGCCGGCGGACGGCGGTGGCGAGCTCCAGCCGGGCGCGGTTGATGCGGGACTTCACCGTGCCCAGCGGAATGTCCATCGCCTCGGCGATCTCCTGGTAGCTCCAGCCGGCGAAATCCCGCAGCAGCACGAGCTCCGCCAGATCCGGGTTGATCTGGCGCAGCCCCTGCGCGACCAGGCGCAGGCGCTGCCGGCGCTCGGCCTGAAGCTGGGGGTCGTCGGCGGACGGCAGCCGGTCCAGGATCTCCGGATCGAGCCACGCCGCGCCGCGCTCCCGGCGGCTCTTCCTGTGGGCGTCGATGAGCAGATTCCTCGCCACCCGCCACGCCCACGCCATGAAGTTCGAACCCTCGCGATAGTGCTCTAGGTTTTCCCAGAGCTTGAGGTAGACCTCCTGGGTCAGCTCTTCGGCCACCGCGGCCGAGGGGGCGAAGCTGGCGCACAGCCGGTAGAGCGGCTTGATGGTGGCGCCTACCAGTGCCGTCCACGCCGCCTGGTCTCCCGAGCGGCATCTCTCCACGGTGGCTTCGAGGTCTTCCATCATCGATCTCCAACCCTGACAACGCGCTCCGGCCGAAAAAGTTCTCGCCGCCATTATCGTTCATCCGCCGCGCCCCGCCCACCGGCGGGTTCGTCCGGGCGGCCGTGCGAAATATCCCCCGCCGCCGGGACGTTGCGCTCATCGGCCGGCGTCATGCCGGCGGGAAGGAGCGGGCGGCGCGATGGCGGACTGGCCGGGACCGGAGACCAGCGTGGAGGCGAGGGTGATGCAGGCCATCGACGAGGTCCGTCCCGCCCTCATCCGGGACGGCGGCGACGTCGACTTCGTGGCCGTCGACGGCGACGAGGTCCTGGTCCGCCTCAGGGGCGCGTGCCGCCTCTGCCCGATGGCCTCCCAGACGCTCCGGGAGTTCGTCGAGGAGCGCATCAAGCTTTACGCGCCCGAGATCGAGCGGGTTCGCGCCGTGTCGTGACCGCCGGGGCCTACCGGCGCAGCAGCAGGTTGAGGATCAGGGTCAGGACCAGGGAGAGAACGATGCTCGTCGCCAGCGGGAAGACGACCGTCACGCGCCGGCCCCGCCAGACGATGTCGCCCGGCAGGTGCCCCTGGGGCAGGAGGCTTCCCGCCAGGATCAGCAGGATTCCGGCGGCGGCCAGGACGGCCCCCGCCACCAGCAGCAGCCGGCCCAGCGCGGTCAATCCGAAAGACGGCATCGCGAGTCAGCCCCCGGGATCTTCGGCATCCTCGAGGCCGCGAGAATTCCCGCTCAGCTCACCCTTCGTTCGCGGGCGAGGCAGCCCGGGCAGAGCCCGTAGAACTCCGTCCTCTGGTGGGTGACCTCGCACCCCACGAGATCCTTCAGGTCGCGCCAGTCGTGGGGTTTCAGGCCCGTCACGTCGCGGATCTCCCCGCAGGACGTGCACACGAAGTGCCCGTGGGGCGAAAGGTCGGCATCCCACCGGGCCGTGCGCCCGGCCACCCGCAGCTCGCGGATGCGGCCCTCGTCCCTGAGGATGTTCAAATTTCTGTACACCGTCCCGAGCGAGATCGTGGGCATCTCCCGCCGCACCTGCTCGAAGAGCCACTCCGCCGTCGGGTGGCTCTTCGTGGCGCGAAGCGTCTTCAGGACGAGGCGCCTCTGCCGGGTCTCGCGCGTCCGGGTTCTCTTCTCCATGATCGTCCTCCCGCGTTCCGGCGGCCCATTCAGCCATGCTCATCATGGCACAAAGTCTCAGATTTGTCGAGAATGACTCTCCCGTTCCACGCCGCCGCCCCCACCCCGCGGCGCCGCCCCGGCCCGCACGGCCCCCCTGTACCCTTTTCTGTCATGGCGAGGAGCCGCGAAGCGGCGACGTGGCGATCCCTGACAGCCTTGGAGCGCTCCAGGCCGTGCTCCGTGGCGGTGTCCGATCGTGAGGGGATTGCTTCGTCGCTTCGCTCCTCGCAATGACAAGGGGGGGAGGAGCGCGCCGCATCCTGCTCCGTGGCGGTGTTCAATCGTGAGGGGGTCCCTTCGCTCCGGCCCTGGCGGGCCGCCGCTCGGGACGCCGTTCCACCATGGGCGGCGAAGCCGCCCGGTGTCACGGCGCCCCCGTCTCCCCGTCTTCCTGTTACCATTTACCCAACAATGGCGGAGAGGAAAGCCGCCGTGCGCGTGGCGTGTAGGATAAGCCATGGTCGTTCAGGCATTTACCTGTGCGATCCACCGGCGGAGCTGTTCCCCGCCGCGGCCCGGCCGGCGCACCGTCATGACTCGAATCCCGGGGTTCTCGCACCCGGTAGAGCCATAGTCGCAACTTGCATCCTGTGGTAGCATTGACCGCAGGACGGGTACACGAGGTGCCCGAAATTGTCAGAAAGATCTCTAAAACACGACGAATCAAGGGCTTGTGCCTGCGATCCATGGGCGGAGCCATACCACCCCGGAGGCTGGAAGGGCGGCCGGGTTGCGGTGGTCCTCGTGTCATCGCGAGGTGGCGTAAGCGCGCGAAGCTTTGCTTCGCTTGCGCGCACGCCACCCCCTTTTCTGTCATCGCGAGGAGCCGGGCGGAGCCCGGCGACGTGGCGATCCCTAACAGCATTGGAGCGCGGTGCATTCTGCTCCGTGGCGGAGTTCAATCGTGATGGGATTGCTTCGTCGGTCTCCTTCGGAGCCCTCCTCGCAATGACAACGGGAGAATGAGGCGTTGGAGCGCCCCAGGCCGTTCTCC
>CAZXXL010000192.1:0-6087 GCA_964644635.1 uncultured Thermoanaerobaculia bacterium | reverse complement strand
CGCCACCCCGAGGAGCGAAGCGACGAAGGGGTCTGCCGCAGGCACGCGACGTGGCGATCCCTGACAGCGTTGGAGCGCGCCGGCGAAACGAAGGGCCGCGAGAGGGCCGGCCACGCCTCTCGAGGCAGAGCAGGAATGCGACCTGGTCTGATCTCAGTGGTATACTCGCCGCCGTCGGGCGTGCCGGACATGACGCCCGGAAAGGGGTCGCCCCGAACCGTGAGGATGGATCTCGGTCATCGCCAGCCTCGCCGCCTTTCGACCCCTCCCTCCGGCCGACGACATTCCGTCATTTCATCAAGTCTTTCATCGACCGGCCGCCGCCGTGCCGGCCGGGCGCCGCGTGCCGTGACCGTGCGGTGCGCGGAGCGTTCGTGAAGGAAAAGGAGGTGCGCCGATGAATGCATTGTTGCTCGCGCGGTTGCAGTTCGGCATCACAACCGTGTACCACTTCTTCTTCGTTCCCCTCACCCTGGGGCTTTCCGTGCTGCTGGCGATCATGGAGACCCAGTACGTGCGAACCGGTGACGAGACCTACAAGAAGATGGTGAAGTTCTGGGGCAAGCTCTTCCTCATCAACTTCGCCATGGGGGTGGCCACCGGGATCGTCCAGGAGTTCCAGTTCGGCATGAACTGGTCCAACTACTCGCGCTTCATGGGGGACATCTTCGGCGCGCCCCTGGCCATCGAGGCCCTCCTCGCCTTCTACATCGAGTCCACCTTCCTCGGCGTCTGGATCTTCGGCTGGGACAAGCTCTCGCCGAAGCTGCACGCGGCGATGATCTGGCTGGTGGCCATCGGCTCCAACTTGTCCGCCCTGTGGATCCTGGTCGCCAACTCGTTCATGCAGCACCCGGTCGGCTACACCCTCCGCAACGGGCGCGCCGAGATGACGGACTTCTGGGCCCTGCTCGGCAACGGCCACGTCTGGGTGCAGTGGCCGCACGTGTTCACGGCGGCGATGGCGACGGCGGGCTTCTTCGTGGCCGGGATCTCCGCCTGGCACCTCCTGCGGCGGTCGCAGGCACTCGAGGTCTTCCGCCGCTCCTTCCGCTGGGCGGTGGTGTACGGCCTCATCGGCACCGTGCTCGTCATCCTCGTCGGCCACGCCCAGGCGCAGTACATGTTCAAGATCCAGCCCATGAAGATGGCCGCCGCCGAGGCGCTCTGGAACACGGAGAACCCGGCCGGAATGTCCCTCTTCACCATCGGCAACGAACCCGAGCTCAAGGACGTGTTCTCGATCCGGGTTCCCGGCCTGCTGAGCTTCCTCGCCTACAACAAGTTCTCGGGCGAGGTCAAGGGGATCCGCCAGCTCCAGGACGAGTACGTCGCCCGCTACGGGCCCGGTGATTACGTCCCGCCGGTGGCGGTATCGTACTGGACCTTCAGGATCATGGTCGGGGCGGGGTTCCTCATGCTCTTCCTCGGCCTGTGGGGGCTGCGCGCGGTGATGAAGGACCGGACTCTCGACTCCCCGCGCCTGCTGCGATACATGCTCTGGGCGGTCGCCCTGCCCTACATCGCCAACTCCACCGGCTGGATCTTCACGGAGATGGCCCGGCAGCCGTGGATCGTCTTCGGCCTGCAGAAGACCAGCGAGGCGGTCTCCCCGACCGTGCCCGCCGGCAACGTCCTCTTCTCGCTGGTGGTCTTCACCCTGCTGTACGCAGCCCTGATGATCGTCGACATCGCCCTCCTGCGCCGCTACGCCACGTCGGAGGTCGTCGACGCGGCCGCGGCGCAGGCGGTCTGAGGAGGTGTGACATGGATCTCAACACCCTGTGGTTCATTCTCATCGCGGTCCTGTTCGTCGGGTTCTTCTTCCTCGAGGGCTTCGACTACGGCGTCGGCATCCTGCTCCCCTTCCTGGGCCGCGACGACGCCGAGCGCCGCGTCATCATCAACACCATCGGACCCGTGTGGGACGGCAACGAGGTCTGGATGATCACCGCCGGCGGCGCCTCCTTCGCCGCCTTCCCGCACTTTTACGCCACCATGTTCAGCGGCTTCTACCTGGCGCTCGTGCTCCTGCTCCTGGCCCTCATCACCCGCGCCGTCGCCTTCGAGTTCAGGAGCAAGGACGAGACGCCGCGCTGGCGGCGCACCTGGGACTGGCTGATCTTCCTGTGCAGCTTCCTGCCGGCCCTGCTCTGGGGCGTCGCCATGACCAATCTCCTCGGCGGCGTACCCATCGACGCCCACATGAACTACGTGGGCTCCTTCTTCACCCTGCTCAACCCCTACTCCATCGTCGGCGGGCTCGCCTCGCTGGCCGTCTTCACCCTGCACGGCGCCACCTTCCTGGCCCTGAAGACCGGCGGCGAGATCGCCGAGAGGGCGCGGGCGGCGGCGCGCCGGCTCTGGTTCCCGGCCCTGGTCCTGATCTTCCTCTACGCGCTGCTCACCGCCCTCGTGACCGACGTGCTCCAGCGGGTGGGCTACGACCCCGGGGTCGTTCCCACGGCGGCGGTGGCCGTGCTCCTCTTCGTCCCCTACTTCCTCAGGAAGGGACGGGACGGCTGGGCCTTCATCATGACCGGCCTGTCCATCGTGCTCGCCACCATCACCCTCTTCATCGGCCTCTTTCCGCGCCTCATGGTGTCCTCGCTGGACCCCCGGTGGAGCCTGACCATCCACAACGCCTCCGCCAGCCACTACACGCTGAAGGCGATGACCATCGTCGCCCTCGTCCTGGTGCCGTTCGTCCTCGCCTACCAGGCCTGGACCTACTGGGTCTTCCGCAAGCGCCTCACCACCGGCTCCGAACTCGAGTACTGAGCGGGGCGCGCCGATCCGACGCCGCCGGGCGGGACCGATCCCGCCCGGCGGTTTTTCCTGGGTATCCTTGCACGCGATGTACCTCGACCGCCGCCTGCTCCAGCTCGATGGGGCCGACCCCGGCCGGCTCGCCCTGGTCGTCGGCCTGGGCGCCGGCGCCGGCGCGGCCGCGGTCGCCGGCGCCTTCCTGCTCGCCCGGATCATCGACCGCGTCTTCCTCGGAGGCGCCGCGCTGGCCGACGTCAGCGGCACCATCGGGCTGCTGGCCGCGGCGGCCGCGCTCCGGGCGGGCCTGACCTGGGGCAGCGAGGCGACGGCGGCCGGGCTGGCGGTGGACGTGAAGACGGCGTTGCGCGGCCGCCTCCTCGAGCGCCTGGTTGGGGCCGGTCCCCTCGCCCTCGGCCGGGAGCGGACCGGCGAGCTGAGCGCCGCGCTCGTCGAGGGCGTGGAGGCTCTCGACGCCTACTTCCGCCGCTACCTCCCGCAGCTCGCGCTGGCCGCCGCCGTCCCGCTGATGGTGGCCGCATTCGTGCTCGCCCGGGACGTGCTTTCCGGCGTGCTGCTCGTTCTCGCGGCGCCGATGATCCCCGTCTTCATGGTTCTCATCGGGCGTCTCGCGGAGGCGAGGAGCCGCCGCCAGTGGAGGGCCCTGTCGCGGATGGCAGCCCACTTCCTGGACGTCCTCCAGGGCCTCACCACGCTCAAGGTCCTGGGCCGCAGCCTGGACCAGATCGAGGTCATCGCGGCGGTCACCGACCGCTTCCGGCGCGCCACCATGAGCGTGCTCCGGGTGGCCTTCCTCTCGGCGCTCGTCCTCGAGCTGGTCTCGACCATCAGCATCGCCGTGGTCGCGGTCGCCGTGGGCCTGCGCCTGCTGTACGGCCACATGACCTTCGAGCGCGCCTTCTTCGTGCTCCTCCTGGCGCCCGAGTTCTACCTCCCGCTGCGCCTGCTGGGAACCCGCTTCCACGCCGGCATGGAGGGCATCGCCGCCTCCGGGCGGCTCTTCGGCCTGCTCGAGCTGCCCCCGGCCGTCAGGGCCCACGGCGCCACCGCCGAGCTCCCGGCGTCCCTCGAAATCCGCTTCGAGGAGGTCGGCTTCACCTACCCGGCCACCCGCCGGGAGGACGCGCCGCAGGCGGCGCTCGCCGGCATCGACCTCGTCCTCGCACCGGGCCGGACGGTGGCCCTGGTCGGCCCCAGCGGCGCCGGCAAGAGCACGCTGGCGGCCCTGCTCCTGCGCTTCGCCGATCCCACCACCGGCCGCATCACCGTCGGCGGCACGCCGCTCACCGAGCTCGATGCCCGGGCCTGGCGGCGGCTCGTGGCCTGGGTGCCCCAGGCCCCGCACCTCTTCGCCGGCACGGTGGCCGAGAACATCCGCCTGGGGCGCCCGGAGGCGAGCGACGCCGAGGTCGTCGAGGCGCTCCGGGCCGCCCAAGCAGTCGACCTCCTCGAGGTCCTCCCCGAGGGCATCGACACCCCCATCGGCGAGGGGGGTGCACGCCTTTCCGGCGGCCAGGCCCAGCGCATCGCCCTCGCCCGCGCCCTGCTGAAGGACGCTCCCGTCCTGGTCCTGGACGAGGCGACGTCCCACCTCGACCCGGAGCTGGAGGCCCGGCTGGCGGCCGCCACGCGGCGCCTGCTCCGCGGCCGCACCGCCCTGGTCATCGCCCACCGGCTGGCCACCGTGCGCGACGCCGACGAGGTCGTCGTCCTCGACCGGGGCCGCATCGTCGAGCGCGGCACCCACGCCGAGCTCCTGGCCCGCGGCGGGCTCTACTCGCGGCTCGCCGCCGCCGGCGGGGGCCCCGCGTGAGCGCGCTCCGCCGCCTCCTGGGCTTCGTGGCGCCGCAGTGGCGCCGGGTCGTCCTCGCGGTCCTGCTCGGGGCCGCCACCGTGGGCGCGGGTATCGGCCTCATGGGCACCTCGGCCTTTCTCATCGCGGCCGCCGCGCTGCACCCGTCGATCGGCGATCTCCAGGTGGCGGTGGTCGGCGTCCGCTTCTTCGGCATCTCGCGGGGCGTGTTCCGCTACGCCGAGCGCCTGGTTTCCCACGACCTCACCTTCCGCCTCCTCGCCCGCCTCCGGGTCTGGTTCTACGCCTCCATCGAGCCGCTGGCGCCGGCCCGCCTGACGGCGTTCGAAAGCGGCGACCTCTTGGCGCGCATCGTCGCCGACATCGAGAGCCTGGAGCACTTCTTCGTGCGCGCCCTGGGGCCGCCCCTGGTGGCGCTGACGGTGGCCGCGGGCACGGCGGGTTTCCTGCTCCGCTATCACCCGGCCCTGGCCGGCCTCCAGCTCGCGTTCCTCGCCGCCGGCGGCCTGGCCACGCCCCTCCTCGTCCGTGCCCTCGCCCGGGGGCTCGGGCCCCGGGAGCGCGCCCTGACGGCCGCCCTCCACACCGCCACCGTCGACACCGTCCAGGGGCTGGCGGACCTGCTCGCCTACGACGCGGCCGGCCGGGCCCTCGCCCGTGTCCGCCGCACCGGGCACGAGCTCGCTCGGGTGCAGCGGGTCATGGGGCGGATCACGGCCCTCGACGCCGCCCTTTCCGGCCTCGTCGCCCAGCTCGGGATCGCCGCGCTGTTGATGCTCGCCATTCCCATGGTTTCGGCCGGCGCCTTCGACGGCGTCGGCCTGACGGTGCTGACGCTGGTCGCCCTGTCCAGCTTCGAGGCCGTCCAGGCCCTCCCCGCGGCGGCCCAGCACCTGGAGGGGCAGTTGGCGGCCGCCCGGCGGCTGTTCGAGATCGTCGACGCCCGGCCCGAGGTGACGGACCCCCCGGACCCCGTTCCCCTGCGGCCGGCGGCCGGAGCGCCCGTGCTGCGCGTGCGCGCCCTGAGCTTCGCCTACCCGTCGGCCCCCGCGCCGGCGCTGGAGCGCCTCGACCTCGAGCTGCGGGCCGGCCGGCGCCTGGCCCTGGTGGGACCGAGCGGCGCCGGCAAGTCGACGCTGGTGGCCCTGCTGCTCCGTTTCTGGGAGGGATGGGAGGGCGAGATCGAGCTTTTCGGGCACGACATCCGCCGCTACCGGCAGGCCGACGTCCGGACCGCCCTGGGCGCCATCACCCAGCGCACCCACCTGTTCGCGGGCTCCCTCCGGGACAACCTCCTCCTCGCCCGCCCCGGCGCGACCCCGGCCGAGCCCCGGGCCGCCTGCGCCGGGGCCCCGCCCCCGGGCCGCGGCCCGGTCCGCCGTTGGGCTCTCGATTGCCAGGCTGCGGGTGTTTCGCAGTCCCGGACGCACCTGCGCGGCGCTGATGCTGTCGCTGCTGGGCACCTTGCTGCTGTTCGTTTCCCGGAG
>CAZXXL010000191.1:0-6115 GCA_964644635.1 uncultured Thermoanaerobaculia bacterium | reverse complement strand
CAGCCACACCCCGCGGCGCTTGGCGGGCGGTGGCGGGGCGCCGGCCGGCGTCGGCGGGGCGTCCGGCGGCTGCTGCAGCGGCGGCAGGGGCGTGGTCGGCAGGACCGAGGCCGCACCGGCGGCGGGCGGCGGAGGAGGCGGGCCGGGCGCGGCGGCAAGGGCGGCCAGGTCCGGGCGGCCCGATGCCGAGCTCGCGAGCCAGCTTTCGAGCTCGGCGGCGATCTCCCCGCAGCTCTGGTACCGGGCCGCCGGGTCCTTGGCCAGCATGCGGTCGAGGATCGCCTGCAGGGTGGCATCGACGCCCGGGGCGAGGTCACGGATGGCGGGCGGCTCGGTCTCCACGATCTTCTTGAGCACCGCGGCCGGCGAGCCCCCGGCGAAGGGCCGGGAGCCGGCGAGCATCTCGTAGAACGTGATCCCCAGGGCGAAGATGTCGGCGCGGTGGTCGACGGGCTGGTCGAGGCACTGCTCCGGCGACAGGTAACCCGGCGTGCCCATGACCATGCCGCTGGCCGTGAGGCGGGTGGCGGCCTCGGTGGGGCGGGCGAGGCCGAAGTCGGCGATCTTGACGAGCCCGTTGTCGCTGACGATCAGGTTGCCCGGCTTGATGTCCCGGTGGATGATGCCCGCCGCGTGGGCGGCGGCCAGCCCGGCGGCCGCCTGGCGGGTGATCTCCACCGCCACCGCCGGCTCCAGGAGCTTGCTGGTGCGCAGGATCTCCTGGACGCTGCGCCCGGGGACGTATTCCATGGCGAAGAAGTGCCGGCCGCCGTCCTCGCCGATCATGTAGATCTGGACGATGTTGGGATGGCTCAGCCGCGCCGCCGCCTGGGCCTCGCGCTGGAAGCGCTTCACGTACTCCTCGTCCTGGGTGAGGTGCCGGCCGAGCACCTTGAGGGCGACGAACCGGTTCAGCGACTCCTCGCGGGCCTTGTAGACCACCCCCATGCCGCCGCGCCCGATCTCCGAGACGATGGTGTAGTGACCGAGGGTGGCGGGAGCGTCGTCCATGCTCAGGCGAACCGTTCCCGGAGATCGACGTGCCGTTGGGCCGCGAAGGTCTCCCGGGGGAGCCGGATCTTCTTGGCCGTCGGCCGGTGGACGAGGAAGAACGAGGTCACGTCGTACGGATCGTCCTCGATGGCGAGATCGGCGCGCCGCCACTCGTGAAAGAGCCCGTAGGGCGAGCGGACGCGGATGGTGTCGCCGCCGATCTCGGCGATCGGCCGTCCGATTGCCCACCAGCCGCCGCCAGCGGCAGCCGCCACCAGGAGATAGGTGACGGTGCGCGTGAACCGGACATCCCCGAGGGCCCACGCGATCAGCAAGCCGACGGCCAGGAGGAGCGCGACACCGGTGGCCGCACCGAGAACGATCCGCCCGGTCTTCGAGCTGACGAAGATCCTCTCCATGCCGCCTCCTTTCCGTGACCGTATTTTACACCAGGGACCGCCGCAACAGGACGGCCGCGACCCAGGCGGAGACGGTGCCGAAGGCGATCATGTAGACGGCGAAGCCGGCCAGGGCCGCCGGGGAGTCGCCCCACACCATGAGGCGGACCAGGGCGTGCATGGCCTGACCGGTGGGCAGGGCGAGGGCCAGGGTCTTCATCCCGGCGGGGAGGATCTCCACCGGCCACCAGCAGCCGCCGAGGGCGGCCAGGACGAGGGTCGTGAAGATGCCGACCGCCACCGCCTGCCTCGCTGTCCGCAACGTGGCGCCGAGGATGACGCCGACCCCCGAGACGGCGGCGACCGTGAAGAGGAGCACGGCCACGACGGCGAGCGGGTGCGGTCCGAGGGACTGGCCGAAGACGAGCCGGCCGAGGAGCAGGAAGTAGGCGGCCTCGACGGCCCCGAGGGCCCCCAGCGAGAGGAACTGCGCCGCAACGACGGTGCCTTCCGCGACCGGTGCGGCGAGGATCCGCGTCAGGCGGCCGTTCTCACGATCCAGGAGAAGCCGGACGGCGCCGGTGACGAGGACGGACATGAGCACGAACATGACCATGTTGCCGGGGATCGCCTGCTTGAAGCCGGAAGGGATTTCCCGCCTGACCCCCCAGTCGGAGGCCTCGACCGTGATGGGCGTGATCCGCAACGGCTTCTCGAGGCTGGAGACGGCGACCCGCTGTCCCCTGGCGAGACGGGCGAAGAGCTCGGCGCGCAGGCCAAGGAGCGACTGCTGGAGGACCACCTCGAGGCGCCTGGCGTCGAGCCGGCCCCCCTTGGACCAGATTCCGATCTCGGCCCGGGTGCCGTCGAGGATGACCTGGCCGAGCCGGGGCGGCAGGTCGACCCGGTAGCCGTGTTCCGGGAACGCCTCCCCGCCGTCCCATTTTTCGAGCACGCGGACGTCGTAGCCGTGATCGCGCAGGTCGGCGACGACGCGGTTCGAGCCGGCGTCGGGCTGCGGCGCGACCACCGCGACCTCGATCTTCTCCTCGGGTGCGGAGCGGAAGGCCGCGCCGAAGAAGTAGGTGTAGGGCAGCGGCATCAGCAGGAGCCAGACGATGGTGTCGCGGCGCCTGAGCATCCGCTTGAGGTCCGTCGCGACCATGATGAGGATCTGACGCGGGCTCATCTGAGCACCACCTTCCGGCGCATCAGCCGTGAGCCGACGGCGAAGCAGACCACCGCGGTGGCGGCCAGGGCCGCGATCCGCCACCCGGCGCCGCCCCGGGCGCCGGCCCACGCGGCCCCCTGGAGGACGTTGAAGCCCTGCACGGCCCAGCCGGTGGGCACGAGGTCGGCCACCCCGCGAAGGAAGGAGGGCAGGAAGGGAACGGGGACGAAGCATCCGCCGAGGAAGCCGAGCCCGACCATGATCCCCGAGGCCGCCGCGCCGCCGGCCTCCGGGTTGCGGGTGAGCGAGCGCAGGAGCAGCGAGAGGGAGCCGAAGGCGGCGGCGGTGGCGAGCACCAGGGCCGTCACCGCCAGCAGATTGCCCGGCCGCCAGCCGAGGACGGCGGCGAAGGCCGCGATGAGGATCCCGGCTGTTGCGCTCATGGCGATCATCAGCGCCGCGGCCTTGGCGAGCAGGCTCAGCGACGGCCGCGACGGGAAGGTCCAGGCGCGGCCGAGGCGGCCGCGGACCAGGTCCTCCTGGATGTCCTGGGTCTGCCCGTTGGCCGTGAAGAGCAGGGCCAGGGCCACGAAACCGGGTGCGAACCACCCGGTGACCTCCGAGCGGGTGGCGTTCTTGCGCGGCGGGTGGTGCTCGGTGACCTTGAGCGCCGTCACGGATGCCAGCCCCCGGGCCTCGGGACGGTCGAAGGTTTCGTAGATGCGGCGGGTGACGGCGAGCGTGTCGGCGAGGGACGGCCGGGTCGCGGGATCCGCGTCCACCACGCCGTCGAGCAGGGGCAACAGCGCCGCCCGGAGCACCCCGCCGGAGTCCGCAAGGAAGCGGATCAGCTCCTCGCCCATCTTCGGCATGATCGACTCCTGCGGGTTGCGGTAGGCGCGGATCGTCAGCGGCTCATCGTCGAAGAAGCCCCGCGAGAAGCCCTCGGGGATGACGACGAGCAGCGACGCCGCCCCCCGGTCCATCAGCTCGGCCGCCCGCCGCTCGTCGACGGCCTCGACGTCGAAGTATTGGGCCAGCTCCTCGCTGGTGAGGGCCGAGCCGAGGACGCGGGAGACCAGGCCGTCGTCGTGGTCGACCAGGAGCACCTTGACCGGCGGCAACGAGCCCCCGCCCTTGGGACCGAAGACCGCGACCATGACGGCCACCATGAAAAAGGGGATGGCGAGCCAGACGATCAGGGACAGCGGGTCCCGGAGGCGGCGCCGGAGCTCGAGGAGGAGAAGATCGGCGAAGCGCGCCATCAGTCGCGCAGCTCCCGGCCGGTGAGCTTGAGGAAGAGGGTTTCCAGGCTCGGCCGTTCGAGGGTGACGCGCCGGGTGACGGCGCCCGTCCGCTCGACGGCGGCGAGCACGCGCGGGAGGGCCTCGGAGCCGTTGTCCACCGCCACCAGGAGCTCGCCGTCGCGGCTCGCCAGCACCTCGGCGCCGAGGTCGGCCGGGAGCCCACGGCCGTCGCCTCGCGGGAACTCTCCCTCCAGGCGGAGCACGTCCCGTTCGCCGAGGGAGGCGCGCAGCTCCTCCACCGTCCCCTCGGCCAGCAGGCGGCCCCGGTCGATGATCCCGACGCGGTGGCACAGGCGTTCGGCGTCGTCCATGTCGTGGGTGGTGAGGAGGACGGCGCGGCCCTGGCGTGCGAGATCGCGGATGGTATCCGTCAGGTACGCCCTGGCCTGGGGATCGACGCCGACCATCGGCTCGTCGAGGAGCAGCACGCGCGGCTCGTGGACGAGGGCGACGGCCAGGTGAAGCCGCCGCTTCATGCCGCCGGAGTACCGTGCCACGCGCTCCCGGGCGCGGTCGGCGAGGCCGATCAGCTCGAGGAGGCCGGCCACCCGCTGGCGGACCTGGGCCCGCGGCACGCGCCCGAGGGCGCAGGCCAGGCGCAGGTTCTCCTCGGCGGTCAGGTCCTCGTACAGGGACGTCTCCTGCCCGACCCAGCCGAGCCCGGCCTTGGCCTCGAGCGGCTCGGCGAACGGGTCGAACCCGGCCACCCGCACGGCGCCCGATGTCGGCGGCAGGAGGCCGGTGACGATGCGGATGGTGGTGGTCTTGCCGGCGCCGTTGGGGCCGAGCAGGCCGTAGATCTCACCCCGCGCCACGGTGAAGCTCAGGTCGTCGACCGCGGTCACCTCGCCGTAGCGCTTGACGAGGCGCCGCACTTCGAGTCCGGTCTCCATGACTCCTCCTTCACCGGGCGTTACGAAAAACACCCGCGTTCGGTTCTCCCGGCCCGCCGCGCGTCGCCCTGACGTGCGGGCGTCAGCCCGTGATGCCGATCTCCCGGGAGGACTCCCAGAGCCCGTGAATGTTGCAGAAGGAGGTGGCGATCAACGTTCCCGGCTTCGCCGTCTGCATCGAGAAGCTGACCCGGGGGTGGGCGTAGACCGGCCCCTGGTTCGGCCCCTTGGCCGACTCGCCGTGGGCGCGGAAGTCGAAGTGGCCGACGTGGAACGGGAACGCCTCGCCCTCGGCCTTGAAATAGAGGTCGATCCAGGCGATGAAGTGCTCGGTGGTGTTGGGGTGGGGGACCTGTTTGCCGACGCTCACCGTGACGTCGAAAGGCTCCCCGGCCCTGACCGCCGCCGGCGCCTCGATCACCGGCACGTGCTTTTCACCCTTGAAGTCTCCGGTCCGGATCATCTCGGCAATGCTCATCTTCACCTCCTCGAAACGTTATCGGTTCTCAACACGGGCTCATGGTACTCCGGCTGAGGCCGGCGCTCAACGGCGCCGGGAGCCGGAATGTGCCCGTTACGTCCGGAGCGGCTACCCGCTGGAACCTCCCCGCGTGGCCGGTCCAGAATCGGCCTTGATGAAAAGGGACAGCCCGTCCTGTGCGGCCTTGCGGCCGCAGCCGTTGGGAGCATCCTTCTCCGTAGGGGTGTCCAATCGTGAGGGGATTGCCGCGTCGGGGTCCTGGCGGACCCCTCCTCGCAATGACAGCGTGGGGGGTGCGAGGCGACATACCCCCTTGGTGTCATCGCGAGGAGCCGGGCGCAGCCCGGCGACGTGGCGATCCCTGACAGCGTTGGAGCGCGCTACCCAGTGTTCCGTTGCGGTGTCCAATCGTGAGAGCATTTCTTCGGCGCTTTGCGCCTCGCAATGACGATGCATGGGGTTGGAGCGCGCTTCCCACTGCTCTGGGGCGCTGGCCGGGTGATGAGGTCCCGTCGCTCCGGCTCCGGCGGGCATCCGGCGCGGGCGGGGGTTCTACCAGGATCACCCGGCGTTACAGGTGTTCGAGGTCCTCGGGGCGGTTGACGTTGCGCCAGGCGGCGGCGAGGCGCCCGGGCACGGCGGGCGAGGCGACGCCGGGCAGGTCGCGCAGGTGCCGCGGCGCCAGCACGCCCCGCGCCGCGAGGTCCTCCACCGCCGAGCGCACGTGGGGCTCGTAGACGGCGAGCAGCGGCTCGGGCCGGAGCAGCACGTCGAAGTGAGACGTGGGCCGGCCCGGGCAGCCGCAATGCCTGCTGGGCGAGGGGCAACTGAAGGCCCAGGCCGATCCCATCGCCTGGATGGACAAGGACCTG
>CAZXXL010000190.1:0-6134 GCA_964644635.1 uncultured Thermoanaerobaculia bacterium | reverse complement strand
GCGCTAGCGCCCCCGGCGCCTACCACACGTGCTGGCGGCGGACCAGCGCCAAGAACTCCTCCCGTACCTTGCGGTCGGAAAAGCAGCCGCGCAGCGCCGAGGTAGTGGTCAGGGCGCCCGGCTTCTTGACGCCCCGCATCTCGACGCACAGATGGCGGGCCTCGATGACGACCATCACGCCCAGGGGCTCGAGCTTGCTCCACAGGAACTCGGCGATCTGCTCGGTGAGCCGCTCCTGGAGCTGGGGGCGTTTGGCGTAGAACTCCAGGATGCGGGGCAGCTTGGACAGACCCACGATGCGCGCGTGCGGAATGTAGGCGATGTGGGCGTGCCCGTAGAAGGGAACGAAGTGGTGGGCGCACATGGAGTAGAAGGGGATCTCCCGCTCGATCACCATGTGGTGGTACCCCTCCTCGTTGGGGAAGGTGGTGACCTTGGGCTCGGCCCCCTCGAAGATGCCCCGGAACATCTCCAGGTACATCTTGGCCACCCGCTCCGGGGTGTGCCGGAAGTTGGGATCGTCCAGGTTCAGGTTGAGCTCCTGCATGATGGCCGCGACGTGGGCGCCGATGCGCCCCACGAGCTCGCCCTCCTGTCCCTTGGGAACGAGGTTGCCGTTCTTTTCGTGAATCGCCTCGGGGCGCTCGTCGTCTGCGGGAAGTACCTGTCGCATGAGAATCCTCCAGTCGGTTCCCACCCACAACAATACTCCCCGGCCGCCGCGCATTCCAACCCCGTCTGCTACCATGCCGGGTGAGCCCTTGGTGGCGTCTTGCGGAGGTGTCCATTGCGTCGTCTTCTCGTGACCGGCGGCTGCGGCTTCATCGGCTCGAACTTCGTGCGCCACATGCTCGGCAGGCATCCCGGGCTGGAGATCGTCAACCTCGACGCCCTCACCTACGCCGGGCGTCCGGAGAACCTGGCGGACGTCGCCGACGACCCCCGCTACACCTTCGTCCACGGCGACATCTGCGACCCAGAGGCGGTCGCCGCGGCCATGAACGGCTGCGACGCGGTGGTGAACTTCGCCGCCGAGACCCATGTGGACCGGTCCCTGCTCGGGGCGGGGCACTTCATCCAGACCGACTGTTACGGCGTGTGGGTGCTCCTCGAGGAGGCCCGGCGGCGGGGGGTGGAACGTTTCGTCCAGATCTCCACCGACGAGGTGTACGGCTCCATCGAATCCGGCTCCTTCACCGAGACCGCCCCGCTCATGCCCCGCAACCCCTACTCGGCCTCCAAGGCCGGCGGCGACCGGATCGCCTACTCCTTCTGGGCCTCCTTCGGCGTGCCGGTGATCATCACCCGGGCGTCCAACAACTACGGCCCCTACCAGTACCCGGAGAAGCTCATCCCCCTCTTCGTGACCAACGCCCTGGCCGGGCGCGAGCTGCCCCTGTACGGCGACGGCGGCAACGTCCGCGACTGGCTCTACGTGGAGGACCACTGCGCCGCCATCGATTTCCTCCTCGCGCGGGGGGAACCGGGAGAGGTCTACAACATCGCCGGCGGCAACGAGCGCACCAACCTCGAGATCACCCGGGCCATCCTCCGCATCCTGGACCGGCCCGAAAGCCTGATCCGCTTCGTCACCGACCGCCCCGGCCACGACCGCCGCTACTCCCTGGACGGCGGCAAGCTGGCGGCCCTGGGCTGGACGCCGGCCGCCGACTTCGACCGGGCGCTGGAGACCACGGTCCGCTGGTACGTGGAGCACCCGGAGTGGTGGCGCCCGATCCGCGAGCAGGACGAGGAGTTCGCGGCCTACTACCGCCGGCAGTACGGCCGGCGGCTGGAGGGCACGCGGCGTTGACCGACCTGCTCGTCACCGGCTCCGAGGGCCAGCTCGGCCGGGCGCTCCTGGCGGCGGCGGCGGCGCGGGGCCTGACCGCCGAGGGCCACGACATCGACACCCTCGACATCACGGACGCGGCAGCGGTGCGCGAGCTGGTGACCTGGCTCCGGCCGGCGGTCCTCGTGAACTGCGCCGCCTTCACCGCCGTCGACGAGTGCGAGGCGAGGGAGGCCGAGGCGACGGCGATCAACGGCACGGCGGTGGGTTACTTGGCCGGGGCGTGCGATCTGGCGGGGGCGACCCTGGTCCAGATCTCCACCGACTACGTCTTCTCGGGCGAGGAGGACCGCCCGTACCGGGAGGACGACCCCCCGGCGCCGGTCAACGCCTACGGCCGCAGCAAGCTGCGCGGGGAGGAGCTGGCGGCCTCCGCGCGCCAGCACCTCATCGTCCGCACCGCCTGGCTGTACGGCGAGGGCGGCCGGAGCTTCGTGGAGGCGATCCGGGGCCAGATCGCCGCCGGCAGGACCGAGCTCGAGGTGGTGCACGACCAGCGGGGCTGCCCGACCTACGCCGCCGACCTCGCCGAGGCGATCCTCGACCTGGTGGCGGCGGGCGCCCGCGGTATCGTCCACGCCGTGAGCACGGGCGACGCCAGCTGGTACGAGCTGGCGGTCGAGATCGTCAGGCTGCTCGGCGCCGGGGTGCGGGTGGTCCCGGTCCCCACGTCGCGGGTGCCCAGGCCGGCCCGCCGGCCCCGCAACAGCGTTCTCGACACGACGCGGCTTCGATCCCTCCTCGGGCGGCCCCTGCCGCACTGGCGGGACGCCCTGGCGCGGTACTTGGGGGAGGCGTCGTGCGCACCCTGATCACCGGGATCGCCGGCTTCGTGGGGCCGTACCTGGCCGAGCTCCTGGTGGAGCAGCATCCGGGCGCCGAGGTCTGGGGGCTGGTGCGCTGGGATTCCGACCGCAGCCGCCTGGCGCCGGTGGAGCCGGTCCTGCGCCTGGTCACCGGCGATCTCGCCGACGGTCCCTCCCTGGTGCGGGCGGTGCAGGCCGCGGAGCCGGAGACGATCGTTCACCTGGCCGCCTCGTCCACCGTGGGGGCGTCCTGGTCGGCGCCGGCCGAGGTCATGGAGACCAACGCCGTCGGCGAGATCAACCTGCTCGAGGCAGTGCGCACGCTGGGGCTGGACCCGGTCATCGTGGTGGCCTGCTCGGGCGAGGAGTACGGCGCCGTGGCGGCGGGCGACAACCCGGTGACCGAGGACCAGCCGCTGCGGCCGGTGTCCCCGTACGCCGTCAGCAAGGCGGCCCAGGACCTGATCGCCTTCCAGTACTTCAAGGCCTACGGCCTGAAGACGGTCAGGCTGCGGCTTTTCAACCACACTGGGCCCGGCCGTCCCGACCGTTTCGTGGCCTCGTCCTTCGCCCGGCAGCTCGCCGAGATCGAGAAGGGCGTCCGCCCGCCGAGGATCCGGGTCGGGAACCTCGACGTGATCCGGGACTTCACCGACGTGCGCGACGTGGCGCGGGCCTACCGGTTGGCGGCGCTGCACGGCCGGCCCGGCGAGGTCTACAACGTGTGCTCCAGCCGCCCGGTGGCCGTCCGCGACATCCTCGACATCCTGCTCGGCATGTCCCGCGCCGAGGTCAGGGTCGAGGTGGACCCCGGCCGGCTCCGCTCGGCCGACGTGCCGGTGCTCTACGGGTCCCGCGAGCGCTTCACCGCGATCACCGGCTGGGAGCCGGAGATTCCCCTCGAAAGGACCCTCCGGGACCTTCTCGACTGGTGGCGGGGCCGTGTCTGAGCGCACCCGGTTTTCGCCCGCCGGCGGGAGGGCCCGGCGATGACGGCCGCGGGCGCGGGCCGCGCGCTCCCGGCGGGGGAGGGCGCGCGCAAGGCCGTGCACCTGGGGATGGCCGCCTTCGCCCTCCTCCTGCGCTTCTTGACCTGGCCCCAGGCGGCGCTCTGCGCGCTCGCCGCCTTCGGCTTCAACCTGTTCCTCCTCCCGCGGATCGCGGGACACCGCATGGCCAGTGAGCGCCGGACCGCCGCCGACACCGGCGTGCTGCTCTACCCGCTGGTCGTCCTCGCCCTCATCCTGCTCTTCCACGGCCCGGCGGGGACGGCGGGCGGTCTCGGCATCGCCGCCTTCGGGTGGGGCCTGCTGGCCGGGGGCGACGCCGTCGCCGGCATCGCCGGCATGAAGTGGGGGCGTCATCCCCTGCCGTGGAACCGGGACAAGAGCTGGGAGGGCCTGGCCGGCTACCTGGTCGGCGCCGGCGTCCTCGGCGGTGCGCTCCTGGCCTGGAACGCCCCGGGCCTGGCCGGCGCGCTGCGAAACGGCGGCCCCTGGCTGGCGGTGCTGCACGGGGCGGCGATCCTGCTCGCCGCGCTGCCGGCGGCGGCCCTGGAGAGCCTGCCCCACGGCCTCGACGACAACGTGCTGCCACCGCTCCTCGGGGCGATGCTGCTGGCGGTGGGCACCGGCGCCCACGCCGCCGCGCCCGGCGCGCTCCTCTCCCCGGGCGTGCTGCACGCGGTGCTCACGGCCGCGGTCGTCAACGCCCTCATCGCCGGCGCCGCCCTGGCGGTCAGGCTCCTGGAGCCGGCGGGCGTGGCGGCGGCCTGGGGACTCGGGGTGGTGACCTGGGGCCTGGGCAGCTGGCGGGCGTACGTGTTGCTCTGGGTCTTCTTCGGCGCCGGAACCCTGGTGACCCGCTTCATGAGGGCCCGCAAGCGGGCGCTTGGGCTCGAGGACGAGGCCCGCCGCGGCCTGGCCCACGTCCTCGCCAACGGCACCATGGCCCTGGTCGGCTCGTTGCTCTACTGGCTCACCGGCGGCGCGACCGGCGCGGCGGTGATCGTGGCCGCCGGCCTGGCCGCCGCGCTGGCCGACACCATGGCCTCGGAGATCGGCAAGGCGCTGGGGCGCACGGCGTACTCCCTGCCGGACCTGCGCCGGGTTCCGGCGGGCACCCGCGGCGCCGTCTCCATCCCCGGGACCCTGGCCGGCCTCGCCGGCGCGGCGCTGGTGGCGGGCGCCGCCGCAGGCATCGGGTTCCTCGCTCCCGCGTGGATTCTTCCGGTGCTGGCCGGGGGGTTCCTCGCCATGCTGGTGGAAGGTCTGCTGCCGGGGCTCGGGCCGGTCACCAAGGCGGGAACGAACCTCGCCAACACCGTCGTCGGCGTTCTCTTCGCCCTCCTCCTGCGCTCGCTCGTGCCGTGACGGGCTACAGGTAGGCGACGGCGAAACCGACCTGGGCGGTCATCATCATCAGGTACATGTGGGTCCAGGAGGGGTGGTTCTCCACCGTGGCCAGGGCGTGGGGGTCGCGGAGCATGAGCCGGATGGTGTGGGCGCCCCAGACGCAGAGCAGGGCGCCGAGCGCCACCAGCACCGGGCCGTGACCGGTGAGGATCGGGTGCGCCGGGTTGGCGGGGTCGGGCAGGAGGACGCCGAGCGGCATCAGCAGCCAGGGCAGGATGAACGAGGGCGCCATCAGGTGAACGGCCCGCCGCGGGCCGTAGATGATGGGTAGGGTGCGGCAGCCGCCGCGCCGGTCCCCGTCCATGTCCGAGAAGTCCTTGGTCGAGGAGGCGCCGAGGAGGAAGAGGCCGAAGATGGCCCCGATCCACCACGGCTCGGCCGACCATACCGGGGCCACCATGGACCAGCCGGCGACCTTGAGCAGGGTGCCGCGGGGGATGGCGATGGTCAGGTTGGCCAGCCAGCCGAGGCGCTTGGTGCGGCCGAACGCGGGCAGCGAGTAGACGAGCGTGAACAGCAGGCCGGCCAGGTAGATGAAGAAGCAGAGGTGCTCGGCCGGCGGCGCGCCGAGCTTGGCGGCGAGGGTGTCGTAGGGATGGGGGACCACCAGCCAGGTGGGCACCAGGGCGAGCAGGTAGAGGACGACGGTCACGGCCCACGCCTCGCGCAGGCTCACCCTTCCCGCGGGCAGCGCCCGCTCCGGCTTGTTCACGCGATCGATCTCGAGGTCGGCGATCTGGTTGAGGATGTTGGACGCCGCGTTCATCAGGGAGGCGCAGGCGGAGCCCAGGATCACCGTGAGCACCACCGCCCAGCTCAGGCGGTGGGCGGGATCCGGGTTGTGCACCGAGCCGAAGGCGCAGACCGCGCCGGAGACGATGCCAAGGAGCGGCGGCAGGAGCGTGAACGGGCGGGACATGGTCTTCAGGTCGGCCGGCGTCATCGACGGCGAGTGTAACGCAGGCGTCCGCGCGGGACGATGGGTGGCGCCCGGCGCCCGGCGGCCGGGCGCGGGCATGGGCCCGCCGCCTGCGGCGGCGTCCCCTGGGGCGCTCGGCTCCG
>CAZXXL010000189.1:0-6161 GCA_964644635.1 uncultured Thermoanaerobaculia bacterium | reverse complement strand
CCGACGAAGCAATCCCCTTACGATCGGACAGCGCGACAGATATAACGGGGAGCGCGCCCCACAGGGCTTCTGAGAGCGCTCCAAAACGACCAGGGACGGCCACGCCGCCGCTTCGCGGCTCCTCGCCATGCCACACACCCTCGTTTCCAGGCCGGAGTTGACCCAGGAGAGCGGAATTGCCAGAGTAGGACGTGGATCGCCGGCAAGGTCAAGGGGGCGGCCAGATGTCGAGACAGAACACATCGCCGGGACGGCGCCTGCTGGTGGCCGAGGACGAGGCCGTCTCCAGGAACATCCTGGTGCGGCTGGCCACCTCCTGGGGTTACGATGTCCTGGCCACGGACGACGGTGGCGAGGCTATGAAGATCCTCGAGGGCGATGATCCGCCGCGGCTGGCCGTGCTCGACTGGATGATGCCCTCGCTGGACGGTGTGAGCATCTGCCGGCTGGTCCGCGATGGCCGGCAGGAGCCGTACATCTACATCATCGTCCTGACGGCGCTCCAGCAGCGGGAACGATTGGTCGAGGCGCTGGAGGCCGGCGCCGACGACTTTCTCACCAAGCCCGTTCAGCCCCACGAGCTGGAGCTCCGGCTGCGGGCGGGCCGCCGGATCGTGGAGCTCCAGGAGAAGCTGATCGAGGCCCGCGAGGAGCTCAGGAAACTGGCCACCCACGACGCCCTGACCGGGATCTGGAACCGGCGCGCGATCCTCGAGATCCTGGACAAGGAGCTGGCCAGGGTGTCGCGTACGGCCGGCACCACCGGCCTTGGCGCCCTGATGATCGACATCGACCACTTCAAGGCGGTCAACGACCGGTACGGGCACGTGATCGGAGACCGGGTGCTCGCCGAGGTGGCCGCCCGTATTCTCGGCGTTCTCCGGTACCAGGACAACGTGGGGCGGTACGGCGGCGAGGAGTTCCTGGCGGTCGTCGGCGACTGCGACGCGGGCGGCCTGCGGGCGGCCGGGGAGAGGGTGCGACGGGCGGTGTCGGCGACACCCATCCCAACCGAGGCCGGGCCGGTCGAGGTGACCGTGAGCGTCGGCGGGGCCGCGGCGGCCGGTGGCGGGGGCCGGCGCGACAGCCGCATCCTGCTGGAGCTGGCGGACGCCGCCCTTTACCGTGCCAAGGCCTCCGGCCGGAACGCGGTGATCATCGGGGGCTCGCGGGAGACGGCCCGTGGCTGACGTGCACCCCGATGGGCCACCGTCCGGCCGCGGGGAGCCGGCGCCGGACGAACGGGCGGTCCCGGACGTGGATCGTTCGATGATTTCCTTCCTGGCCCACGAGGTTCGCAGCCCTCTGAACGTGATTCTCGGGATGGCCGAGCTGCTCGCGGACTCCGGCCTGACGGCGGAGCAGGAGAGCTTCGTGCGCGCCATTCGCGGCTCGGGTCGGGCCCTGCTCGCGGTCATCGACGGGGCGGTGGATCTGGTACGCATGGCGTCCGGCGGGTTCGAGCCCGAGCTGCTGGCGTTCTCTCCGCGGACCTGCGTCGAGGATACCGCCGACGGGCTGGCGCCCAGGGCGTCCGCCCGCGGCCTGGAGCTTGTGGTGCTCGTCGACGACGGGGTCCCGGAGCGTGTCGAGGCCGACCCGGCGCGTCTGCGCCAGGTCCTGACCGCGATGATCGACGAAGCCATCCGGCTGGGCCGGAACGGCGAGATCGTCGTCCGCGTCGGTGCGGCCCCGGCCGGAGAGGAGCCCGCACGGCTCACCATCACCGTCGAATGTCGCTGTGGAGTGACCGGCGACTGGGAACGGCCTTCACGGACCGGCATGCGCGGGCCGGGCCTCGAGCTCGCCGGGCGGGTGGCCGCGGCCATGGGTGGAAGCCTCGACGTGGAGTCCTCCGGGCCGGGTGGGTACCGGTCCGTCCTTCACCTGCCCGTGAAGGTCGTTCCCGAGCCTGGCGCCGACGAGCGGCCGGCCGAGGCCTCGCTGGCCGGGCGGAGGGTGCTGGTCGTGGACGACAGCGAGGCCGGCCGGCGTCTGCTCCGCGAGTCACTGGATCGCTGGGGCTGCATCGTGATCGAGGCGGGAAGCGGCGCCGAGGCCGTGGACCGCCTCCAGGAGGCCGCGGAGCGGGGGGGGATCGACCTCGCCATTCTCGACTTCGTGATGCCGGACATGGACGGCCTGGAGCTGGCCGCCGCCATCCGCGCGCACGTGGAGTACAGGTCGTTGCCGCTGATCCTGCTCACATCCATGCCCCGTCCCGGGGACGGCCGGCGGATGCGCCGCGCCGGGTTCGACGCCTACCTGACGAAACCGGTCAGGCGGGACGACCTCCGGGACGCGCTCCAGTCGGTGCTGGCCGGCCGCGGCCGAGGGGGCGGGAGGCCACCGGAGCTGGTGACCCGGCATACCCTGAGCGAGCGGAGACGCTGGCGCCTGCGGATCCTGCTCGTCGACGACGACCCGCTCAACAGGTCGACGATTGCCGCCCTGTTGCGGCGCCTCGGCTACCACTGCGACCTGGCCGAGGACGGCGACGTGGCGGTGCGGCTCCTGGCCAGGCGGGAGTACGACGTCGTCCTCATGGACTGCCAGATGCCGGTTATGGACGGGTGCGAGGCGACCCGGAGAATCCGCGAGCGGGAACGGGAGCACGGCCGGCGGACGCCGATCGTCGCCACCACGGCGGACACTCTCGCCGGGGTCGAGGAGCGGTTCCAGGAAGCCGGAGTGGACGGCTACCTTCCCAAGCCGGTGGACGTCCAGGAGCTGGCCAGGGTCCTCAGCCGGGTCTGCGGCGGGGGCCCGGTCGGCGGCGGTGACGATGCACGCCGGAGGGACGGGGGCGACCTCGTGGATCCGGCCCGGCTGCGGGCGGTCACGGGTGGCGACGCCGGCTTCGAGAGGGAGCTGATCGCGCTCTACCTGGAGGAGAGTGAGGCCAGGAGGTTGGCGATCGAGGCGTCGCTGCGGCGGGGCGACCTGGAAGCGGTGCACCGGGAGGCGCACGCGCTCAAGGGCGCCGCCGGGAACATCGGTGCGCGCCGCGTCGCCGAGGTCGCCGCCGGGCTGCAGCGGGCCGCCGAGGCGGGCGACCGGGAAACCTGCGATGAGCTCGGCCTCCGCCTGGCGGAGAGTGCCCGGGATACCGTCCGCTGGCTCCGGCGGCGCCTGGAGGAGGCGGCCGGTGACGGTGGCGACGAGCCGGCGACCGGGAACGGGGCGGGAGACGCGTGAAGGGCACCGGACCGCCGGGGGTGGGCCCTGGCGGCGCCCGCAGCGTGGGGTACACTGAGCTGTGCGGTCGGAACCGATGACGACATTCGAACGGAACTGGCGCGAGCTGCAACTGGAGACCCTGGTGGACCTCTCCCTGTCCATCGGCGGCGTACGTCCCGAGGAGGAGCTGGCCGAGGAGCTCCTGCACAGGGCCGTCAGCACGCTCGACGCGCGCTCCGGTTTCCTGCTCACCGAGCACCCGGGCGGCCGCCCGGCGGTGAGGCGCGCCGTGGGCCGGTTTCGCAGCCCGGGAGCGATAAATCAGCAGCTGGGGGACGACCTGCGAAAAAAGCTCGGGGAAGGCGAGGCACTCCGTGTCTCGGGCGGCGGGCCCGGGTCCGGGCGAGAGCTGATCGTGGCCCCCATGCTCTGGCAGGGCGAGATGATCGGCCTCGTCGGCCTGGCGGACAAGGAGAGCCGGGCGGGGACCATTCCCTTCAGCGACGGCGACCTGCGCTTCCTGCGCTCGCTGGCGAGCATCGGCGCCGCGGCGGTGTGGACCTCGCGCCGGGTGGCCGCCATCGAACGGGATCGGCAGCGGCTCGTCGAGGAGAACCGGGCCCTCCGGAACCTGGCCAGCCGGGAGGGGTTCGTCGGGGAATCGCAGCCGGTCCGGGAGATCCTCGAGCTGGTGCGGCGGGTGGCTCCGACCGACGTCAGCGTCATGATCCGGGGCGAGTCCGGGGTGGGCAAGGAACGTCTCGCCCGGCTCGTCCACGCCTTTTCCGAGCGGGCCGAGGGCCCGTTCGTCCCCCTGAGCTGCGCCGCCCTCCCGGAGAGCCTCCTCGAGGCGGAGTTGTTCGGGATCGAGGAGGGCGTCGCCACCGGGGTCAGCCGGCGCCTCGGAAAGATCGAGCTCGCCGCCGGCGGGACCCTGTTCCTCGACGAGGTCGGGGACCTCTCCCTGGGCCTGCAGGCCAAGCTCCTCCGGGTCGTCCAGGAGAGGGAGCTGGAACGGCTCGGCGGCCGGGTGCGCATCCCGGTGGACCTGCGCCTGGTCACGGCCACCCACAGGGACCTGGAGGCGATGGTGGCGCGGGGCGAGTTCCGCCGGGATCTGTACTACCGGCTCAAGGTGGTCGTCATCACCCTGCCGCCGTTGCGCGAGCGGAGATCCGACATTCCCCTGCTGGCCCACCACTTCCTGGAGATCTTCGGGCGGCGTTTCGGCAAGCCGGGCATTCACCTGTCGCGGGACGCCCTGGCGGCGCTGATGGCCCACCCCTTCCCGGGGAACGTCCGCGAGCTCGAGAACATCATCCAGGCCGCGGTGGCCCTGGCGCCGGGGATGGAGATCTCGAGCCGGGACCTGGGGTTCGACCACGGCTCCGACGTCACCGGCAAGGGCGGCGAGGCCCTGTCGCTGGAGGAGATGGAACGCCGGCACATCCGGCGGGTGCTGGAGAGCGTGGGCGGGAATCGCCGGGCGGCGGCGCGTATCCTGGGCATCGACAGGAGCACGTTGTACCGCAAGTTGAAGCGTTTTGCGTCACTCGATTCATAATGCAACTGGCCGACGGCCCGCCCGTCGTTTAAGGGTTTTCCCGGCTGGAGGGGTGCCGCAGGCTGCGGCGTGTGTGGCATCGTGCAATATGTGCGCCTCCGGAACCGGGTCCCATCGTGGCACGGGTATTGCTTGTGCCCGAGGTGGAGGTTGCCGGATGAGAACACTGTCGCTGAAGTGGATTGCGCTGACCGTAACCGGGGCCGCGACGGCCCTGGCGGTCTCGATCGCGACCCTCCCCATCGAGCTTGCCATCCCCGTTCACCAGATCGAGCTCGCGTGGACCCTGGTCAGGGTTCTGGTAGAGTTGTGAGCTGGTGACGTACCGGCGTTCGAAGTGGGATTGAAAAGGGGCCGGCCCATGGAGATGGCCCTGAATCTTCCCATCGTTGACCACGTGGAGCTGGTCGCTGCCCGGGCGGTGGAGATCGCCGGGCGGGGGCTCGGGCTGTCCGACTCCTGCATCGAGGCGGTGACCGTGGCCACCGTCGAGGCGTGCCTGAACGCGATCGAGCACGGGAACCGCGACGGGTTTCTGGTCCGGATTCGCGACGCGGCTCCTGAGGGAGGGCGGTGGCTGGTGATCGAGGTGGAAGACCACGGTGAGGGCTTCGACCCCGAGGACGCCCGGCGCCGGAGCGCTTCCCGGGCGTGTGGGTCGTTGAAGAAACGGGGGTGGGGCCTGACCCTGATCCGGGAGCTCGTGGACCGCGTCGACGTCCAGTCGCGTCCCGGGCTGACCGTGGTCCGGATGATGAAACGCATCGGGGGCGAGGCATGAACGAGGACCGGCTGGAGCTGTCTGTCGAAACCCTTCCCGGGAAGATCGGCCTCGTGGCGGCGCGGGGCTACATCAACAACGAGGGCGGTCAGGCCATCGCGGACGCCGTCGACCGGCTCGTCGAGGGCGGGTCGACGACCCTGCTGGTCGACCTCGAGGGGACCCGCATCATCAACTCGATCGGCGTGTCCATCCTGCTCGAGATCCTGGAGAAGCTGATGGAACGCAAGGGCCGCCTGGCCTTCTGCAACCTTTCGCCGACGATTGCAAAGACTTTCGAGATCATGGGACTCTCGCAGTACGCCTCGATCTACGCCGACCGGGCGTCGGCTCTCGCCGGGCTCGCGGGCCATGCCGCAACGTGACCTCCTCGACCTGGCGGATCTGGCCGTTCGCGATCACGTCAGCCCCGACCTGCCCGGGGAGGTCATCAGGATTCTGACCCAGGCGACGGGTGCGAGCTCTGGAGCGCTGGTCAAGGGCGACCGCAGCCCGGCCGCCAGCTGGCCGAACGGGGCGGTGGTCGAGGCCCGGCCGCCCGACGGCGAGTGGAAAACGGTACCCCTGGGACGGGAGGAGTCGGGTTGGACGGCCCTGCTGAAGGCACCCAGGCTCGGCGACGAGACTCTCTTCGTC
>CAZXXL010000188.1:0-6171 GCA_964644635.1 uncultured Thermoanaerobaculia bacterium | reverse complement strand
CGGTGGCGGTGTCGGCCATCTGTCGGCGCTGGTGTGCGTCTGGGTTGGGCGGGGGCTCGGGTGGCGCCTCGCGTGGCTCGTTCTCGGCGCGCGGGAGGGCCTCTGGCGGCGTGGGGGGCTGGCCTTCACGCTCCTGCCGGCGGCCGTGCTCCCGGTCTCCCTCGGCCCCGCCCGCCCGGCCCTGCAGCCGGGCCTGGGACCCGGCGAGCTCGCGCACCGGGCCGCGGTGCGCTACGGCATGGCGCCGGTGCTGCCCTCGATGCCCGGTTTTTACGCTCCGGGATTCCATCCCCTGCGCAGCCTGGCACGCTTGCGGCGACAGGAGGCCCGGGTGGGGACGGTGGACGGGGGAGCCTTCCCCCGCGCGTACCGGGTCGACGTGCCGGCCGGCGGCCGCGTCATGCTCCCGGTGCAGTACTGGCCCGACCTGAGGGTCGCCGTCGGCGGCGCCCCCGCCGAGCCGTCGAACGTAGCCGGGCTGGCGGCCGTGGCCGTTCCCGGGGGGAGCTCGCTGGTTGAGCTCGCGCTCGGCCGGGCTCGCCTGCGGTGGGAGGGCGTGGGGCTCTCCGCCCTCGGTGCGATCGTCCTCCTCGCGCTCAGCCTGGGACCGCGCCGGCGCCTTCCAGCAGCAGCTCGAGGAGTCTGAGACGGTCGTCGCCGGACAGGCCCAGCCCCCGTTCCAACACGGGCCATGCGCCGAGGAGCAGGAAGGCGGGGGCGATGCAGCGGAGGACGGCGAGCCGGTAACGGCTCCGGCCGGCCGGGTCGGCCTCGATTCCCGCCCTCTCGAGGGCGCTCTCGAAGGCGGCGCGGAGGAGGGGGGCGGCGGCCTCGGCCGCGCCCTCGCCGCCCTCGGCGAGATCGCGGAGGAGCAGGCGGAAGGAGGGATCGTCCGGGCCCAGGGATTGCACGGCGGCGCGGATGACGTGCGGCAACGGGGGCGCCGCGCCCCCTGTGGCCCCTGTCGGCGGCGGGAGGGCGGCGGCGATGCGCTCGGCGGCGCGGCGCAGGACGGCCCTGTACAGCTGCCGCTTGCCGCCGAAGTGGTAGGAGACGGCGCCGGGGTTGGCCCGGGCGAGGTCGCAGATGGCACGGACCGGGGCGCCGCGGAAGCCGTGGCGGGCGAAGAGGGTGGCGGCGGCGTCGAGGAGCCGTTCCCGGGTGGTCGGCTGGGAATCCATACAGATGTTTGTATCAAGCCGGACGCCGAATTGTCAACCGAGCACGGTAGGCGACCGAAAACGTGCAAAAGGACAAGGAGTTACAGAAACCAAACAGATGTTTGTTTCAATCCTGTCCGGAACTGTTGACATCGTTTCTCGAAGCGGCTAGCATCGATCCACAGGATGGAACAAGGCGTTTCGACCGTCATCGCCGTCATTCCGGCGCGCTGGGGCTCCACGCGTTTTCCCGGCAAGGCGCTCGCGGAGATCGCGGGCGAGCCGATGATCGCGCACGTCGTCCGGCGGGCGGCGTCGGCGTCGACCGTGGATGCCGTGGTGGTGGCGACCGATGACGAGCGGATCGCCGCGGCGGCGGGTCGGGCCGGAGCCGAGGTCGTGATGACCGGCGATCACGCGTCGGGGACGGACCGGGTGGCGGCGGCGGTGCTGAGCCGGCCGGGCTGGGAGATCGCCGTGAACGTCCAGGGGGACGAGCCGCTGCTGCCCGGGGAGAACATCGACGCGCTGGTGCGGGGGATGCTCGCGGCGCCGGAATTCCCGATCGGGACCCTGTGCCGGTCGCTGCCGGAGGAGCTGCGGGGGGACCCGAACGCCGTCAAGGTGGTTCGGGCCCGGGACGGTGGCGCGCTCTACTTTTCGCGCTCGCTGATCCCGTATCCGCGCCGGCCCGAGGCTGCGGGAGCGCTGTGGCGCCTGCACCTGGGGATTTACGCTTACCGGCGGCGGGGGCTGGAGCGGTTCGTGGCCCTGCCGCCGTCGCCGCTGGAACGGGCCGAGGCCCTGGAGCAGCTGCGCGCGCTCGAGGCCGGGATCCCGGTCCTGGTGCTCGACGCGCCGGCCGACTCGCGGGGGGTCGACACGCCGGCGGACCTGGAGTGGGTCCGGCGGGCAATGGAGGCGGGCGGCGTCACCCGGAAATGAGGGGGAAGGACCATGGCAACCAAGTACATATTCGTCACCGGCGGCGTCGTCTCGGGGCTCGGCAAGGGGATCACGGCGGCGGCGCTCGGGGCGCTCTTGGAGGCGCACGGGTACTCGATCACGATGCTCAAGATCGATCCCTACGTCAACGTCGACCCGGGGACCATGTCGCCCTTCCAGCACGGCGAGGTCTTCGTGACCGACGACGGCGCCGAGACGGACCTCGATCTCGGCCACTACGAGCGCTTCACGTCGGTGCTGATGTCGCGAAGGAACAACTTCACCACCGGCAAGATCTACCAGTCGGTGATCGAGAAGGAGCGGCGGGGGGATTACCTGGGCAAGACCGTGCAGGTCATCCCGCACATCACCGACGAGATCAAGGCCAACATCCGCGCGCTCGGCGGCGAGGTGGACTTCGTGATCACCGAGATCGGCGGCACGGTGGGCGACATCGAGTCGCTGCCGTTCCTGGAGGCCATCCGCCAGTTCCGGATCGAGGCCGGCCGCGGGAACGCGCTCAACATTCACGTCACCCTGGTGCCGTACATCAAGGGCTCGGAGGAGCTCAAGACCAAGCCGACCCAGCACTCGGTGAAGCAGCTGCAGCAGATCGGGATTCAGCCCGAGATCCTGGTCTGCCGGGTGGACCGGACGCTGCCAGAGGAGCTGCGGGAGAAGATCGCCCTGTTCTGCAACGTCGAGCAGCGGGCGGTGATCCCGGCCCAGGACGTCGGCACCATCTACGAGGTGCCCCTCAAGTTGGCCGCGGAGGGCTTCGACGACTACGTGCTGGAGATTTTCGGCCTCCCCAAGGGAACCCGCGATCTCTCCCGGTGGCGCACGGTCGTGGACGCGTTCCACAATCCCAAGGGCCAGGTGTCCATCGGCATCGTCGGCAAGTACGTCGATCTTTCGGACTCCTACAAGTCGCTCAACGAGGCCCTCGCCCACGGCGGCCTCGCCAACGGCGTGAAGGTGGACCTGGTGTTCATCGATTCCGAGGGCCTGGAGGGCTCGGGCTACCCGGAGAAGCTCTTCGAGGTGGACGCCATCCTCGTGCCGGGCGGGTTCGGGAAGCGGGGCATCGAGGGCATGGTGCGGGCCATCGAGTTCGCCCGCGGGCGCAAGATCCCGTTCTTCGGGATCTGCCTCGGGCTGCAGACGGCGATGATCGAGTTCGCGCGCAACGTCTGCGGGCTGGCCGGCGCGAACTCCACCGAGTTCGACGCCAACCCGCCCTACAAGGTGATCTACAAGATGCGCGAGCTGGTGGGCGTGGACCAGCTCGGCGGGACCATGCGCCTGGGCAAGTATCCCTGCCGTCTCAAGCCCGGTTCCCTCGCCTGGACCGCCTACGGGGCCGACGAGGTCTGGGAACGCCACCGCCACCGCTACGAGGTCAACCCGGAGTACGTTCCGCTGTTCGAGGAGAAGGGACTGGTGGTGAGCGGCAAGTCCCCGGACCGAATCTTCGTGGAGGTGATCGAGCTGCCGGACCATCCCTGGTTCCTGGCCTGCCAGTTCCACCCGGAGTTCCGGTCCAAGCCCTACGACGCCCACCCCCTGTTCCGTTCCTTCGTGGCCGCCGCCGTCGAGTACCGGAAGAAGCGTCTGGAGAACGTCGAGGACGGCCCGGAGGAGACGCCGGCCGCGGCCTCGGCGGCCGAGGCCGAGGGGTCGCTGGTGTAAACTCCGCCATGATGGGCGAAAACGGTTTCGAGCTCGGTTCGGGTATCCGTGTCGGCGGCGGTGAGCGCCTCTATATCGCCGGGCCGTGCGTGATCGAGTCCGAGGAGGCGGCCGTCGCCGTCGCCCGCGAGCTGCGCCGGATCGCCGGCCGGCACGGGATCCGGCTCGTCTTCAAGGCCTCCTTCGACAAGGCGAACCGGTCGTCCCTCGACAGCTTCCGTGGTCCCGGGCTGGAGGCCGGCGTGGCCGTGCTGGCCACGGTGAAGGCGGAGACCGGCCTCGCGGTGCTGACCGACATCCACGAGCCGTGGCAGGCCGAGCCCGCGGCCCGGGTCGCCGACGTGCTGCAGATCCCGGCCTTCCTCTGCCGCCAGACCGACCTGCTGATCGCGGCCGGCCGCACCGGGGCCGCCGTCAACATCAAGAAGGGACAGTTCATGGCGCCGGAGGACATGCGCAACGCCGTGGAGAAGGTGCGCTCCACGGGCAATCGGCGGGTCATGCTCACCGAGCGCGGGACCTCCTTCGGCTACCACAACCTGGTGGTGGACTTCCGCGGCATCCCGGTCATGAGGAGGACGGCGCCCGTCATCTTCGACGTCACCCACTCGCTCCAGCTTCCCGGGGGCCTCGGTCACGCCACCGGCGGCGCGCGGGAGTTCTACCCGTACCTGGCGCGGGCCGCCGCCGCGGTCGGGGTCGACGGCTTCTTCGTCGAGACCCATCCCGACCCGCCGCGGGCGCTCTCGGACGCCACGACCCAGCTCCGTCCCGACGAGCTCGACCGCCTGATTGGCGAGCTGGAAGCCGTCGCCCGGGCGGCGGCGGGGGGCACAGGATGACGCTCTCCATCGCCCGCAAGGTGCTGGCGGCGGAGGCGGACGCCATCCGCGGGCTCATCGAGTCGATCGGCGCCGACTTCGAGCGGGCCGTGGACTTGGTGCTCGCCTGCCCGGGGCGGGTGGTCTGGTCGGGGATGGGCAAGTCCGGGATCATCTGCCGGAAGCTGGCGGCGACCATGGCCTCCACCGGCACCCCGGCGCTCTTCCTCCACCCGGCCGAGGCGATTCACGGCGACCTGGGGATGGTGACCCGGGACGACCTCGTCTTCTGCGTCTCCAATTCCGGGGAGACCGAGGAGATCCTCCGCCTGGCCGAGGTGCTGAAGCGGCTCGGGGTCCCCCTCATCGCCATGACCTCCAACCCGGGCTCGACCCTCGCCCGCGAGGCCGAGGTGCACCTCGACCTCGGCGTCCGCCGGGAGGCGTGCCCCCTCAACCTGGCGCCGACCGCCTCCACCACCGCCGCCCTGGCGCTCGGCGACGCGCTGGCGGTGGTGGTGTCCGTGCGCAAGGGCTTCCGCGAGGAAGACTTCGCCCGCCTCCACCCGGGCGGCAAGCTGGGCAAGCGGTTCTTGAGGGTGGGGGAGCTCATGCACGGCGGTGACGAGGTGCCCAGGGTGGGGCCCGGGACCGCGATGAAGGACGTCATCTACGAGATGAGCCGCAAGGGACTGGGCGTGACCACGGTCCAGGACGAGGCCGGGCATCTCCTGGGGGTGATCACAGACGGCGACCTGCGGCGGCTCATGGAGCGCGAGGAGAACCCGCTGCACCGGACGGCCGCCGAGGTCATGCATCGCGGTGGGGTGACCATCGGGCCGGACGAGCTGGCGACCTCGGCGCTGCGCGTGCTCGAGGATCGCCGCATCACCTCCCTGATGGTCACCGACGACGAGGGCCGGGTGGCGGGCGTCCTGCACATCCACGACCTCTGGGGCGTTGGGCTCTTCTGAGCCCGCGCAATGCCCTGACAATCCGAAAGTCGTCATCGCGAGGTGGCGTAAGCGCGCGAAGCTTCGCTTCGCCTGCGCGCACGCCACCCCGAGGACCGTGCCATTGGGAGAACCCTTTGCGCTGTCATCGCGAGGAGCCGGGCGAAGCCCGGCGACGTGGCGATCCCTGGCAGCGTTGGAGCGCGCTGGGAGAAGGATCCCAACGCCCCGGCGCGGGCATGGGCCCGCCGCCTGCGGCGGCGTCCCCTGGGGCGCTCGGCTCCGGCCTCCGCGACCCTGCGGGTCGCGTCGCCCCTCGCCTCGCGCCACGGCGGCCTGCGGCCGCCCATGCCCGCTTGATATCCCAGCGCCCGTGGACGTTGGCCGCCACTCCCTCTTTTGGGGAGGGGATCGCGATGACCGCCCCCTCGCCGTGCGTCACTGCGCTCGCATCGTCGGGATGACCACGAGGTCAATCCCTCCTTGCTCGCTTGTGACACTCGCCGAGAGAACGGTCCTGCGCGATCCCGCTGCTTCTCCGGGAGGTGATCGCCCGTCCTGTGCGGCCTTGCGGCCGCAGCCCGCTGCGCGGGCCGGCGG
>CAZXXL010000187.1:0-6177 GCA_964644635.1 uncultured Thermoanaerobaculia bacterium | reverse complement strand
GTCCAGGGCGGGCTCGCCCGCGCCGAGCGGGAGGCGGAGGAGCTGGCCCACTGCGGGGTGCGCCTGGACGAGGGGGCTGCCCGCCTGCGCGAGGCCCGCATCCTGGTGGAGGAGACGGTGCGCGAGATCCAGGGGCTGACCGCCGGCGTGGAGCCCGATCCGGCGGAGCTGGAGTCCGTCGAGGGCCGCCTGCACCGCCTCGAGCAGCTCGTGCTCAAGTACGGCTCGCCCCTGGAGGCGGTGCTCGAGCACCGGGAGCGCCTGCAGGCGGAGCGCCGGGAGCTGGAGTCCGTCGAGGACCGGCTCCAGGAGGCCCGCGCCCGGGCGGAGGCGGCGCTGGCGGCCTACGCCGGGGCCGCCGAGGAGCTCGACGCCGCCCGCAGGGAGGCGGGCGAGGCCCTGCTCGCGGCGGCCGCGGAGATCCTCGGCCGCCTCGACATGGGCGGGACGCTCCTCGAGCTGCGCTGGACCGAGCGCGAGGACCCGCAAAGCCCCCTCGAACGGCGCGGGCGCCGGGTACGTTTCGACGCCGGCGGGGTGGCCGAGTGCGAGCTCCTGATCGCCGCCAACCCGGGCGAGACGCCCCGGCCCATGGCCCGGATCGCCTCCGGCGGCGAGCTGTCGCGGCTTCACCTCGCCCTGCGCACGGCCCTGAGGGGCCGCCTCGGGGGCCGGGGGATGACCCTGCTCTTCGACGAGGTGGACGCGGGCCTCGGTGGCGCGACCGCCGCGGCCCTGGGCGGCGTGCTGGCGGAGCTGGCCGAGGTCGATCAGGTGCTGGTGGTGACCCACCTGCCCCAGGTGGCGGCCCGGGCGGCGAGCCAGATCCGGGTCGAGAAAGTAATGGCCGGCGGCCGGGCGGTGACCCGGGTGACCCCGCTGTCGGCGGAGGAACGGGTGGCCGAGCTCGCCCGCATGCTGGCCGGGGAGCGGGTGCAGGCCTCGGCCCTGGAGCATGCCCGCGCCCTCCTCCAGGGCCCATGAAGATCCTGCCCTTCGCGACCCCGTCCGATCTCGAGGCCGCGCTGCCGGCCGTCCGCCGGGTGCTCGCCTCGGGCGGCGTCCTCGCCGTGCCCACGGAGACCTTCTACGGCCTCGCCGCCGATCCCGCGTCCGAGCGGGCGTTGGCGAAGCTCCTGCGCATGAAGGGGCGGCCGCCGGAGATGGGCGTCCCCGTGCTGGCGGCGGACCTGGACCAGGTGGAGCAGCTGGCCGAGATCCCGGCCGCGTGGCGGGAGCGCCTCGAGGCGGTCTGGCCGGCGCCGCTGACGGTGGTGCTGCCGGCCCGCGTACCGCTCGCTGCGGCCCGCCGGAGCACGCTCGCGGTGCGGGTGCCGGATCACGCCCTGCTGCGGGCGCTGCTCGCCGCCACCGGCCCCCTCACCGGCACCTCGGCGAACCGGCACGGGCAGCCTCCCGCGGTCACCGCCGCGGCCGCCGCCGAGCTCGCCGAGCCGCCCGACCTGGTGCTCGACGGCGGCCCCACACCCGGGGGTCCGGGCAGCACCATCGTCGACCTCACGGGCGGCGAACCGGCCCGCCTCCGCGAGGGTCCGATCGCGTTCCCCTGAGGCCGCCGCGCCCTGTGGAAAAGGTTGTGGAAAAGACTGTGGAAATCACGTTAAGTCCATGGAATGCATGAGTTTTCCCATCGTGCCGGGCTGTCTGTGGAAAATTCTCAAGGTATTGATTTCGCTGGAGTTATGCCTATCTCCTTCATCTGTAGAGAGTTGATACAGGACGGCCGCCGGAGTCCTTCCACAAGTACCGTGTTCACGCGGGTTGATGATCCGGGAGCGACCGCGTATCAGGGCCGGTTTTTCCCGCCCTGCGGTATCCTTCGCTGTTGCCGGGAGATACCCCCTGTGGTAGGTTCCAACGGCCGGTTGCGGCGGGGAGACGAGCGATGATGATCCGAGCGATAGACGGGAAGAAACCGAGCTTCGGCGAGCGGGTCTTCGTGGCCGAGAACGCCACCATCGTCGGTGACGTGACGCTGGCGGACGACGTCTCCATCTGGTACGGCGTCATCCTGCGCGGCGACATCCACTGGATCCGGATCGGGGCCCGCTCGAACCTGCAGGACGGCGTCATCGTCCACGTCGAGAACAACCTGTGGCCCACCCTCCTCGAGGAGGACGTCAGCGTCGGTCACGGGGCGATCCTCCACGGCTGCACCATCCGGCGGGAGTGCCTGATCGGGATGGGAGCCGTCATCCTCAACGGCGCCGAGATCGGCGAGGGCTCCATCGTCGCCGCCGGCGCCCTGGTTCGCGAGGGCTTCCAGGTGCCGGCCGGGACCCTGGTGGCGGGCGTGCCCGCCGAGGTCAAGCGGGAGGTCACCGACGAGGAGCGGGAACGGATCCGGCTCACCGCCCGCCACTACCTGGAGTACAAGACGCGCTACCTGGCCGGCGAGCCGGGCCGGCTGGTGAGCGGCGTCCCGGAGGGCGGCGGATCATGATCCGGAAGGTCAAGGGGACCCGGGACATCCTGCCGCCGGAGTCGCGGCTGTGGGCGGCCGTGGAAGCGGAGGCGCGCCGGATCTTCGGCGGCCTGGGCTACGAGGAGATCCGCCTGCCCGTGCTCGAGCCCACCGAGCTCTTCGTTCGCGGCGTCGGCGAGGGGACCGATATCGTCACCAAGGAGATGTACACCTTCGCGGACCGCAAGGGCCGTTCGCTGACCCTGCGGCCGGAAGGCACCGCCGGCGTCGCCCGGGCCTTCATCGAGAACGGTCTCGCCCAGCGGCCCCAGCCCCAGCGCCTCTACTACATCGGGCCCATGTTCCGCTACGAGAAGATGCAGCGCGGCCGCTACCGCCAGTTCGCGCAGATCGGCATCGAGCTCCTCGGCGCCGAGACGCCCCAGGCGGACGTCGAGGTGATCATGGCCCTGCACCTCTTCCTCGCCGCCCTGGGCTTCGACGACCTCGAGATCCAGCTCAACAACCTCGGCGATCCCGAGGACCGCCCGCGTTTCGTCGCCGGCCTCAAGCGCGAGCTGGAGCCGCACCGGGAAGAGCTGTGCGGGGACTGCCGGCGGCGCTGGGACGAGAACCCGCTCCGCATCCTCGACTGCAAGGTCCCCACGTGCCGGGAGCTGGTGGCGGCGACGACGCCCATCGCCGAGCTCGTCTCGCCGGAGGCGCGGACCCACGTCGAGGCCGTGGAACGGGGCCTCGCCGACCTCGGCATCCCGGTCCGGCGGGCGCCGCGGCTGGTGCGCGGCCTCGACTACTACCTGCGCACCGTCTTCGAGGTGGTGTCGCCCCAGCTCGGCGAGGGGGCGGTGATCTGCGGCGGTGGCCGCTACGACCGGCTGATCGCCGACCTCGGCGGCCCGCAGGTTCCCGGGATCGGCTTCGCCATCGGCGAGGATCGGCTGGTGGAGGTGCTGCCGGAGCCCTTCAAGGCGAGGGTGCTCGGCGTGCGCCCGGTGGTGGTGCTCCCGCTCGCCGGGGAGGCCGTCCCCGCCGCCTTCGCCCTCGCCCGGGACCTGATCGGGCGCGGAAGCCGGGCTCAGGTCGAGGTGACCGGCAGATCCCTGCGCGCGGCCCTCAAGTGGGCCACCAAGATCGGCGCCCGCGCCGCCGTCATCGTCGGCCCCGACGAGCTCGCCGCGGGTGAGGTCACCGTCCGCGACCTCGATCGCAGCGAGCAGGAGCGTGTGCCCCTCGCGGACGTGGCCGCCCGGCTGGCCGGCCCGGCGGGGACGGCTCCCGCCTGACGGCGCGGCGGACGCGCTCCCTGCCCGAACCCCCGCGTGATAATCTCCCGCCGATCGTGTCGGATGGCTCCGACCGGGAGGTTGTGATGACGGTATCGGCGTGGGAGAGGCCGTGGTGCGGGCGGTTGAGCCGCTCCGACCTGGGGCGGGAGGTGGAGCTGGTGGGCTGGGTGCGCCGGCGGCGGGACCTCGGCGGGCTGGTGTTCGTGGACCTGCGGGACCGCACGGGACTGGTGCAGCTGGTCTTCGAGGACGCCATGGTCGGCGAGGGCGAAAAGCTCTCCGGCCAGGACGTGCTGCGGGTGCGCGGCGTGGTGCGGGAGCGCGCGGAGGGCCAGGCCAACCCGGACCTGCCCACCGGCGAGGTGGAGATCCGCGTCGACGAGCTGGAGGTGCTCGCCGAGGCCGAGACGCCGCCGTTCGTCATCGAGGACGACACCAACGCCTCGGAGGACCTGAGGCTCACCTACCGTTACCTCGACCTGCGCCGCCCGGTGATGGCGGCCAACCTGGTGCTGCGCCACCGGGTGGTGGCCGAGACCCGCCGCTACTTCGACGAGATGGGCTTCATCGAGGTGGAGACGCCGATCCTCACCCGCTCGACGCCGGAGGGCGCGCGGGACTTCCTGGTGCCGTCGCGCCTCCACAAAGGCTCCTACTACGCCCTTCCCCAGTCGCCGCAGCTCTTCAAGCAGCTGCTGCAGGTGGCCGGGATCGGGCGCTACGTGCAGATCGCGCGCTGCTTCCGCGACGAGGACCTGCGCGCCGATCGCCAGCCCGAGTTCACCCAGATCGATGTCGAGGCCTCCTTCGTGCGCGAGGAGGACATCTTCGTCCTCACCGAGGGACTCTTCCGCAGGATCTTTCCCCTCGCCGGCATCCAGCCGCCGGAGACCTTCCCGCGGCTCGAGCACGCCGAGGCCATGGAGCGCTTCGGCACCGACCGGCCCGACACCCGCTTCGGCCTCGAGCTGGTGGAGCTGGGGCCGCTGTGCCCCGGCTGCGGCTTCCGGGTGCTCGAGGCGGCGGCCGCCGAGGGCCGGGTGAAGGGAATCGTCCTCCCCGGCGGCGCGACGCTCTCGCGCAAGCAGCTGGACGCGCTGTCGGAGTTCGTCAGGCCCTACGGCGCGGCGGGCGTGCTGTGGCTCAAGCGGACCGCGGAGGGCGTCGCCTCGCCCGCGAAGAAGGCACTCCGCGAGGCCGGCGTCGAGCGCTTCCTCGACGCCGCCGGCGCCGGGGTCGGGGATCTCCTGCTGGTGGTCGGGGGAGCGGAGAAGGTCGTCTTCGCCGCCCTCGGCGCGCTGCGCGTCCACCTCGCCCGGGAGCACCGGCTGATCCCGGCCGGACGGCACGACTTCCTCTGGGTGACGAACTTCCCCCTCCTCGAGTGGAGCGAGGAGGACGGCCGCTTCTACGCCTGCCACCACCCCTTCACCGCGCCCCGCCCGGAGGAGGCCGACCGGCTCGAGAGCGACCCGGCATCGGTCCACGCGCGGGCCTACGACGTGGTCATGGACGGCGTCGAGCTGGGCGGCGGCTCCATCCGGATCAACGACCCCGCCCTCCAGCGGCGGATGTTCGCCGCCCTCGGCATCGGCGAGGAGGAGGCGAGTGCGCGCTTCGGCTTCCTCCTCGAGGCCTTCCGCTACGGGGTGCCGCCCCACGGCGGCATCGCCCTCGGACTCGACCGCATCGTCATGCTCATGGCCGGCCGCGAGTCCATCCGCGACGTCATCGCCTTCCCCAAGACCACCTCGGGCTCGTGCCTCATGACCGGCGCCCCGGCCGCCGTCGATGCCGCCCAGCTCGCCGAGCTCGGCCTGGGCGGCGGCGGCGGGGAAAGGACCCGGGGATGAGCCTCGAACGGCCGCGGGAGGCCGCAACCGGCGGCGCCCGGGCGCCGGGCATGGGAGGCCGGTGGATGTGACCGGCGGGGGCGCCGGGGCCGGCGGGGGGGCGACCGGAGGCCGGTGGCACGGACTCCCGCTGGCCGCCGTCCTCGTGGGGCTGCTGGTCTGGCTGTGGCCGGTGATCGGCGGCCGGAGCACCCTGTTTTACCGCGACCTCTACCGCCAGTACATGGGCACCGCCCGTCTGCTCTCCGGCGAGGCGGGGATCGTGCCGGACCTGCTCTGGGATCCGCTTCTCAATGGCGGCCAGCCGCTGCTCGGGAATCCCAACCGGTTCGTGCTCTACCCGACGCGGGGACTCTACCGGCTGGTGGACGCCGTCACCGGTCTCAACCTCGAGATCGTGCTCCACCTCCTGCTCGGGGCCGTCGGCGCCTTCCTCCTCGCCCGCCGGCTGCGGCTCGGACCCTGGCCCGCCGCCGTCGCCTCCCTGGCCTGGTCCCTGGGTGGGATCTCGGTCTCGCTGACCAGCCACCTCGGGCGGTTCATCGCCTTCCAGTGGATGCCGCTGGCCTTCCTGGCCGCCGAGGGGCTCGCC
>CAZXXL010000186.1:0-6178 GCA_964644635.1 uncultured Thermoanaerobaculia bacterium | reverse complement strand
CCGGCGGGGCGGCCACGGGCCCGGGACGGAGCCGGGCGGCGCCGCCCGCCAGGCGCGCCGCCCGGGCCCGGTCGCGGCCCACCAGCGCCGCCCGGGCCAGCCAGCAGTCTGCCCGGGCGCGCAGCCACGCCGGGCCCGCCGCTGCTCCGAGGAGCGCCACCACGAGCGGATCGGAGGAGCCGAGGAACCTCCCGCCCCGGAAGGCGTCCCCGGCCGCGACGACCAGCCGCGCCGTGCGCCCCGCCCGGGGCCGCCAGGAGCGCCCGTCGAGGAACGCCGCCACCCGCCCGCCGGCGCCGGGCGGCAGGGGCGCGAGCCCCGATCCCAGGCGCGCCTCCTGGTAAACCGCCGGCGGCGCAGAGACCCATGTCACGATGACGAGGAGCAGCAACCCCACGGCCGCCGCGGCCGGACGACGGCGCCCGCCCGCGTGCACCGGGAGAGCGGCGGCCGCGGCCACGACCAGGGCCAGGGCCAGCGGCAGACGCTGCCGGGCCGACGGGTAGAAGACCACCTGCACCGCCCAGGCCAGGGCCGCGATCGAGAGCGGGCCGGCCAGCTCCCGCCGCCGCTTCGCGATTCCGGGGCCCAGGGCTGCGGCGGCCAGGAACACCACGCCCCAGCCCCACGGCAGCCGGCGGCGCACGCGACGATCGAAATCGAGGGCGTTCACCAGGTCGTGGAGCTCCGCGGGAGCGACGGCGAGGATCGCCTTGTGGAGAAACCGTACCGCCGCCCTCCCCGGCCGGTGCACGATGGCGTCCACGGCCAGCCCCGCCCAGTACCGGTTGGCCCGGGTCCGCGTCAGCGGGCGCCCGAGCTCGGCCTCCGCCAGCCGCCGGTAGACGACGTGCGCGGCGTCCGGCTCGCGGCTCGCCGCCTGGAGGCGTTCCACCAGCCCGGGCGGCGTGTACATGCCCCACACGGCCCGGGGACCGTTCCCCTCGTAGAAGACCGTTCCCGGGTCCATCACCGCCAGGTTCCCGGTCCGCGCCAGCCGCGGTCCGGCGAAGGCCGCCAGGACCAGCACGGCCGCCGCCGTCGCGGCGAGGATCGAGCGGCGATCTCGCCCGCCGGCGCCGCCCGCCGTCCACGCGATCCACACCGGCACGAGAATGACGAACTGGGGCCGCGCCAGGGCGGCCATGGCCACGGCCCCGGCGGCGGCGGCCGCCCACAGGGGCGACGCCCGCGAGGCGGTGTTCCGCGAGTTGGCGCGCCGGGCAGCCTGGCCCGCGGCCAGGGCCGCCGCAAGCAGGAAGAGGATCAACGTCTCCGGCTCGAGGACGCCCGCGTAGACGAGGAAGGGCCGGTAGGAGGCGAGGAAGAGGCCGGCCGCCATTCCTGCCGCCGGACCCGCCGCCAGGGCCACGGCGAGCGCCGCCAGGACCGCCGTGCCGGCGAAGAGGACCGCCTGCACCACCCGCAGCCCGCGAACGCCCCCGGCGGGCACCACGATCCGCGCGAGGCCGAGGTACAGCGGGCTGTAATCCTGGACCCGGGAGGGATCCGGGTGCGCCGCCGCGGCCGGGTACTTCAGGAAGGTGCCCGGTGGGTGCAGGGTGTCGGCGACCGCCAGCGCCGCCAGCAGGGCGGCCGCGAAGACGGCCGCCGCCAGCGCCGCCCGCACACCGGGCCCGTCCCCCATGCCCCGAAGCATGCCGTCCTTGTACCACACCGTACCGCCCGGCGGCCCCGGAAGTGCGATAATCCCGACTCCCGGCCATGAGCACGAACCCCGAATCCGTGGCCAGGCGGCCGACCCTCGCCGCCTTCCTGCCCCAGCGCGGGACGGACGCCGACGGCGTTCTCGACGCGTTCCTGGCCTGGGCCGGGGCGGCCGGTTTCGAGCTCTACCCGGCCCAGGAGGAGGCCCTCCTCGAGGTGCTCGCCGAACGGCACGTGATCCTTCAGACGCCCACCGGGTCCGGCAAGTCGCTGGTGGCCCTCGGGCTCCACTTCGCGGGCCTGGCCGCCGGCCGCCGGTCGGTGTACACCTCGCCCATCAAGGCCCTGGCCAGCGAGAAGTTCTTCCACCTCTGCGAGCTCTTCGGCGCCGACGCCGTGGGCATGCTGACCGGCGACGCCAGCATCAACCCCGGCGCTCCCATCGTCTGCTGCACCGCCGAGGTGCTCGCCAACATGGCCCTGCGCCGCGGCGAGGCCCTCGACGTTGCCGACGTGGTCATGGACGAGTTCCACTACTACGGCGACCCCGAGCGCGGCGTGGCCTGGCAGGTGCCCCTGATCGCCCTCCCGCGCACCCGCTTCCTCCTCATGTCGGCCACCCTCGGCGACACCACCGCCATCGCCCGGCGGATCGAGGAGCGGACCGGCCGCGGGGTGGCCGTGGTCAGCTCGGACGAGCGCCCGGTGCCCCTCGACTGGGAGTACCGGGAGACCCCCATCCACGAGACCATCGAGGAGCTCGCCGCCTCGGGCAGGGCGCCCATCTACGTCGTCAACTTCACCCAGCGGGAGTGCGCCGAGCTGGCCCAGAAGCTGACCGGGATGCGGCTCGCCGGCCGCGAGCAGCGGGAGGCCATCCGCGAGGCCGTCGCCGGCTTCCGCTTCGACTCGCCCTACGGCAGGGAGCTGCGGCGGTTTCTGGGCTTCGGCATCGCCGTCCACCACGCGGGCCTGCTCCCCAGATACCGCCTCCTGGTGGAGCAGCTCGCCCAGCGCGGGCTGCTGGCGGTGATCTCGGGTACGGACACCCTGGGCGTCGGCGTCAACATCCCCATCCGGACCGTGCTCTTCACCCGGCTGGCCAAGTTCGACGGGCAGAAGGTGCGCATCCTCCGCGTCCGCGACTTCAAGCAGATCGCCGGCCGGGCCGGCCGCAAGGGGTTCGACGAGGCCGGCAGCGTGGTCGCCCAGGCCCCGGAAGACGTCATCGAACGGCGGCTGCGGGAACGGCGGGCGGCCGGGGGAAAGAAGAACAAGGGCCGCGCGCGGCAGGCCGCCAAGGGCGAGGTGAGCTGGTCGCGGGAGACCTTCGAGCGGCTGATCGCGAGCCCGCCCGAGACCCTCCGGTCCCGGTTCAGGATCACCGCCGGCATGATCGTCCAGCTCCTGCAGCGCGACGCCGAGGAGAACGATCCCGGGCGCCGCAACTTCGCCAGCCTGCGCGAGCTCATCGACCACTGCCACGAGCGCGGCGACGCCAGACGCCGACTGCTCACCCAGGCGGCACGGCTGGTCCGTTCCCTCCGCCGCGCCGGGATCCTGACCACCGTCCGCGACCGCCACACGGCCTACCGCTGGGTGGTGGTCAACGAGGCCCTGCAGTGGGACTTCTCGTTGCACCGCACGTTGTCGCTGTACCTGGTCGAGGCCATCGGCGTGCTCGACCCCGCCGCCGACGACTACGCCCTCGACGTCATCACCCTGGCCGAGGCGATCCTGGAGGATCCCAGGGTCGTGCTCTACCGGCAGGTGGACCGGGCCAAACGCGAGCTGCTCGCCCGGCTCAAGGCGGAGGGCGCATCCTACGAGGAGCGGGTGGCCCGCCTCGACGAGGTGACCCATCCCCAGCCGCGGCGGGAGCTCATCGAGGAGACCTTCGCTATCTTCCGCGCCGCCCATCCCTGGCTTGGGGCCGACGTCATCCGGCCCAAGTCCGTCGGCCGGGAGATGTTCGAGGGCTACTTCACCTTCGCCGACTACGTGCGCCTGTACGGCCTCCAGCGCTCGGAAGGCGTGCTCCTGCGCTACGTCAACCAGCTCTACAAGACCCTGGTCCAGAGCGTGCCCGCCTGGGCGCGCACCGGGGGCCTCGACGACGCCATCGGGTACTTCCGCGACATGATCGAGGCCATCGACCGCTCCCTGCTCGAGGAGTGGGAATTCCTGCTCCATCCCGAGCTGCGCCTGCGCCACGCCGGCGACACGCGCGCCGGCTACCGGGAGATCGCCATCGCCGAGCTCACGGCCGACCCGCGCACCTTCGCCGCCCGGGTTCGCGCCGCCATGCACCGCATCGTCCACGCCCTGGCAGCCCGCGACTGGGAGGCGGCGGCCGCCGCCGTCCGCTCGGACCCGGCCGATCCCGAGGGCCCGTGGACCCCGGCGCGTCTCGAGGCCGCCATGGCGCCCTTCTTCGCGGCCCACGGCGAGCTCCTCTTCGACGCCCGCGCCCGCCTCGCGGACGCCACGCGGATCGTCGCCGACGGTCCCCTCCGCTGGCGCGTCACCCAGGTCCTCCACGATCCCGCGGACGAGAACCTCTGGTGCCTGGAGGGGGAGATCGACCTCGGCCGCGAGGACGCCTTCGACGACCCGCTGGTGACGCTGCTGCGGATCGGGACCTGACGGCGGGACCCGCGCCGGCGGCGAACGCCCCCGTGCCGCCGCCTGCTATCCTCCGGGACGATGTCCTGGCTCAGGCGGCTGCCGCGGACGGTGATCATGCTGGGGCTGGTCAGCCTCTTCACCGACCTGTCGAGCGAGATGATCTACCCGCTCCTGCCGGTCTTCCTCACCGGCATCCTCGGCGCCGGGCCGGCAGCGTTGGGCATCATCGAGGGGGTCGCCGAGTCCACCGCCTCGATCCTCAAGCTGGTCTCCGGGTGGTGGTCCGACCGCGTCCGCCGTCGCAAGCCGCTGGTGGTCTGCGGCTACGGCATCGCCGCGGTCGCCCGTCCCCTCATCGGCCTCGCCGCGGCCTGGCCGACAGTGCTTGGACTTCGGTTCGCCGACCGCGTCGGCAAGGGCCTCAGAACCTCGCCCCGCGACGCGCTGATCGCCGACGCCACACCCCCCGACCTGCGCGGCGCCGCCTACGGCGTCCACCGGGCCATGGACCATGCCGGCGCGGTGCTCGGCCCGCTGGTGGCGGTGCTGTTGCTGCAGGCGGCCGGCCTCGACCTGCGCCACGTGTTCTACGCCGCCGCGGTTCCCGGCGCCGTGGTCCTCGTCATCCTCCTCGCCGGGGTGCACGAGCCGGCGTCCGCCGCACCGGACCCTTCGCGCCCGGCGCCGTCGATCCGCGAGGCCGCCCGTCCCCTGCGCCCGCTGCTGCTGGCGCTGGCCGTCTTCACCCTCGGCAACTCCACCGACGCGTTCCTCCTCCTGCGGCTTGCCGGCGCCGGGATCTCGGCCGCCGGCGTGTCGGCCCTGTGGGCCGCCCACAACCTGGTCCGGCTCGGCGGCAACTGGTTCGGCGGCCGCCTCTCCGACCGCGCCGGGAGAAAGCCGATGATGGCGGCGGGGTTCCTCCTCTACGCGGCCGTCTACGCCACCTTCGCCCTGGGCGCCGGGAGGACCGTCTTCATCGCCGCCTTCCTGGTCTACGGCATCTTCTTCGGGCTCACCGAGCCGACCGAAAAGGCCTGGGTGGCGGACCTGGCCGGCCCGGAGGGCCGCGGCGGCGCCTTCGGGGCCTACCACGCCACTGTGGGCCTCGCGGCCCTGCCGGCGAGCATCGTCTTCGGCGCCCTGTGGAGCGTGCTGGGGGCGCCGGCGGCGTTCGGCCTCGGCTCGCTGCTGGCCCTCGCCGCCACGGGGCTGCTGGCCCGGGTTCCCGGTGGTGTCTCGCGGTGAGGCCGGCGCGTCGGGCTCACACGCGCGCTCCCGGGCCGCGGTAGAATCGAGGGAACGCGAACAACGAGGAGGAGGTCACCATGGCCAGTGTTCCACCACCGCCGCCCACCGACGAGGGGATACCGGTTCCGGCCGGCCTGCCCTGGGAGACCCCGGGCCGGCCGCCCGTGGACGGATTCTTCGAGACCCTGAAGCTCTTCATCACCCGGCCCGCGGAGGCCTACGAGCGTATGCCCACGCGGGGCGACCTGCTGCGTCCCATCGTCTACGCCGTGATCATCGGCTGGCTCGCGGTCATCGTCAGCCAGCTCTACGGCCTCGCCATGCGCGGGATGACCTGGCGCTTCATGCCCGGCATGGAGGGCATGCGCGGCATGGGCATGTCGGCCGCCGCCACCGTCGCCGTGATGATCTTCGCGCCGGTGATCATCGTTTTCGGCCTCTTCGTGTGGTCGGGCATCGTCCACCTGATGCTGCTCATCCTGGGCGGCGCCAACGAGGGTTTCGCCGCGACCTTCCGGGTGATGAGCTACGCCGCCACGGCCCAGGTCGCCCAGGTGATCCCCTTCTGCGGCGGATTAATTGCGGCCGTGTGGGCGCTGGTGCTCGAGATCATCGGCATCGCCGCCGCGCA
>CAZXXL010000185.1:0-6190 GCA_964644635.1 uncultured Thermoanaerobaculia bacterium | reverse complement strand
GTCCGCGAGGGGCTCGCCCGGGTGCGCTGGCCGGGACGGCTGTCCGCCCACACCATCGCCGGCCGGCGCGTGCTCCTGGACGGGGCGCACAACGTCGAGGCGGCGGCGGCGCTGGCCGCCTATCTCGAGCGCTCCGGCCGGCGCTACAACCTGCTCTTCTCCTGCCTCGCCGACAAGCCGGTGCGGGCCATGGCCGGACTTCTCCGCCCCCTCGTCGGCCGGGTGGCCGTGTTTCCCCTCCCGGGCGATCGCGCCATGCCGGTGGAGGAGCTGGCGGCCGCCTTCCCGGACGCCCTGCGGGCGCCGGAGGCGCGGGCCGGTCTCGACCGCCTCCCCGACCCCGTGCTCGCCGCCGGCAGCCTGCGCGTGGTCGGCGAGCTCCTCGCCCACCTTGACCCGGATGGGGACGGCTCGGGCCCGCCCCGGGCGGGTTCCGCGACGGCCGGGTGACCGGCCGCGGCCGGCCGTAGTAGATTGGTGGCGATGACCAGTCGCCTGCTCTCCGATCGCGGGGCCATGGAGGCGGCCGAGGAAGAGCGCCTCGCCGTCTACGCCACGCGCTCCCGGGAGGGGACCCGGCAGCTGCCGGTGGCCCCGGAGGGACGGCACTTCGACTACCGGATGGCCTTCCAGCGCGACCGCGACCGGATCCTGCACTCGCGCGCCTTCCGCCGCCTCAAGCACAAGACGCAGGTCTTCGTGCCCCACCTCGCCGACCACCAGCGCACCCGCCTCACCCACACCCTCGAGGTGGCCCAGATCGGCCGCACCATCGCCCGCACCCTGCGCCTCAACGAGGACCTGGTGGAGGCCATCGCCCTCGGTCACGATCTCGGCCACACGGCCTTCGGCCACACCGGCGAGGCGGTGCTCAAGGAGATCCTCGCCGGCGAGAACGAGGTCGTGCGGCTGCCGCCCGCGGTCGTCCGCGAGGTGGGCACGTTCAAGCACAACTACCAGTCGCTGCGGGTGGTGGATCTCCTCGAGCGGCGTTACACCCATCCCGGTCTCAACCTCACCGACCAGGTCCGGGAAGGCATCCTCAAGCACACCGGCTGGAAGAAGCGGTTCCCCTTCCCCCTGCCCGACCCCGAGGGCCTGCACCTGGACGAGCCCTGCCACCTGGAGGGCCAGGTGGTGGCGGTGGCCGACGAGATCGCCCAGCAGTCCCACGATCTCGAGGACGGCCTGCGCGCCGGGTCGGCGGAGCTGGGACGGGTGGAGCAGATGGCCATCGCGCGAACGATCATCGAACGGCTCGGCGACGCCTACCGCGGCGAGCGCCGCCGCTGGCAGCGGCAGAACCTGCTCGTCCGCGGCATCATCCACTTCCTGGTCACCGACGTTCTCACCGCCACCGCCCGGCGCCTGGAGCGCTTCCTCGACCGGCGCAGCATCGCCACCCACGACGACTTCGCCGAGCACGCCCGCGACATGTCCCAGACCACCGTCTGGTTCTCCGAGGCGGCGGCGCCGCTGTTCGCCGAGCTCAAGGCCTTCATCTACCAGTTCATCATCAACCACCCCCAGGTCAACCGCCAGGACTGGCGGGCGCGGCTGGTGCTCACCGGCCTCTTCAAGGCCTTCTGGACGAATCCCCTGAACCTGCCCTCCTACGTCCTCCTGCGGGCGAAGGAGGAGCTCGGCTTCCCCTACCTGCGCGATCTCCCCATCACGGCGGTTGCGGACGAGGTGGCCGGCCGCTACCATCAGAGCCCGGGGTTCGCCCGGCTGGTGGCGGATCACATCGCCGGCATGAGCGACCGCTTCGCCCTCGAGGAGTACCGGTCCCTGGAGCAGCCCGGCCCCGAGCAACGATTCACGGGGGAGGTCCGATGATCCTGATTGCGTCCGACCACGCGGGATTCCGGCTCAAGCGACACCTGGTCGCGTTTCTCGAGGCCCGGGGCGAGACGGTGCGGGATCTCGGCGTCGATTCCGAAACGTCGGTGGACTACCCGGACTACGCCCACCGGCTGGCGGCCGCCATCGAGGCCGGCGAGGCCGCCCGGGGCATCCTCATCTGCGGCACCGGGCTCGGCATGAGCATGACCGCGAACCGCCATCCCGGGGTCCGGGCGGCGCTGTGCCACGACGCGTACACCGCCGAGTACGCCCGCCGCCACAACAACGCCAACGTCCTCTGCCTGGGCGGGCGGGTCCTCGGGCCGGGGGTCGCCGAGCAGGTCGCCGCCGTCTTCCTCGACACCGGCTTCGAGGGCGGCCGCCACAAGCGGCGCGTGGACAAGATCGAGAGGGAGGAGACAGGATCATGACCGAGCTCAAGGAGCAACTCTTCGACGTGCACGACCGGCTGGTCGCGGCCGTGGACCCCGAGCTCGCCCGGGCGCTCGAGGACGAGCGCCGGCGCCAGAACGAGGGCCTCGAGCTGATCGCCTCGGAGAACTTCGTCTCGCCGGCCGTGCTCGCGGCCATGGGCTCCGTGATGACCAACAAGTACGCCGAGGGTTACCCGGGCAAGCGGTACTACGGCGGTTGCGAGTTCGTGGACGTCGCCGAGGAGCTGGCCCGGGAGCGCGCCAAGAAGCTCTTCGGCGCCGAGCACGCCAACGTCCAGCCCCACTCCGGCGCCCAGGCCAACATGGCCGTCTACATGGCCGTGCTCAAGCCCGGCGACACCATGATGGGCATGAACCTCTCCCACGGCGGCCACCTCAGCCACGGCCACCCCCTCAACTACTCGGGCAAGGAGTTCAACGTCGTCCCCTACGGCGTCCGCAAGGACACCGAGACCATCGACTACGACGAGGTCCGCAGGCTGGCCCTGGAGCACAGGCCGAAGCTCATCGTGTGCGGCGCCTCGGCCTACCCGCGGGTGATCGACTTCGCCCGGCTGCGCGAGATCGCCGACGAGGCGGGCGCCCTGCTCATGGCCGACATCGCCCACATCGCCGGCCTGGTGGCCGCCGGACTGCATCCCTCGCCCGTGCCCCACTGCCACTTCGTCACCACCACCACCCACAAGACCCTGCGCGGCCCGCGCGGCGGCATGATCCTCTGCACCGAGGAGTACGCCCAGGCCGTCGACAAGGCCGTCTTCCCGGGCGTCCAGGGCGGCCCGCTCATGCACGTCATCGCCGCCAAGGCGGTGGCCTTCGCCGAGGCCATGCGCCCGGAGTGGAAGGAGTACCAGAAGCGGATCGTCGCCAACGCCAAGATCCTCTGCGACGAGGTGGCGGCCCGCGGCTGGCGGATCGTCTCCGGCGGCACCGACAACCACCTCTTCCTGATCGACCTCGGCGCCGACTTCATCTCCGGCAAGAAGGCCGAACGCTGGCTCGGCCTGGCCGGCATCACCGTCAACAAGAACACCGTCCCCTTCGACACCCGCAAGCCCTACATCGCCTCCGGCCTGCGCATCGGCACCCCCGCCGTCACCACCCGCGGCATGGGACCCGAGGAGATGAAGACCATCGCCGAGCTCATCGACCGCGTCCTGCGCTCCGAGGAGAACAAGGAAGACCCCGTCAAGCTGCAGGCGTTCCGGGACAAGATGGCCGCCATCAAGGAAGAGGTCAAGGCCCTGACGGCGCGCTTCCCGCTGTACTGATCCCGAGACGCGGTGAAAGCCGCCCGCGGCGGGCCGGACGGGTTACAGCAGGTCGGCGCGGGTGGAGATGGGGCCGCGGTAGTTGTTCTGCAGGCGCACCTGGGCGACCTGGGGGCCGAAGCCGCGGTAGGCCTCCTTGATGCGGGTGAGGGCGTTGGACCGCCAGTCGACGTAGGGGTTGTCGATCTGCACCGGGTCCAGGCAGCCGGCGAGGATCACCTTGGAGGTGGAGCAGAAGCGGCTCATCAGGGTCTTGGCCAGGTGGCGGTCGCCGTTCTGCAGCTCGTCCACCAGCACCATGGACTGCTCGATATCGAGGCCGCGGAGCATGGACGTGGAGAGGAGATGGAGGCGGTCGGTGGCGTCGAGCTCGGCCATGAAGTCGTGGTCGTTGAGGTTGGACAGGGAGCGGATGGCCTGGAAGAAGGGTTCCAGCCACGGGGAGAGCTTGCTCTCGTAATCACCGGGGAGGTAGCCCAGCTCGTAGTCCGAGGAGGCGTGCTCGGGGCGCAGCAGGAGGAGGCCGTTCTCGTACCCGAGATCCGGGTTGAGGCTGGCGGAGCGGGCGGAAAAGCGCAGCGAGGTGGGCTGGCCCACGAGCTGGAACAGGCCGGCGGCCACCATCAGCCGGGTCTTGCCCGAGCCGGCTGGCCCGTCCAGGACCACGAGCTGCACCTCCGGGTCGAGCATGAACTCCATGGCCAGGGTCTGGTACGGATCGCGCGGCGTCATGCCGAGGATGGGCCGCGGCCGGTAGACGTGGCGCTTGCGGTCCCAGTACTGGGCGTGGCGCAGGTCCTCCAGGCGCCCGTTCTCGGGGTTGGCGCGCAGCACGAGGAACCCCTCCCCGTGGTCCAGAACGACGCCGGTGTTCCAGGCGATGTCCTCGAGCACGGCCTCGTCGAGAACCTCCAGGGGCAGCCAGCGCTCGCCCGGGTCGCCGCTCGCCAGGAAGCGCTCCAGCGCGCCCTCCGGCGCCACCGCCTCCACCACGCCGGTGTAGACCTCCTCGACACTCTCCAGGTTGACCTTCCCGTAACGGAGGTTCTCGGCGTCGATGCCGACCGCGTCGCACTTCAGGAGGACGTTGGAATCCTCGGAGATGACCACGACCCGGTAGTCCGGATCGGTCGACTCGCCGGCCACCTGCGCGATCCGCCGCGCGCCGGCGAGGATGAGGTTGTCGCCCGAGGTGTCCGGGTAGGGCAGCATGCTGTCGCCGTCCGGCTCCCAGGCCAGGATGCCCCCGCCGGGCGTCGGCTTGAAGTCGAAGCCGTTGACCTCGTGCCGGAAGAGCCGCTCCACGTGGTGGTGGATGAGCCCCTCGCGCCGCAGCTCGAGCACCTTGCGGGTCACCTGGCGTGCGGCGTGCCGCACCCCCTCGGACTTCCCCCGGGAGGCCTGGAGGCGCCCGAGCTCCTCGACCACCTGGTGCAGGAGGACGACCACGTTGCCGTCGGTCAGGAGGCGGTCGAGAGCGTCGGGATTCTCGATGAGGGCGGATGTGTCGGGGATGTAGATGGTGGCGGAATGATCCGTCTTCTGGTTTTGCATCCTGAGACGATTCTAGCACAGGGCCGGTGCGGCCTCAGGCGAGCGTGCCCTCCTCGTGCGCCCTGACGATCTCGTTGAGGGCCACGAGGAAGGCCTCCGCGGTCGGAAAACGGTCGTCCGGCCGCCGGGCCACCAGGCGCAGCAGGAGCTCCCACAGCGGATCCGGGAGGGGACGGGGGATCTCGGACCGCTTCGGGAACTTTCCCGCCAGGTGGAGCTGCAGCTGCTCGAGCGGCGAGCTGCCGGCGAAGGGCGGCTCGCCCTCCAGCATCTCGTAGAGGATCATCCCCAGGGCGTAGAGGTCCATCCGGTGATCCACCGGCTCCTTGGCCACCGCCTCCGGCGCCGCGTAGGCCGGCGTGCCCATGAAGATGGAGGTGCTGGTCAGCCCGTCACCGCCCTCGATCCTGGCGATGCCGAAGTCCATCACCAGGAGGTGCCCGTCGGGCAGCACCATGAGGTTTTCCGGCTTGAGGTCGCGGTGGATCACCCCCTTGGAGTGGGCGTAGTCCAGGGCCTCCCCGGTCTGCCGGGCGAGGTCCAGCGCCCGCTCCAGCGGCAGCTGGCCGGCGGTGTTCAGGATCTCGCGCAGGGTGACGCCGTGGACCAGCTCCATGGCGATGTAGGGCGTCCCGCCGTCCTCGCCGGCCTCGATGATGCGGACCATGTTCGGATGGTGGAGCTGGGCGCCCAGCCGCCCCTCGCGCAGGAAGCGGCGGCGGAAGGACTCGTCCTCGAGGCAGTGGTCGTGGGGGATCTTCAGCGCCACCTCCTTGCCGTCGCTCCGGCGCCGTGCCCGGTAGGTGGTCGCCATGCCGCCGCTGCCGATCTTCTCCACGATCAGGTAGGGCCCGAAGGCGTGCCCGGTGAGACCTCCGGGCGGCGTCGCCAGGCGCCGGGTGGGCGTGATCTCCATCAGCTCGGGGCGGCGCCGCCGGGAGTACCGCCACCAGAGCAGGCCGGCGGCCGCCCCGGCGCGCCGGACCCCGGCCCCGAGCCGGGCCGGGCGGGGCCCGGAGGACGCCGACCGCGACGGCGGGGCGCGGGCCGGAGCAGGCGGGCAGG
>CAZXXL010000184.1:0-6191 GCA_964644635.1 uncultured Thermoanaerobaculia bacterium | reverse complement strand
TGTCGGCGACCCGCTCGGAGCCGGGGCCGCTGACGAGGACGAAGAGGGTCTGCGGTGCGCGGAGGAGCTCCTGGACGCGGGTGGCGCGCTCACGGAAGCCCTGGTAGAGGGGCTCGAAGGCCTGGAAGAACTCGGCCATGTCGCGCAGGAGGTCGAGGCCGACGATGCGGTCGAGGAAGGCCTCGACGCTGCGGCCGAGGGGTCCGAGGCGGGCGGTGGGCCGGAGGTGACCGGCGGCGTCGAACCACGGCTTGAGGGCGATGCGAAGGGCGCCGCTGTCGAGGAAGCCGACGATGCGCTCGGGGGCGCCCAGGAAGTCGAGCGCCTGGCGGGTGGGCGGGGTGTCGAGGATGATCCGGCGGTCGCCGGCCTCGGCCGCGGCCTCGTAGAGGCGCTCGACGGCCATGTACTCGAGGACGCCGGCCAGGCTCCCGGCCAGGTTGCGGTAGAAGCGGTTGGCGAGGATGCGCTCGCGGGCGGCCTCGCCGGGCGCGTAGCGGGCGATCAGGCGGTCGAACGTGCGGCGGGCGTCGAGGAGGCTGACGGCGAGCCGCCCGGGGGCCTCGAGCGCCACCGGGACCTCGGCGTCGACGGCGGCCTCGCCCACGCCGAGGACGTCCTTCAGCCGCCGGGAGGGATCGAAGGTCATGACCAGGGCGTCGCGGCCGCTGCGGGCGGCGTGCACGCCGAGGGCGGCCGCCAGGGTGGTCTTGCCCACGCCCCCGGAGCCGACGACGATGACCAGGCGGGAGTCGATCACGACCCGGTCCCCCTCGGACGGACGCCGAGCCCGGCGGCGAGGAGCCCGGCGAGAGTAGCCAGCAGGCGGGGCCCCCGGTCCTCGGCCACCAGCGGCAGATGGATCCGCGGCCCGCTCCAGGCCGCCGCCAGCCGCTCGAGCTCCCGCTCGTTGATGGCCCGGCGCCGCCGCCACAGCTCGAAGGCGGTCCTCGTGTCATTGCTTCGGCCGGGGTCCCCCGCCGGCACCGGCGGGTAGAGGCCGTTGACGACGATCAGCTCGGGCCGGCGCCGGAGCCTTTCGTCGAGGCCGGCGATGAGCTCGACGGCCTCCTGCACGGGCATCTCCTCGGCCGAGGTGACGACCACGATGCCGGTTCTTTGCGGGTCGGTCACGAAGGCGGTGATGTCCGCGGCCATGCGCCCGACCGGCCCGGAGCGGACGACGTCGCGGACGAGCATCGGGGCCTGGAGGAAGGTGATGCCGTGGCCGGTGGCGGGGGCGTCGAGCACGACCACGTCGGGCCGCCGCAGCTCCCGCGGACCGTGGCCCTCGACCAGCCGCAGCGCGCGCCCGAGCACCCCGGCCTCCTTCAGGCCCGGCGCCGCCTCGGCGAAGTGCTGGTAGACGGCGCTGCCGAGCACGCGGCGGGCCATGGCCGGGATCTTCAGGCGCTCGCGGACGAGGTCGTCGAGGACGCGGCGGGGCTGGAGGTTCTGGAGGAAGAGGCGTGCGCCGGCGGGGACGATGCCGCCGCCGGAAGGCGCGATGTCGAGCAGGTGGTGCAGGCTCTCCCGGGGGTCGGTCTCCATGAGCAGGACGGTGCGCCCGGCGTCCGCCAGGAGGCGGCCGAGACAGGCGGTGATGACGCTTTTGCCGACGCCGCCCTTGCCGGTGACGACGACGAGCTGGAGGGAGGCGAGGCGCGGCCAGGCCGCGGCCGGGTCGCCTCCCTCAGCGGTAGAGGGGCTCGATGAGGTGGGCAAACTTCTGCTCCACGACGTTGCGCTTGACCTTGAGCGTCGGCGTGAGCTCGCCGGTCTCGACGGTGAACGGCGTCGGGACCAGGGCGAAACGCTTGATCTGCTCGTAGCGGGCGAGCCCGGCGTTGACCCCGGCCACGAGCTCCTTGAAGAGGTGCTGCACCTGGGGGCGTTGGATGAGGTCGGCCGGCCCGGCGTGCTCCAGGTGGTGCTCCTTGGCCCACGCCTCGAGCTTCCCGAAGGCCGGGGCGATGAGGGCGACGATGTAGGGACGGCCGTCGCCGATGAGCACCGCCGCGTCCACGAAGGGCGAGCGCGCCAGCATCTCCTGGATGGGCTGGGGGGCGACGTTCTTGCCGCCGGCGGTGACGATGAGATCCTTCTTGCGGCCGGTGATGAGCAGGAAGCCGTCGTCGTCGATGTCGGCGAGATCGCCGGTGTGGAAGAACCCGTCCTCGTCCATCACTTCGGCGGTCATCTCCGGCTGGTTCCAGTACCCGGCCATGACGCTGGGCCCGCGCACGAGCAGCTCGCCGTCGTCGGCGATCCTGACCTCGAGGTTGTCGAGGACCTTGCCCACGGTGCCGAGGCGGATCTCGCCGGGCCGGGCGCCGTTGACCGCGATCACGGGCGAGGTCTCGGTGAGGCCGTAGCCCTCGAGGACGGGCACGCCCATGGCGTGGAAGAGCTCGGCGAGATACAGGGGCAGCTCGGCGCCGCCGGAAATGGCGTAGCGGACGCGGCCGCCGAGGCCCTGGCGGACCTTGGACAGCACGAGCCTGTCGGCGAGGGCGAAACGGCCGGCGAGCAGGCCGGTGAGCTCCTCGCCCCGCAGGCGGCGGTGGGCGGCCTCCCGGCCCACCTCCAGGGCCCACTTGAAGAGCGAACGCTTGGCGGCCGGCGCGGCGGCGACGGTGGCCAGAATCTTCTGGTACACCTTCTCGTAAAAGCGCGGCACGGCGGCGAAGATGTGGGGACGGATGCTCGCGATGAGGTCCCCCACGTGGTGGATGGAGCAGTAGGCGTGGTAGGTGGCGTACCACATGGTGATGTAGCCGACCATGCGCTCGAAGACGTGGCAGAGGGGCAGGAACTCCAGCGCCAGGTCCTGGCGGCGCACGGGGACCCGCGGGCCGGCAGCGAGCACGTTGGCCACCAGGTTGCGGTGGCTGAGCATGACGCCTTTGGGGACGCCGGTGGTGCCCGAGGTGTAGATGATGGTCATCAGGTCGTCGGGCTTTAACGTCTTGGCCCGGCTCCAGAAGCGGTCGCCCGCGCCGCCATGGTCGCCGGAGGCGATGAGCTCGTCGAGCGACATCACCCCCGCCTCGCGCTCGCCCTCGATCTGGACCAGGTGGCGGAGCTCGGGGCAGCGCTCCCTGGCGGCGAGGAACTTCTCCATCTGCTCCGGCGTGTCGGCGATGGCGACGGTGGCGCCCGAGTCCTGGGCCTGGTAGGCGATCTGCTCCGCGGTCAGCGTGGCGTAGACGGGGACGTCGGCAGCACCCAGGTCGAGGACGGCGAGGTCCACCATGTGCCACTCGGGCCGGTTGTCGGCGAGGAGCATGACCCGGTCGCCTGCGGTCACGCCGAGCCCGGCGAGGGCCTCGGCCAGGGCGGAGGTCTTGAGGAAGAAGTCCTCCGTGGACAGGGTCCGGCGGCCGCCCGGGAAGAAGTGGCTGTAGTGGTCGGGCCGGGGGGAGTTGAAATCTCGGCGGTAGAGGTCGAGGATCGTGCGGTCGCTCACGGATTTTCCCCTTTCTCGCTGAGATGGTAGCAAAGAGGGGGTTGCGCGGCGCGGTATAGTTGGCGTCTCGGAGGGGCGCGATGTGCGGAATCGTGGGCGTCATCAATGACAGCGGCGAGCCGGTGGTGAAGGACCTGGCGAACGGTGCCCACTTCCTTCAACACCGGGGGCCGGCCTACGCGGGGCTCTGCGTGTTCGACCGGGTGCGGCGCCGGGTCCATCTCGAGAAGGGGGAGGGGCTGGCGGACGACATCTTCAAGCCCCTGGCCCACCTCCCCGGGGACATCGGCATCGCCCACACGCGCTACCGGACCCACGGCAGCGGCGGCGCGGTCAACGCCCAGCCCTTCCTCGATTCGTTCAACGCCGTCGCCTTGGCCCACAACGGCCACATCACCAACGTGCCGCAGATCGAAAAGGAGCTCGCGGCCCGCGGCGAGGCGCTGGGCGCGACGTGCGACGCCGAGCCGCTGTTGCGGGTGCTCTCGCTGTGGTTCGAGCACCACCGGCGGGCCGAGCCGGGCCTGCCCGAGCCGGAGGCCATGTTCAAGGCGATCCGGGAGGTGCAGGAACGGGTGACGGGGGCCTTCTCCACCGTGGTCGCGACGGCGAACGGGCTGTACGCCTTCCGCGATCCGTCGGGATTCCGGCCGATGGTGCTGGGGTTTCGGGAGCGGGGCGGCCGGCGGGCGGCGATGGTCGCCTCGGAGACCCTGGCCCTGGAGCAGAACGGGTTCCAGGTGGACGGGGAGGTTCCCAACGGCGCCGCCCTCTTCATCGGCCGCGATCTCGAGATCGAGCGCCGGACCCTCCTCCAGCGCGAGCCCCGGCCGTGCGCCTTCGAGCTCATCTACTTCGCCGACGTGGAGTCGGAGATGCTCGGCGAGAAGATCCGCACCTTCCGCTGGCGGGCGGGCCGCGCCCTGGCGATGTACGTCCTCGAGGAGGCGGCCGAGGTGGTGCCCGAGATCGAGATGGTGGTGCCCATCCCCCACAGCCCCATCCCGGGCGCCGAGGCCTTCGCCCAGAAGCTGGAGAAGGAGGTCCAGGCGGCCGCCATCCAGTACGCGACGCCGGTGTCCAAGTACCGCTACGGGGGCCGGATCTTCATGGAGGAGACCCAGGCGGAACGGGACGAGGCCGCCATGCTCGACTTCCGGGTCGACGCCAAGGCGGTGGAGGGCCGGAGCATCTTCCTGGTGGACGACAGCATCGTGCGCGGCACCAACGCCTCGCGCATCGTCCGCGCCCTGCGCGCCGCCGGGGCGAGGAAGGTCTTCCTGGGAACCCTGTGGCCCCTGGTCTGCGACTCCTGCTTCCAGGGCATCAACACGCCCACCCAGGCCGAGCTCATCGGCGCGCGCTTCAACGGCGACGTGGACGAGGTACGCCGGGAGCTCGGCGTCGACGGCCTCTTCTACCTGCCGGTGGACCGTTTCCAGGAAGCGGTCATCAAGCACGCGCCGGCCTGCATGGCCTGCACCACCGGCCACCGGGAGGTCAAGTTCGAGTACTCCGGCAACGTGCTCCCGGAGGGCTGAGCGGCCGGCTCAGTCGAGGGCGTGGCGGATGGCGGTGGCGAGGTCCGGGGCCCGGAACGGGTAGCGCGCCTCGGCGAGCCTCGCCGGCAACACCTTCTGGCTGGCGAGGAGGAGGGCCGCGGCCATCCCCCCGAGCAGCAGGCGGGCGGCCGGGGCGGGAAGCGTCAGCACCGCGGGACGGCGGAGAACCGCGCCCAGCGCGTGGACGAAGTCCCGGCAGCGCACGGGCTGCGGGTCCACCACGTTGACCGGGCCGGCGAGGCCGTCGTCCTCGAGGGCGAGGCGGACGGCGCCGACGGCGTCCTCCATGCCCACCCAGGGCCAGAACTGCCGGCCGCCACCCACCGGTCCGCCGAGCCCGAGGCGAAAGGCGGGCAACATCCTGGCGAGCGCTCCGCCGCGGCCCACGATCATGCCGAAGCGGAGCAGCGCCACGCGGGCGCCCGCCCGCTCGGCGGCGGCCGCCTCCGCCTCCCAGCGGCGGGCCAGGGAGGCCAAAAAGCCGGTGCCGGGCGGGGATGCCTCGGTCAGCTCCTCCTCGCCGCGGTCGCCGTAGACACCGGTCGCCGAGGCGTTGATGAGGACCCGCGGCGGGTGCGTGCAGCGCTCGAGGGCCCGGACCAGCGTCCGGGTGCTGGCGAGGCGGCTGGACTCGAGCAGGCGCTTGCGGCGGGCGGTCCAGCGGCCGGCGGCGATGTTGGCGCCGGCGAGGTTGACGACGGCGTCGGCGCCGTCGAGCACGGAGGGATCGAGCTCGCCACGGGCGGGGTCCCAGGGGACGCCGGGAATGCCGGGGATTTCGGCGCTGTCCGGGCGCAGCAGGCGCGTCACCGCGTGGCCCCGGCTCTGAAGGTCCGGGACCAGCCAGCTGCCGAGAAAGCCGCTCGAACCGGCGACGATCACTCGCACGGAAACGAGATTAGCACGGGACCGCCGGGCCCGAGCGGCCGCGGCACCGAACCGTCGGGAGCATCCTTCGCGCTGTCATGGCGAGGTGGCGTGAGCGCGCGAAGCTTCGCTTCGCTTGCGCGCACGCCACCCCGAGGAGCGAAGCGACGAAGGGGTCTGCCGGAGGACCGTGCCGTCGGGAGAACCCTTTGCGCTGTCATCGCGAGGAGCCGGGCGAAGCCCGGCGACGTGGCGATCCCTGGCAGCGTTGGAGCGCGCTAGGAGCAGGATCC
>CAZXXL010000183.1:0-6217 GCA_964644635.1 uncultured Thermoanaerobaculia bacterium | reverse complement strand
CGCTGCCGGGAAGTTGTTTCGGGACGCCCCGCGCAAGCGGGGCGTTTTCCTTTTCGTGAGGGGCAGCGACCTGGCCCGGCGGCCCTCGGGCGCGGGGTCGTCGGTCAGTACAGGAGGGCGAGCTTGAGCTGGATGAGGAAGACCTTGAGGCCGTAGATCACCAGGATGGCGAAGAGCGGTGACAGGTCGAGCGCCATCGGGCGCCTGAACAGGCGCATCTGGAGGCGCTGGAACGGCCGCAGGAGGGGGTCGGTGAGAAGGCGCAGGGTGCGGACGATGGGGTTGTAGGGGTTCGGCTCGACCCAGGAGATCACGGCCCGGATGACCACCGCCCACATGGCGAGGGTGAGGGCCATGTCGGCCACCGAAAGCAGCGGAAGCAGGAGAACTCGGACCAGCTTCATGGTCGTTCTTCCCTCGGGCCGAAGATGGCCGTGCCGACGCGCACGATGGTGGCGCCCTCCTCGATGGCGATCTCGAAGTCGTGGCTCATTCCCATGGAGAGAGCCGCCAGCGGCAGGCCGAGGCGCTGGCGGAGGTCCTCGGCCAGCGCCGCCAGCGTCCGGAAGTGCGGCCGGCTGGCCTCGGCGTCGGCCGCCAGGGGCGGGACGGTCATGAGGCCGCGCAGGTCGAGCTGCGGGTGACGAACGACATCCCGTGCCAGCGCGAGGGCCTCGGCCGGCGCGACGCCGGCCTTCTGCGGCTCACCCCCGACGTTGACCTCGAGCAGGACGGGCAGGCGCCGTCCGGGCCAGTCCCTGTCCAGCAACGCCGCCAGGCGCTCGACGAGAGCCGGCCGGTCCACGGTCTGGACGACGTCGAAGACGCGCAGCGCGGCCGACACCTTGTTCCGCTGAAGGGGTCCGATGAGATGCCAGCTGGCCGGTGGGACGCTCGCCTTCTTCGCCACCGCCTCCTGGACGCGGTTCTCGCCGAGATCGGTGATGCCGGCCTCGACGGCGGCGGCCAGGGCCTCGGACGGATGGGTCTTGCCGACCGCGACCAGGGTGACGGCCGCCGGATCCCTCCCGCAGCGCCGCGCGGCCCGCTCGATCCGCCGCCTCACCGCTGCGACACGTTCAGCGATCCCGGTGGACATTCCCGGTACCCGAACTCCGCCCAGGGCATGCGCGATCACTCGCTCCCGACCTCATCGGGAAAAAGCTCCTCGATATTGGGCAGGACCAGGATCCGGTGACAGTGCTCACAGGAAATGGCCTCCTCGGCCCGGCGGACCCGCTGGAAGACGTGCGGCCGGAGCTCGAAATGGCAGAGCGAGCAGGAGCCCTCGATCACCTCTGCGACGGCCTTCCCGTGACGGCTCTTGAGGAGGCGGAGAAAACGCGAGCGGTTGGCCGGCTGAAGCTTCTCCTCGATGCTCTTGGCCTGGGCGGCCAGCTCGTGAACCGTCTTCGTCAGCTCGCGCTTGCGGTTCTCCCAGCTCTCGACCACCTCCTTGTGGGCGGCCTCCTCCTCGGGCCGGCTCTGCCTGCGGCTGGCGATGTCCTCCTCGAGCTCCTTGATGGTGGCGTCGATCTCCTTGCGCCTGGTCTCGGCCTCCTCCAGGGAGCGGCTCGCGAAGTCGATCTCGTTGATGACGGCCGTGAACTCACGCTCGTTGGTGACCGTGGCCTTCTGTTTCTGGAAGTGTTCCAGCTCGGTTCGGCTTTCGGTCTCCTTCGCGGCGACCGCAGCCCGCTCCTCGCGCAGCTCCTCGATTCGCTGCTCCAGCTCCTCGAGCTCACGCTCGCGGCGCAGGTTTTCCTCGCGAAGGTCGCGGATCTCGGCCGGCGGCGTGCGTTGCTCCCGCAGGGCGTCGCTGATTCGGTCGTAGATTTTCTGGAGGCGAAACATCAGGATCAGGTCTCGACGTGCGCTTTCCACCTCTCCTCCTCACTCGGCCCCGCCGCACGATCCGCGGTGGGCCCACCAGGATTCGAACCCGGGACCTACCGGTTATGAGCCGGCGGCTCTGACCGCTGAGCTATGGGCCCGTGCGCCATGGTACCGCGGAGCTCGGCACCCGGCAACCGCGGCGGGCGTCGTCGGGGAGGAGGATCCGGGGGCCTACTCCTGACCCTCGGAAAACGGCTTGAGCAGGTGGGCGCGGCTCGGGTGCCGGAGCTTGCGCAGCGCCTTGTACTCGATCTGGCGGATGCGCTCCCGGGTGACGTTGAAGGTGCGCCCCACTTCCTCCAGCGTGTGCTCGGTGCCGTCGCCGATCCCGAAGCGCAGCTTCAGCACCTGTTCCTCGCGCGGCGTGAGCGACTTGAGGGCCTTGTCGGTGTGCTCCTTCAGCGTGCGCATGATGACCGAGTCGATGGGCGACACGGAGTTGACGTCCTCGATGAAGTCGCCGAGGTGGGAGTCCTCTTCCTCGCCGATGGGCGTCTCGAGGGAGATGGGCTCCTGGGAGATCTTGTGGATCTTCCTGATCTTGGCCACCGGCATCTCCATGCGCTCGGCGATCTCCTCCACCGTGGGCTCGCGCCCGAGCTCCTGGACGAGCATGCGGGTGGTTCGCGTGAGCTTGTTGATGGTCTCGATCATGTGCACCGGGATGCGGATGGTCCGCGCCTGGTCGGCGATGGCCCGGGTGATCGCCTGCCGGATCCACCAGGTGGCGTAGGTGGAGAACTTGTAACCCCGGCGGAACTCGAACTTGTCCACGGCTTTCATGAGGCCGATGTTGCCCTCCTGGATGAGATCCAGGAACTGGAGGCCGCGGTTGGTGTACTTCTTGGCGATGGAAACCACGAGCCGGAGGTTGGCGACGATGAGCTCCTGCTTCGCCTGGTCGGTCTCGGCCTCGCCCCGGCGCACCTCGGCGAGCAGGGTCTTGAGGTTGTCGTACGAAATGCGGAAGCGATCCTCCAGCTTCGAGAGCTCCTCCTCGTAGCGCGCGATCCGCTCCTGGTAGAAGCGCCGGCGCTCACGGTTCCTCTCCTGCTGCACCTTCTTCCGGTCCCGGGTGATGGTCCCGACCGGGATCGAGAACTGGCGCTCGACCTCCTGGAGGAAGGTCAGTAGACGGTTCCGGGTGGTGGTGGTGAAATCGATCCGGCGCACGAGGACGGCGATGTCGGCGGTGTTGGCGTCGATCTTGTCGGCGAGCTCCTGGTACCGCTTCCCGCTCTTCTTGCACCTGCGCAGGCGCCGCCGCAGCTCGCGAGACTCCTCGTCGAGCCGGCGGATCTCCTCGAAGAGCCTGAGGGTCTCCTGGACCCGGTCCTCGCTCCGCTCGTCGAGCTCGACATCCTCGGCCTGCAGCAGCTCGCGGACGCCGCGGCGCTCCCTCCGGGCCTGCTCGTTGGTGCGAAGGAACAGCTCGAGAAGATCGGGCTCCTTGCACAGGGCGATGAACACCCGTGCCTCGCCGGCCTCGATTCGGGAGGCGATGGCGACCTCGCCCTCCCGATCGAGGAGCTGCACGGTCCCCATCTCCCGCAGGTACATGCGCACGGGATCGTTGGTCTTCTCCAGCTGCTGCGAGGCGGGCCGTGCCTCCGCCTTCTCCTTGGCGGCGGCGGTCTTGCCCTGGGCGGCTTTCTGGGCCGCCTGGGCCCCGTCCTCACCCTCGACCGCCGCCTCACCCTCGGTGACCTCGATCTCGAGCTCGTTGAGGCGCATGTAGATCTCGTCGAGCTCCTCGGCGATGCCCGTGACCTCCTCCGGGAGGTTCTCGTAGAGCTCCTCGTACAGGATGAAGCCGCGCTCCTTCCCGGCCTGAATCAGCCGGTTCAACTCGGGATATTTCTCCTCAATCAACACGTGAGAATCCTCCTGAAAACGCTCGATGATGCGACGTGGAAGCCCCGTAACCCGCCGTCCCGCCGGCGCAACGGGTGAAACTCCTGCAAGAACAACCCTTGAAACAGGAATCTCCTTCCCGCTGCAACGACCACCCATACCAGACGGCCCGTGCGGAGGCGTGCCAAACAGAGATGACCGTGCCCTCCGTCTCAGGCAATATGGGGCGGAAAAGCGTTTTTGGCAACACCTTCGCCCATGTGCGCTCCGATGGGTCCTCGAGAGCCAGTCCTGTCTCACAGGGAAGGCCGCTCGAGCCGGATGCGGCGCTTCTCCTCCTGCAGGCGTGCAACCTCCTCGTCGTCACCGCGCTCAACCGCCGCCTCGATCAGGGGTTGCAGGGCCCGGGAGCGAAGCTCGGCCTGGCGCTTGAGGAGCACGTTGACCTGGGAACGGATCCCGGTCTCGGAGAGGGGCGGGCTCTCGGCCATGCTCAGCTCGGCGACGACCTGGACCAGGGCGGGGTCGTCGGCGGCGTCCACCAGGGCGCGGACGGCGTCCGCCGCCACGTCTCCACGGGCCGAGCGCAGCAACTCGACGATTCTTCTGGCCTGCGTCGACTCGAGGAGTTCCACGTCCACCACCGGCAGGATGCGTTGCCGCCACGACGCGTCGCACTCGAGAAGAATGCGGATTAGCTCGCGCTCGCCCGGCGGCAGGCCGGCGCCGCGGGGACGGGATGGATCTGCCTCCCGCCTGGAGGCGCCGGAGGGTCGCCGCCGGGCGTGCTCCTGGAGCACGTCCAGGGGCAGGTCCAGGCGCCGTGCCAGCTCCTCGAGCAGGGAGTAGCGCATGACGGCGTCCGGGATGGCGCCGAACATCGGTGCGAGCCCCGCGCCCACGCGGCGGCGGCTCCGGGGATCGGCCGGCATGTCGGCGAGCAGGAAATCGAGCACCGGCGTGGGCTCCTCGAGGAGCGCCCGGAAGCCCTCGCTCCCCCGCTCGCGGACGATATCGTCGGGGTCCTGGCCCGGCGGCAGCACCACGATGGCGGTCTCGACGCCGGCCCCGAGCAGAACCTCGGCGCCGGTGACGGCCGCCTTCCTGCCGGCGGCGTCCCCGTCGTAGCAGAGGAGGACGCGGGGGGCGAGCCGGCGCAGCAGGCGGGCGTGCTCGGGGGTGAGGGCGGTACCGAGGGTGGCGACCGCCTGGCGGATGCCGACGCGGTGCAGCGACAGGCAGTCGAAGTAGCCCTCGACCACCACGGCATGGCCGGCCTCGGCCATGAAGCGGCGGGCCTCGGCGAGCATGAAGAGGGTGGAACGCTTGTGAAACAGCGGCCCCTCGGGGCTGTTGAGGTACTTGGGCTCGTCGTCCCCCAGGGCGCGGCCGCCGAAGGCCACCAACCGCCCGTCCGTGCCGCGAATGGGGAAGGTGATCCGCTTGCGGAAGCGGTCGTAGGGGCGACCGCTGCGCTCACCGACGACGGCCAGACCGGCGTTCACGATGGCGCCCTGGGTGTGGCGGCGGAGCAGGTGCTTGAGCAACCCGTCCCAGGCGTCCGGGGCGTAGCCGAAGCCGAAGGTCTCCCAGGTCTCCGGCCCGAAGCCCCGGCGCTCCAGCTCCCGCCGCGCCGCCGCACCCTCGGCGGCCCGCAGCCGCTCGGCGAAGTAACGCTGGGCCTCGTCCAGCAGGCCGCGGATCTTCTCCGCTTCCTCGCTCCGGCGGCGGGCCCCGGGCGTGCGGCGCGGCAGCTCGACGCCGAAGCGGCGGGCCAGAAGCTCCACCGCGGCCGGGAAGTCCAGGTTCTCCATCTCCATCACGAAGCGGATGGTGTCGCCGCCGGCGTGGCAGCCGAAGCAGTAATACAGGCCCCGCTCCGGATCCACCGAGAAGGACGGCGTCTTCTCCTCGTGGAAGGGGCACAGGCCCACCCAGCGCCGGCCGCGGCGGGTGAGCCGCACGTGGTCGCCCACCACCTCCACGATGTCCGCCGCCTCGCGAACGCGGGCGACCGAGGCCGGTCCGAGGTCGACGTCAGCCATCGTCCGCTCCCCGCAGCCGGACCTCGGTGGCGCCGGTGCCGCCCCGGGAGCGGGGCGGATGGCCGAAGGACGCCACCGCCGGGTGGTGGAGGCACACGTCGCGCACCATCGCGCGCAGGACCCCCGAGCCGCGACCGTGGACCACGCGGACCTCGGCCTTGCCGGCGGCGAACGCCCGGTCCAGGTAGTGCTCCAGCTCCTCCCTGGCGGTTTCGGCGTCCATCCCGCGGAGGTGGATCTCGTCGGCCACGGACTCGTCCACCTGAACGCTCACCGGCGCGGCCGCCGGCGGCGCCTCGCCGGGCGCGGGCGCGACGTCGTCGGCGCCGACCCACACCCGCTTGTCCGCCACCCGCACCTCCACCCGGGAGCCGCGCACCTGCTCGACGACCCCGCGTCCGCCGAGCGACGCGATCACCACC
>CAZXXL010000182.1:0-6276 GCA_964644635.1 uncultured Thermoanaerobaculia bacterium | reverse complement strand
CCTCGTGCGTCTCTGTCTCTTTCCCCTGCCCCGCCCCCACCTGCGTCTCCACCGTCCTCTCAGGCAGTGGTGTCCGTGGGTGCAACGGCACAGCGGGCTGGCCGACCGCGACGGCTCGCCGCCAGGCCCGGGAGCCGGCAGGCCGGGCTTCGAGCAGGCCGACCAGGAGCTCGAGGCGGAAGCGTTCCAGACCGGCGCCCGGACCGGCGGCCTCGAGCAACGCGATGGCACGCGCCGGCGACCGCCGCCGCACCTTCACCGCCTCGTGGATCGCTTCCAGCCGGGCCTCGCCGGGTCCCGTCCGGGGGCCCTGTGCACAAGCGACGGCCACCAGGGCCGTCGCCGTGATCGATGCTAGGAGGGCCGCTCTCACATGCCCAGGGCCTCCGCGTCGCCCTCGGCGAGGATGCGGACGAGCTCCTCCTTGAAGTAATCCCGGGCGTTGCGCACGTGTTCGGGAATCCGCTGCTCGTACATCTCGCGGCTGCGGTCGATGTCCTCCTTGAGCCGCTGGTAGATGTCGCCGTTCTGCTTTCCCTGCTCGACCTCGTCGGGGTTGTACAGCTTGATCTCGGAGACCAGGAGCCGGGCGAAGCGGCGGGCCTCCTCGTGCTCGGCCCGCTCCTCCTCGGAGAGTCCCTCCAGCCCCTCCACCTCCGGGGCCGGCGCTTCGGCGGGAGGGGGCGGGGTGACCGGCTGCACCGGCGGCGGCGTCACCACGGCCTCCGGCTCCCGGCTCACGGCCACGGTGACCGACGGATCGTAGGCCGGCGCGGCGGCCTCCTCCGTCTCCTCCGCCCCTTCGAGGGCGGCCTCGGCTGCCTCCGTCTCTTCCGCCTCCTCGGCCTCGGCCGCCATTGCCTCGCCCTCCCCGGGAGCCGCCTCCTCTTCCGCCTCCTCGGCCGCGACGGCGCCGTAGCCGCCCGCGGGCTCGTACCCGGCCCCGCCGGTCACGCCGGCCTCCTCCGGGGCCTCCGCCGCTTCCGCTTCCGCGGCGGGCTCCTCGCCGGCCTCGGCCTCGGCGGCTGCTTCCCGTTCTTCGGCCGCCGCCTCACCGGCCATCGCCGGGTACCCTGCCTCCGGGGTCAGCTCCGTTCCGACCGGCGGCGCGGGCGCCGCCTCCGCGGCCCGCGGCTCGAAGGCGACATCGACCGGCTCGGTCAGCATCGGCGACGGCACCTTCGTCCGGAAGCTCAACGTGTCGATCAGCCAGCAGGCCACGGCCACCAGGCGTTGCGCCGTCTCCGGGTCCCAGGGGCCGCCCTCGAGGCGGTCGACGTAGATCGCCCCCACGACGCGCCCGCGCAGGCCGACCGGAATCAGCCATGCCTCCTCGGTGGGCGTCTGGCCGGCCAGCCACTCTGCGAACAGGGTGTCGCGCCCGGGCGCGAACCGGACCACCGTGGTCTCGTCGGCAAGCCGGCCGAGGGCCTCCGACGCGGCGAGATCGCCCCGCCAGGCGCGCAGGGTGTCGGCGTCCTCGAAGCCGATCCCGCTCCACGCCGAGACCGTTCCGTCCCGCAACACCAGGACCACCGCGCGGCCGACGAAGTCCAGCAGCAGGGGGAGGAGATCGCGGAGCAGCTCGGACTGGCTCCGGGCGGCGTCCAGCCGCCGGAGCACGTCCAGGCTCAGCCCGGCCGGCCCCGGCCGCTCGGCCTCGGCGAGCCGCTCCTCCAGCTCCCGGACCCTGGCCTCGAGGGCCGCCGCCCGCTCGCCCGCCTCGCCGTGGCGCCGTTCCGCCTCCTCGACGAGCGAGGAACATTCGCCGACGGGGAAGAGCTCCTCGGGGTCCTCGGGGACCGCCTCGGCCACGGCGCTCCGCGCCTCGTCCACCAGGCGTGTCAGACTCTCGACAATGAAGTCGAGGCGATTGGTCAGGGCCTCGACGCCCCGCTGCTGTGCCTTTTCGAGCTGCTCACGAATCTTGTCGTAAGGATCCATGACCCCTCCCGGTTTCTGGGGTCATTATCCCCGCCGCAGAGCGTCGCCGTCAAGGAAAGGATCCGTTGCCACCGCCGGCATAATCTGTTAGCTTCGCACCTGGAAGGGAGGAGACCCGATGCGTAGACGTATCTTTCTGTGTTTTCTCACCGTTTTCGTGGCGATCGGGCTGACCACCGGGTGCGGCCAGGCGAAGAAGAAGCAGCAGCAGCAGCAGGCGCAGCTGCAGGAGCAGTCGCTGGCCGTCACCAAGGCGTACGAGAGCCTGCAGGCGGCGCGCAAGAAGCTGGCCGACGACCGGGCGGCCCTGGCCGAGCTCAAGAAGATCCGGAAACGCAGGCTCACGGCCGAGCAGAAGCAGCAGCTCGAGGCGCTCCCCGCCCAGATCAAGACCGAGGAGGAGAACGTCTCCAAGCTTTACGATGACGTCCAGGACAAGCTGGCGACCTTCCTCACCTTCGCGCTCAACAACGCTCCCAACGCCCCGGAGACCGCCGAGGGCCTGAAGATCTACTCAGAAGAGGCGATGCGGAACGCCGAGGAGGCCGTGAAGGAGGCCGGCGATTACAAGAAGGCCATCGAGATCCTGCAGACCGCCGAGGGCTACTACGAGGGCGCCGGGCTTAAGCCGTACGCGCCGCTGAAGGAGCGGATGGCCACCTACGAGCAGATGCGGTTCATCACCAAGGACCGCTTCGACAAGGTCAAGAAGGGCATGACCGAGGACGAGGTCGCCGCCACGGCGGGTTACCCGTACTACCTGAACAAGAAGCACGAGAAGGGCATCGACTTCTGGCTCTACCCGCGGCGCGACGGCGGTGCGGCCGCCATCTACTTCAATCGCCACAAGAAGGTCTACTCCAAGCGCTGGAACGCGGTGAAGCCGAAGGTCAAGAAGGACTGACCGGCCCGCTTTCGGGCGTCCGGCAGCGGCGGGTCGCGAGGCCCGCCGCTTGGTCGTCGGGGCCACACGTGGGCCGCGCGGAACCCCCGCCGCGGCTGGTATGATCCGGCCGAAGGGATCGCCATGGACCGCCTCCTGCTCGTCGACGGACATTCCAACCTGTACCGGGCCCACTTCGCCCTGCGGGACAACCTGACGGCTCCCGACGGCACGCCCACCGGCGCCGCCTACGGCTTCCTGCGCATGCTCCACCGGCTGCTCGAGGAGCTGCAGCCGACCCACGTGGGCGTGGCCTTCGACGTCGGCCGGGAGACCTTCCGCACCCGGCTCGACGAGCGGTACAAGGCCCAGCGCAAGCCGATGCCCCCGGAGCTGGCGGCCCAGATCCCCTTCGTGCGCGAGGCCCTCCGCCACCTGGGGATCCCGATCCTCGAGCTGCCCGACTACGAGGCCGACGACGTCATCGGCACCCTGGCCGGGAAGGCCGAGCGGGTGCCCATGGAATGCATCATCGCCACGTCCGACAAGGACATGCTGCAGCTGGTGCACGATCCGCTGGTCAAGCTCTGGCACACGCGGCACGAGCGCCTGCTGGACGAGGCGGCGGCCGAGGAGCTCTTCGGCGTGCCGCCGTCACACGTGGTCGACGTCCTCGCCCTGATGGGCGACAGCTCGGACAACGTTCCGGGCTGCCCCGGGATCGGCGAGAAGGGGGCCAAGCGCCTGGTCCGGCAGTGGGGCTCGGTGGACGAGATTTACCGCCACCTCGACGAGGTCAGCCCCACCCGCCCGCGCAACGCCCTGGCCGCCAACCGGGCGGAGGTTGAGCTCTCCCGGGACCTCGTCCGCATCCGGACCGATCTCCCCATCCCCCTCGACGTCGACGCCCTCCGGCGCAGTGAGCCCGACACCGCCGGCCTGGCCGATCTCTACCGCCGGCTGGGTTTCACGTCGCTCCTCGCCGGGCTCGACCTCACCGACGCCTCGGCCCGGGCCGTCTCCCTCGAGGTGGTGGACCCGGACGAGCTGGCGGCGAGGCCCGGGGGCCTGGTACTCGGCGACGGGACGGCCGCGGTGGCCGGCCCCGACCGGGTCGCCGCCTGCCGGGCCCCGGCGGCGGAGCTGGCCCGCGCCCTGGGTCCGCGGCTGGGGCCGGCGTGGACGGTGTTTTCCAGCAAGGAGGTCCTGCGCACCCTGCGCGATCACGCCGGCGGCTGGGCCGCGGCCCCGGAGGATCTCGCCCTCGCCGCCTACCTGCTCAACCCGGGCGAGGACATGAGCCTCGACGCCGTGGCCCGGCGCCACCTGGCCGTCCTGCCGCCGGCGCCCGCGGCGGAGGACCTCGAGCTGGCCGCGGCCGGGGAGCGCGCGCTGTGGATCCGCGGAGCGGCGGACCCGGTCTTCGCGGAGCTCGAGCGCTTGGGCCTGCGCCGGGTGTACGAGGAGATCGAGATGCCCCTGGTGCCCGTCCTCGAGGGCATGGAGCGGCGGGGGATCCGCCTCGACCTCGAGGTGCTGGAGGAGCTCTCGGCTCGTCTCGAGGCCTCCCTGGCCGAGCTCGAAAGGGACATTTTCCAGGAGGCCGGCGGCCCCTTCAACATCAACTCCCCGCAGCAGCTGGGGACGATCCTGTTCGAGAAGCTGGGCTACCCCGTGATCAAGCGCACGGCCAAGACCCGGCGCCCGTCCACCGGCGTCGAGGTCCTGCAGGAGCTGGCGCGGCGCGGCTTCCGGCTGCCCGCGCTGATCCTCGATTACCGCGAGCAGGCCAAGCTCAAGTCCACCTACGTGGATGCCCTGCCGCGCCAGGTGGCGGAGGACGGGAGGATCCACACCCGTTTCCATCAGACGGTGACGGCCACCGGGCGCCTGTCCTCGTCGGATCCCAACCTGCAGAACATCCCCGTCCGCTCCGAGCTGGGCCGCGAGGTCCGGCGCGCCTTCGTGGCCGAGCCGGGCTGGTCCCTCGTCGCCGCCGACTACTCGCAGATCGAGCTCAGGGTGCTGGCCCACATGTCGGGAGACGAGAACCTGATCGCGGCCTTCCGGCGCGGCGAGGACATCCACCGGGCGACCGCGGCCGCCATCCTCGGCAAGCGGCCGGAGGAGATCACCGCCGCCGAGCGCCGCGCCGCCAAGACCGTCAACTTCGGTCTCATCTACGGGATGGGGGCCTACTCGCTGGCCCGCGACCTCACGGTCGACGTGGCCGAGGCCCAGGCCTTCATCGACGCCTACTTCGAACGCTTCCCCGGCGTCAAGGCCTACATGGACGGCCTGCGCGAGACCGCCCGCCGGGAGGGCACCGTGACCACCCTGTTCGGCCGGGTGCGCCGGATCGCCAACCTCGACCATCCCTCGGCAAACGTGCGCGCCGCCGCCGAGCGGATGGCCATCAACGCCCCCATCCAGGGCACCGCCGCCGATCTCATCAAGCTGGCCATGATCGAGCTCGACCGCCGCCTGGACGAATCCGGCGCCCGCCTCCTGCTCCAGGTCCACGACGAGCTGGTCCTCGAGGCGCCGGCGGGGGACGAGCAACGAACGGCGGAGCTCGTACGCGAGGTCATGGAGCACGTGGCCGAGCTCACGGTGCCGCTGGTGGTGGACGTCGGTTGGGGCCGGTCGTGGTACGAGGCGAAGTGATGGCCGGGGCCGGGGTCAGTTGACGACGCGCAGGGGGACCGACTCCAGGTAGGAGGGCGTCACGGCGTCGAGGATGACCCGGCCGTCCATGGACTGGGCGACGGGCAGGCCGAGCAGGTAGCACAGGGTGGGCGCCACGTCGGCCAGCCGTGGCCGCTGCAGGCGTTCGCCCGGGCTGATCCCGGGCCCGAGCAGGACCACCAGGCCGTCGGGACAGCTCTCGGCCGACGTCCGCCACGCGTGGCCCACCCCGAGCAGGCGGCGCAGGCGCTCCAGCCCGCCCGGCGGCGCCAGCCCGTAGGGCGAGACGACGGCGATCAGCGCGTCGTCGCCGGCGAGGCGGAAGATCCGGCCCAGCTGGTCGTCGAGGAGCTCGAGGACGACCTCCTGGACCGCCTGCTCGCGCACGTCGCCGGCGCCCAGCGGCTGGAGGAGGCGGCGGGCCGTCCCCAGGGTGCGCAGGTGGATCCACAGGTCGCCCCGGGGTGCGGCCGCGGCCGCGGCGAGGGCCGCCGCGTCGGCCCCGACCGCGGCCCAGATCCGTCGCCGCGCCCGGGGAAAGGGCGCCAGGACGCCCGCCAGGGAGCTCTCGACGTCGCGATCCACCCTCCCCGGCCCGGACGGGCGCTGCCCCGCAACCCCCCACCGGTCGCGCCAGCTTCCGGGCCAGTCCAGCCCCTCCGTCGGCCCGCCCTCCGCCGCCCCCCTGGCCCCGCCTGCGGCCCACCGCCAGCCCCCCCCCCCCCCCCCCCCCCCCCCCCCCCCCCCCCCCCCCCCCCCCC
>CAZXXL010000181.1:0-6288 GCA_964644635.1 uncultured Thermoanaerobaculia bacterium | reverse complement strand
GCTGTGATACGCTTATTCCAGAGCTCAAACGGCAAGGAGGGACATCATGACAGGAATCTTCGCTGGTATGGGATCCGCTGGATTGCAGCAGTACCCTCAGTACGGGGGCACGGGAGCGGGCCTGTTCGGCGGTGTCTTTCTCTTCATCTGGCTGGCGGTATTCGTCCTCACGATCGCCGGAATGTGGAAGGTCTTCGCCAAGGCGGGAAAGCCCGGTTGGGCCTGCATCATCCCAGTCTACAACTTGATCGTGCTCCTTGAGATCAGCGGTAAGCCGCTGTGGTGGTTCATCCTGTTCCTGATACCATTCGTGAACTTCATCGTCGCGATCCTGGTGCTGGTGGCTCTGGCAGAGAAGTTCGGCAAGGGGGCGGGCTTCGCCATCGGGCTCCTCATCCTGCCGTTCATCTTTTATCCCGTCCTCGGGTTCGGCGACGCGGTGTACCGCGGCTGACGACCTCACCCGAGGAACGGCTCCTGCCGGATCCGCCACATGGTGGCCATAGGGACCGGTCACATCGAGGAGCTCGCGGCGGCTCCCCACCTCCGCCACCCCGCCGTGATGGAGCACGACCACGCGGTGATGACGTTCCATCCCCCCACCAGGTGACGGGTGACGGTGAGACGGTCCGCCCCACCGCCAGCCGGTCCAGCGCGGTGAGCACCGCGGCCTCGGTGGCGCGGTCGCCCGTCCAAGGAGCCTGTTGCGAGGAGGGTTTCTCAGGAACCCGACGAAGCAAACCCACCACGATTGGACCGCGCCAGCGAGCAGTGGGCGGCGCGCTCCAACGCTGCCAGGGATCGCCACGTCGCGCGCCTTCGGCACGCTCCTCGCGATGACAACAAAGGGGAATGCAACACAGCAGGCGCGCCCTTCGTCGCTTCGCTCCTCGGGGTGGCGTGCGCGCAAGCGAAGCAGAGCTTCGCGCGCTTACGCCACCTCGCCATGACAGCGCCAAAGGTGCTCCCAACGGCTACGGCCGCAGGCCGCCGGGGCGCTCGGCGCCGGCCTGAGGCTCGGGTCGTGGGGGCTGTACAATCGCGCGGTTGGAGGGCACATGTGCGGGATCTTCGGCATCGTCACGGCAGAGGAACGCGAGCTCGGACCGGTGTTGATCGAGGCGGGCCGGCGCCTGGCCTACCGCGGCTACGACTCGGTCGGGGCGGCGGTCATCCACGACGACGGGACCATCGACCTGCGCAAGGACGTGGGCAGGCTGGACGAGGTCGCCGAGCGGCTGAGCCTCGCCGAGCTTGAGGGCCGGATCGGCATGACCCAGCTGCGCTGGGCCACCTTCGGCGCCCCCTCCCAGGCCAACGCCCAGCCCCACCTGGACTCGGAGGGACGCATGGTCGGGGCCCACAACGGCAACGTCGTCAACAACGTGGAGCTCAGGGAGCAGTTCATCGCCGAGGGGATGACGGTGCGCTCGACCAACGACGGCGAGTCGTGCGTGCACGCCGTGGAGCGCTACCGCCGGCGCGGCGTCGAGATGCTGGACGCCATCCGCATGGCCTCGCGCGACCTGCACGGCGACTACGCCTTCCTCGTCGCCGAGCGCGGCGAGGGCGCGATCTGGGCGATCAAGATGGGCTCGGGCCTGGTCGCCGGCATCGGCGACGGCTTCACCTGCGTGTCGTCCGACCTGCCGTCGATCCTGCCGCTGACCCGGCGCATCGTGCGCATCCGCGACGGTGAGATCGTGCGCCTGTCGCCCGGGGGCGTCGAGATCTTCGACGCCGCCGAGGGGGCCCGGGTGGAGCGCGAGCCGGAGCAGGTGGACGAGGACATGGACGCGGCCGAGAAGGGCGGCTTCCCCCACTTCATGCTCAAGGAGATCCACGAGCAGCCCAAGGTGGCGGGGGACCTCATCCACCTGCTCGAGGAGTCCCCCCACGTCGGGCCCTTCGTCGAGCGGCTGCGCACCGCCCGCCACCTCTACCTGGTCGCCTGCGGCACCAGCTTCAACGCCTGCATGGTGGGCGCCGTGTACTTCAACCGACTCGCCGGGGTGCCGGCGATCCCGGTGCTCGCCCCCCAGTTCGTGGCCCAGTACGGGTCCTCCATCGGGCCCGGGGACGTCGGCATCTTCGTCAGCCAGAGCGGCGAGACCAAGGACGTGCTCAACGCCGTGGAGGCCGCCCGCCGGCGGGGGATGGGCGTGCTGGGCCTGGTCAACGTCATCGGCTCGACCCTGATGAACGTCAGCGATCACTACCTGCCGCTGGCCTGCGGCTACGAGATCAGCGTGCCGGCCACCAAGACCTTTATCAACCAGCTGGTCGCCTTCCTGCACATCGCCCTGCGCCTGGGCGGCCACGGCACCGGCCGCCTCGCGGGCCTGCCCGCGATCCTGGAGTCGGCGCTGGAGCACGTGGGGCCCCAGGTGGAGGCCGTCTCACCCCGGCTCGCCGACCGCGACGACCTCTACTGCCTGGGCTACGGCGCCACCTTCGGCATCGCCCTCGAGGGGGCGCTCAAGCTCAAGGAGATCACCTACGCCCACTGCGAGGGCATGCTGTCGACGGAGTTCAAGCACGGGCCGCTGTCCGCGGTGGACGCGGGCTACCCGGTCATCTTCGTCGCCGGCGCCGGGGACGTGCCGGTGATGATCAGCGCCGTCAACGAGGTCACCTGCCGCGGCGGCCACGCCATCTGCATCGCCCAGGAGGACGAGCGGCTGCGCCGCAACGCCCACGAGCTGATCACCATCCCGCCGGTGGACGTGCTGCTCGAGCCCATCCCGGCGGTGCTTCCCCTGCAGCTGCTGGCCTACCGGCTGAGCCTCGCCCGCGGCGTCGATCCCGACTTCCCGCGCAACCTCTCCAAGACGTTGACCGTCGACTGAGCCTCCTCTACTCCCCCTTCTTCCACTCCGGGATGCGGCACGGGGTCCACGGGGCGCCGGCCGCCGCGAGGCGGCTCTCCAGGGCCGCCAGGTCCACCTCCACCAGCCGGTGCAGGCGGCCGAGCTGGTCCGCAAGGGCGTCGGAGGCCCAGCGGTAGGCCTGCTCCTGGGTCGCCGTCGGCGGCGCGTTGGTCAGCCACTGGCTCTCCACCACGCGCTCCACGCGATCGATCACCGACGGCGGCGCCGGCGTCCAGCGCTTGGTCCGGGTGCGGTCGCCCCTGAGCGCGGTGAGGATGTCGTCCAGGCGGTTCTGGAGGTCGGTCACCTGCTTGATGAGCTGCGGATCGGCGGCCGGGGTGGCCAGCAGCGTCTTGCGGATGCGGCGCAGCCTGGTGGCCGTCTCCCACGCGGCCTCCAGCCCGCCGTGGGCGGCCCCGCGCAGCTTCGCCACCTTGAGGCGGAAGGCCGCGGCCCGGTGCAGCACCTTCTGGGGCGGCACGTGGCCGGCCAGGGGCACGACCCGGAAGCTCACCGGCTTCGTGATCTCCTCGAGCACGCCGTCGACCAGCGTGCCCAGCGTCACCGAGTAGCTCCCGGGCAGCACCAGCGGCCCGCGGTCGGGCTCGTCCCACGGCGCCCGCTGCTTCGGCTCATCGAGGGGGACCGGCGTGGCCGCCGGGTAGCGCAGGTCCCACGCCACCCGGTGGAATCCCTTCTTCCGCGGGCCGGTGATGCGGCGGACCACGTTGCCCTCGGCATCGCGGACCGTCAGCACCACCGCCGGCGGCGCCTCGCGGTCCTCCGCCCGCAGCTCCTCCCAGGAGGGCCAACCGACCGGCTTGCCGGCCTTGCGGGCCTCGCGCTCGGCCTCGCGGCGGCGCTCCGCCCGGCTCTTCAGGCCGTCCTTCAGGAAGTACGTGAAGACGGCGCCGAACGGCGGGTTGGGCGCGGCGAAGAAGTCGTCGCCCAGAAAGCCGGTGCCGCGGATGCCCAGCGGCCGGCGGGGCACGTACAGGCGGGCGTCGCGCACCGGGAACAGCCGGGCCCGGTCGCGGAGGAGGTCGGGGCCGAGGCCGCGCAGCGGCCGGTAGTCGTCCAGGACGTAGAAGCCGCGGCCGAAGGTGGCGAGGACCAGGTCGTGCTCGCGCTTCTGGACGGCCAGATCGCGGACCGCGATCGTCGGCAGGCCGCCTTTGAGCTGGATCCAGTGCCCCCCGGCGTCGGGCGAGCACCAGAGACCGAACTCGGTGCCCAGGAAGAGCAGCCGCGCGTCGCCGTCGTCCTCGGCGACGGCGTGGACCACCTGGCGGTCCGGGAGGTCGGCCCGGATGGACGTCCAGGTCCGCCCGCGGTCGGCGCTGCGGTAGACGTAGGGGGTGAAGTCGCCCATCTTGTGGTTGTCGAAGGCCGCGTAGACGACGTCGGGATCGTGCGCCGAGGCCACCAGGGCGCTCACGTAGGTCCGCTCGGGAACGCCGGGAATGCGGTCGATGCGGCGCCAGTGGGCGCCGCCGTCCTCGGTGACCTGGATCAGGCCGTCGTCGGTCCCGGCGTAGAGCAGGCCCTCCACCAGCGGCGACTCGGTGAGGGCGACGATGTTGCCGTAGGGCGAGGTCGAGGCGTTCTTGGCCACCGCGTCCACGCCCCACACCCGGCCCATGAGCGGCAGCTTGTTGCGGTCCAGACCCCGGGTGAGGTCGCCGCTGATCGCCTTCCACGTGTCGCCGCGGTCGTCGGAGCGGTAGACCTTCTGCGCCGCAACATAAAGCCGCGTGTGATGGTGGGGGCTGACGAAGAGCGGCGTGTCCCAGTTCCAGCGCAGGGGCGGCTCGCCGGGCGCCGGTTGGGGCTGGATGTCCACCATCTCGCCGGTGCGCCGGTCGTAGCGGACCAGGCCGCCGTACTGCGACTCCGAGTAGACGGTGTCGGGATCCTCCGGGTCGATGGCCGGCCGGAAGCCGTCGCCGAAGACGGTGACGAACCAGTCGGTGTTGGTGATCCCGGTGTCGTTGACCGTCCGTGACGGCCCGCCGAGGGTGGCGTTGTCCTGGGTCCCGCCGTAGACGGAGTAGAAGGGCCTGCTCGTGTCCACCGCCACGCGGTAGAACTGGGTCACCGGCAGGTTGGCGAAGAAGCGCCAGGTCCGGCCGCGGTCCCAGCTCTCGTAGAGGCCGCCGTCGCAGCCCGCGCGCAGGTGGCGGGTGTCCCGGGGATCGATCCACAGGGCGTGGTTGTCCACGTGCTTGTGGTTCTCCGGCACCTTCGACCAGGTCTTGCCGCCGTCCTCGGTGACGTGCATGAAGGTGTCCATGGCGTAGACCCGGTTCGCGTCCTTGGGATCGCAGAAGATCTCGTTGTAGTACTGGGGGCTGCGCGGCATGTAGTCGGACCGTTTCTCCCAGGTCTCGCCGCGGTCGGTGGAGCGAAAGAACCCGCCCTTGCCCTCGGCGGCCTCGACGATGGCGTAGACGATGTCGGGGTCCGACGGCGCCACGGCGAACCCGATGCGGCCGAGGTCGGCGTCCTTGGGCAGGCCGTTGGTCAGCTTGCGCCAGCTCTCGCCCCCGTCCGTGCTCTTGTAGATGGCCGATTCCGGGCCGCCGTCCACCAGGCTCCACACGTGGCGCTGGCGCTGGTAGGCGGCGGCGTAGACCACGTCCGGGTTGCGCGGATCGAGGACGACGTCGGTGACGCCGGTGCGCGGGCTGATGGTGAGCACCGCCTTCCAGGTGGCCCCGCCGTCGGTGGTCCTGTACAGGCCGCGCTCGCCGCCGTTCTTCCACAGCGGCCCCTGGGCCGCCACCCACACCACGCGGTCGTCCCGCGGGTCGATGACGATCTTGGAGATGTGCTCCGACGTCTTCAGGCCCATGTTCTTCCAGTGCGCGCCACCGTCGTCGGAGCGGTAAACCCCGTCGCCGAAGGAGACGCTGCGCTGGCTGTTGTTCTCGCCCGTGCCCACCCAGACCACGGACGGGTTCTGCGGATCCACCGTCACGCAGCCGATGGAGTACGACCCCTCGTGATCGAAGACGGGCTCGAAGGTGGTCCCGCCGTTGACCGTCTTCCACACCCCGCCCGACGCCGAGGCCACGTAAAAGACCCACGGATGCTGCGGATCGACCGCGATGTCGGTGATCCGCCCCGAGGTCAGGGCCGGGCCGATGGGCCGCAGGGCGAGTCCCTTCAGGGTCTGGGCGTCCAGGACCGGGCCCGGCTTCCCCTTCGCCGCCTTCCTCGACGCCGCCAACCCGGGCGCCGCGGCGGCCATCGACAGGCACAACACGAGGGAACACATCGCACGCATGATGCACCTCCGTTCGAACCGTCTTCGATGGTATCAAGGCGCCATGACACCGGGCGAAAACCTCACCCGGTGTCACGGCGTCCCGAGCGCAGGCCCGCCAGGGCCGGAGCGAAGCGCCGTGAGGCAGGG
>CAZXXL010000180.1:0-6297 GCA_964644635.1 uncultured Thermoanaerobaculia bacterium | reverse complement strand
CGGGTCGACGGAGAGCTACACGGGTGAGGTCGTGGCGAGGGTGGGTGGGGTGTGAGGGCAGGCCGTGGGCGAGGTGGACGGCCGATGAGGCGGCGCATCCTCGTCACGCGTACGCGGGAGGACTGCGAACGCCTGCAGTCCCTCGTGGCCGGCGCCGGCATCGAGATCGAGCCGTTCCCGGTCCTGAAGATGGAGACGGTCCGCGACGACGCCGGCTGGAAGGACGTCGCACCTTTGGCCGGCAACCAGCCGCCGGCCGCCTCCGGGTGGGTCCTGTTCGCGTCGCCGCGGGCGGCGCGTCCCTTCACCGATCAGGTCGATGAGCTGGGTCTCGCCGCGCTGGCCGCCTGGCCGGCCGCGGCCGTCGGTCCCGGCACCGCGCGTGCCGCCGAGGCCGCCGGGTTCCGGGTCGCCGTGGTGGGTCCCGGCACGGGGCTCGGGCTCGCCGAGGCGTTGAACGCCCGGCTGGACGCGCCGGCCGTGTTCGTCTTCGCCTGCGGCGAGCACCGGCGCCGGGAGCTTCCCGAGACCCTCGCCCGCGCCGGCCACCGCGTGATCCCGGTGGTGGTCTACCGGATGCGAGCCACCGATCCGTCCGAGGCGCCCCTGCCCGAGGGCAGGATCGACGGCGTGGTGCTCACCTCGCCCCGGTCGGCGCTGATGTATCTCGAACGCCTGCACGGCAAACCCCTGCCCTGCCGGCACTGGGCCATGGGACCGGCGACCCGCCGCGCGGCCGCCGAGCGCGGCATCGAGTGCGCGGTCCCGGCCCGGCCGACGTTGGAATCCCTTGCGGAGGAGCTATGCACGATCTGACCGTTCGTCCGAGACGCCTGCGCTTCAGCCCGGTCATCCGGGACCTGGTCGCGGAGGCCAGGATCGATCCCGGCATGCTGGTCCAGCCCCACTTCGTGGTCCCCGGGACCGGGATCTCCGAGCCCATCGAGGCCATGCCCGGCATCGAGCACCAGTCGGTGGACGTCCTGCTCGAGACGGTTGCCGCGGATCTCGAGCTGGGAATCCGGTCGGTGTTGCTCTTCGGGGTGCCCGAGGAGGGCGAGAAGTACCCCGACGGGCACTCGGCCTACGCCGAGGACGCCGTCGTTCCCCGGGCGGTGAGCGCGCTCAAGGAACGTTTCGGCGAGGATGTCGCCGTGATGACCGACGTCTGCCTGTGCGCCTACACCGACCACGGCCACTGCGGCCTGATCCGTGACGGGCGGATCGACAACGACGCCACCCTCCCCCACCTCGCGCGCATGGCCCTGGCCCACGCCTCGGCCGGCGCCGACGTGGTCGCCCCCTCGGACATGATGGACGGCCGGATCGGCGCCATCCGCGAGGTGCTCGACGAGGCCGGCCTGGTGCACGTCGCCATCATGTCCTACTCGGTCAAGTACGCCTCGGCCTACTACGGCCCCTTCCGCGAGGCGGCCCACTCGGCCCCGGCGCGGGGCGACCGGCGGTCCTACCAGATGGACGCGCGCAACCGGCGCGAGGCCCTCCTCGAGGCGGAGCTCGACGTGGAGGAGGGGGCGGACATCCTCATGGTGAAGCCGGCGCTGGCCTACCTCGACGTGGTGCGCGACATCCGCGAGGCGTTCACCCAGCCGCTCGCGGTGTACAACGTGTCCGGCGAGTACTCCATGGTCAAGGCGGCGGCGGCCCGCGGCTGGGTCGACGAGCGCGCCGTCGTGCTCGAGAACTGGCACGCGTTCCGCCGGGCGGGCGCCGACATCATCATCACCTACCACGGCCGGCAGGCGCTCCGGGAGGGCTGGCTGTGAGCGCCGGTCCGAGATCGCGCGAGCTGTACCGCGAGGCCTGCGAGGTGATGCCGGCCGGCGTGAGCTCGCCCGTGCGCGCCTTCAAGAGCGTCGGCGGCGAGCCGATCTTCTACGCCTCGGCCCAGGGCTGCCACGTCACCGACGTCGACGGCAGGCGCTACGTCGAGTACGTGGGTTCGTGGGGTCCGCTGATCCTCGGTCACGCCCACCCGGCCGTGGTGGACGCCGTGCGCGAGGCGGCGGGCCGCGGCTTGTCCTTCGGGGCCCCGTGCGAGGACGAAGTGCGGCTGGCCCGGCTGATGACCGACACCGTGCCGCACCTGGAGATGGTGCGATTCGTGTCCTCGGGAACCGAGGCCGTGATGTCGGCCATCCGGCTGGCGCGGGGTGCCACCGGGCGCGACGCCGTGCTCAAGTTCAGCGGCTGCTACCACGGCCATGCCGATCACCTCCTGGTCAGCGCCGGATCGGGCCTGGCCACTTTCGGCACTCCCTCCTCGGCCGGCGTTCCAGCCGCCTTTGCCGCCCACACCCTGGTCCTGCCGCTGGACGACGAGCGGGCGCTGGAGGATCTCTTCGCCGAGCGCGGGAGCGAGCTGGCCGCGGTCATCATCGAGGGCATCCCGGCCAACGCCGGCCTCCTCGTCCAGCGCCAGGCGTACATGCGGCGGCTCCAGGAGCTGTGCCGGGAGCACGGCGCCCTCTTCATCCTCGACGAGGTCATCACCGGCTTTCGCGTCGGCCCCGGCGGGGCCGCCGCGCGCTACGGGCTCGAGCCCGATCTCGCCACCTACGGCAAGGTCATCGGCGGCGGGATGCCGGTGGGCGCCTACGGAGGACGACGAGAGCTCATGGAGCGACTGGCCCCCCTCGGCCCCGTCTACCAGGCCGGAACGCTGTCCGGCAACCCGGTGGCCATGGCGGCGGGCATCGCCACCCTCGAGACGCTGCTCGCCGACGGCGGCGCCGCGTACGCACGCCTGGAGGGGCTGGCCGCACGGCTCCAGGAGGGGCTCGAGCGCGTCATGCGCGAGCACGGGCTCCGGTGGTCGGTGGTGCGGGCCGGGTCCATCCTCTGGTTCTCCCTCCAGGACGGCGAGCCGCCGCGCCGCTACGAAGACATCCGCCCGGAGAACGCGGCCGTCTACGGCCGGCTGCACCGGGCCCTGCTCGAGCGCGGGGTCTACCTCGCGCCGTCGGCGTATGAGGTGATGTTCGTCTCCCTCGGGCACGACGAGGACGTCATCGACGAGACGGTCGCGGCGTTCGACGCCGCGATCACCGATCTCGGGCGGGGAGAGCCGGCATGAACCGCTTCCTGTCCGCCTGCCGCCGGCAACCCGTGGACCGGCCCCCGGTGTGGGTCATGCGCCAGGCCGGCCGCTACCTGCCCGAGTACCGGGAGGTGCGGCGGCGGGCCGGCGACTTCCTGACCCTGTGCCGGACGCCGGAGCTGGCCGCCGAGGTCACCCTCCAGCCGGTGCGCCGGTTCGGCCTCGACGCCGCCATCGTCTTCTCGGACATCCTGACGCCCCTGGTGCCGCTCGGGGCCGAGCTGACCTTCTCCCCCGCACCCCACATCACCAACCCCGTCCGCCGTCCCGAGGACGTCGAGCGTCTCGTGGCTCCCGACCCGTGGCACGGCACCGAGTTTCTCGAAACCACGCTTGAGCTCGTGCGTTCCGACCTCGATTCCGACACGGCGCTGATCGGCTTCTGCGGCGCCCCGTGGACCCTGGCCTCGTACCTGGTCGAGGGGACGACCTCCAAGTCCTTCACCCGGATTAAGGCCTTCGCCCTCACCCATCCCGGCGCCTTCGCCGAGCTCCTCGACCGCCTGGCCGACGCCATGGCCGTCTACCTCAGGCGCCAGGTCGAGCATGGGGCGCAGGCCGTGCAGGTCTTCGACTCGTGGCTGGGTACCCTGGGGGCCGAGGACGCGCCCGGCTGGGCCCTGCGCCCCGCCGCCCGGCTCCTGGAGCAGCTCGAGGAGCTGGGCGTGCCGCGCATCTACTTCGCCAACGGCGCGGCGCACCTGCTCGATCACCTCGCCCCCATGCCGTGCGAGGTGATCGGCATCGACTGGCGGACCGACCTCGAGGAGGCCGCCCGCCGCCTTTCCGGTCACGCGATCCAGGGCAACCTGGACCCCGGGGTCCTCATGGGACCGCCCGCCGTGATCCGCGAGCGGACCCGGGCCATGCTCGCCCGCGCGCCGCACACCGGCTACATCGCCAACCTGGGGCACGGCATCACGCCGGACGTTCCCGTCTCGCACATGGCGACCTTCGTCCGCACCGTCCAGGAGAGCCACCATGCCTGATCCCGACCTGTCGCGGCTGACCCCGGAGCTGGTCGCACGCTACGACCGGCCCGGCCCGCGGTACACCTCCTACCCGACGGCGCCCCAGTTCACGGACGCCTTCGACGAGGCGGCCTACCGGGAGCGGCTGGCGGAGGCCGCCCGACGCCCGGACGAGCCGCTGGCCTTCTACGTCCACGTCCCCTTCTGCGAGCACCGCTGCACCTACTGCGGCTGCAACGTCGTCATCTCGCCCAGGCACGGCCCGGAGGAGGCGTACCTCGCGGCGGTGGAATCCGAGCTCGACCTGCTGGCGGAGGCCCTCGACGGCCGCCGGACCCTCAACCAGCTCCACTGGGGGGGCGGCACGCCGACCTACCTGAGCCCCGCCCAGTGCACGCGACTCTTCCGTGCGGTCACGGACCGGTTTCCCCTCGCGCCCGGGGCCGAGGTGGCCATCGAGATCGATCCCTGCGTCACCTCGATGGAGCACCTGGAGACTCTGCACGAGCTGGGTTTCAACCGCGTCTCCATGGGCCTCCAGGACCTCGATCCCCGCGTCCAGCAGGCCGTCGAAAGGGTGCAGCCGCTGGAGCTGACCAGGCGGCACGTCGAGAGGGCCCGCGAGCTCGGCATCCGCTCGGTCAACATCGACCTGATCTACGGACTGCCCCACCAGAACGAGGCCGAGTTCCGGAACACGGTGCGGACCGTCATCGCCGAGCTCGCCCCGGACCGCGTCGCCTGCTTCTCCTACGCCCACGTGCCCTGGATCAAGCCCCACCAGCGGCGCCTCGACGAGTCCGCCCTGCCCCGGGGCTGGGAGAAGTTCCGCATCTTCGTCGGTGCCGTGGAGGAGTTCCTGGCCGCCGGGTACCTCTTCGTCGGCTTCGATCACTTCGCCCGGCCGGGCGACGAGCTCGCCGTGGCCATGGCGGAGGGCAGGGTCCACCGCAACTTCATGGGCTACACGGTCATGCCGGCCTCCGACCAGATCGGCGTCGGGGTCACGGCCATCGGCGACCTCGCCGGCGCCTATGCCGCCAACGAGAAGAACCTGGCCCGCTACCAGCGGGCCGTGCGCTCGGGGCGCCTACCGGTGGACCGCGGCGTATTGCGCAGCGCCGAGGACGAGCTCCGGCGCCAGGTCATCCACCGGATCATCTGCACGCTGCGGCTCGACTTCGCCTGGGTGCAGGAGCGCTTCGCCGTCGACCCGGCCGAGCACTTCGCCGACGCCCTGGCCGAGCTCGAGCCACTGGCCGCCGACGGCCTCGTCGAGATCGACGACGCCGGCCTGACGGTGACACCGCTGGGGCGCTTCTTCCTGCGCAACGTGTGCATGCCGTTCGACGCCTACCTCAAGCGCCCGACGGATCGCCCCGTGTACTCGCGGACGGTCTGACCGGACGGATTCCGGCCTCGGGCGCGCCGGACCATGGCCGGCGGCGGTATGCTCGACGACGGTGAACATCGGCATCACGAGAACCTGCCGGGCGCTCGTCCTGGCCGCGGCCGCCGCGTCCCTCGCTCTCGGCCTGTGGCTCGGCGTGCCCCGGCGCCGTGACCGGCCGCGGGAGCCCGCCTGGAGCGTCCACCTCGCCCCCCTGGTGACGGCTCCGCTCGCCGACGGGCGGCCCTCGGCGCTGGTGATCCCGCCGACCGTGTCGCCCCTCGCTGCGCGCAACCTCCTCTTCGAAACCGTCTGGCTGCGCCCCGGCGTCCGCTGGCTGCCCCGCACCCGGCTCCCGGGCCCCGCCGGGCCGTCCACGGCGGTCCTGATCACGCCGCGGGGGCGCCCGCGTCGATTCCTCCGCCCGGCTGGCGGGAGGCGTGGCGCCGGGGCTGGATCACCGTCCTCGAGCGGTCACGGCGATGACGGCGCTTCTGGCCCCCTCGATTGCGCTCGCCGCCGGCTGGGGCTTCCACCGGGCGCTGGCAGCGGGGACGGGCGCGGCCGACCGCGTGGCCGGGGCCGTCGTCTGGGGCGTCGCGTCGATGTGGGTGTGGATGGTTCTCCTCGACCTCGCCGGCATCCCGTGGCACGGCGCCCTCCTGGCCCTGCCAGCGGTCGCCGGGCTCGGCCTGGCTGCGGCCCGCCCCGGGCGACGGCCGGCCGGTGCGGAGCCGGCGCGGCTCGCCCCGCCCCGCGCCTGGGCCGCCGCCGCCGGTGCCTGGGCGCCGGTCCTGCTCGATCCCGCCATCGGG
>CAZXXL010000179.1:2556-6317 GCA_964644635.1 uncultured Thermoanaerobaculia bacterium | reverse complement strand
ACGTCGCCGGGCTGCGCCCGGCTCCTCGCAATGACAATGCGGGGGCGGAGCGCGCTGTCCACTGCTCCGGGGGCGCTCCGGGCGTGGCGGGATCGCGTCGGTCGGGCCGTTTCCCCGTGGCATAATGAGGGGCGTGAAGCACCTCTCCGAGGAGCAGGCGGGATTGCTCGGTGTCCTCGCGGCCCGCATCGTGCCGGAAACCCGGGAACTGGAGGAGGCCGGCAGGGAACGCTTTTACGCTATCGTCGACCGCTCGCTCGGCGACCGGCGGCCCCGCGTGCGCCGGCAGCTCGCCGCCTTCCTCGGCCTGGTCCGCTGGCTGCCGGTGCTGCGCTGGGGCACGCCCTTCGAGCGCCTCGCCGGCGAGCGCCAGGATCGCTTCCTCGGCTGGCTGCAGGATTGCCCGGTGGGGCGGTTGCGGCAGGGGTTCTGGGCGTTGAAGGTGCTGGTGTTCATGGGTTACTACGGGCAGGTCGAGACCTGGCCGCGCATCGGCTACAGCCCGCTCGAGGACGGCAACGAGGCCCTGCATGCGCGAGCGTGAGTACGACATCGTGATCGTTGGCTCCGGCGCCGGCGGCGGCACGGTGGCCAAGGAGCTGGCGCCGCTGTGTGCGGACGGAATCCGCATCGCCGTCTTCGAGCAGGGGCCGAGGCTGCGGGACGAGGAGCTCACCGGCCGCGAGCTGGAGATGGCCCGCCGTCTCTACCACGAGTCCGGCGGGATGCTCACCGCCGACCGGAACATGGCCCTGGCCTGGGCGCGGGCCTACGGCGGCTCGACCACGGTGTACACGGGGACATCGATGGTCATTCCGCCCGAGGTGGTGGAGGCCTGGGGGGTGCCCGGTCTCGGCTGGGACGATCTCGAGCGGCGCTCCGAGAAGCACGCGCGGGAGAACAACGTCCACCTCCTGGATGCCGATCTCATCAACGAGAACAACCGCCTTTTCGTGGCCGGCTGCGAGAAGCTGGGCTACCGCGTGCGGCAGTTTCCGGTCAACGTCAGGGGATGCCGCGGCGCCGGTCTTTGCAACCTCGGCTGTCCCAACGCCGCCAAGCAGGGCACGAACCGGGTCCAGCTCCCGGCGGCCGAGCGGCTGGGCGTCGAGGTGGTCACCGGTGCCAAGGTCGAGCGCTTGGAGGGCCGGGCCTGCCGGGTGACGGTGACGGAGCAGAGCCTCGGCGAGCCGTCCCCCTGGGAGCCCGGCGAGTACCTGGTCCGGGCGCGGCTGATCGTGCTGGCCGGCAACGCGGTCAACACCCCGGCCCTGCTCTTTCGCTCCGGCTTCGGCGACCGCCTGCCCCTCCTCGGCCGGGGCGTCACCCTGCACCCGGCGTTGATCCTGGCGGCGGAGCACGGCCGGCCCCTGACCAACTTCGCCGGTTTCCCCAAGAGCTACTACACCGATCAGTTCCGCGAGAACGGCCGCTTCCTCCTCGAGGTCTGCATGTACTTCCCGTTCACCACGGCCAAGAACCTCAACGGGTTCGGGCCCGAGCACTCGGCGATGATGCGGCGCTTCGGCCATCTCCAGCAGATCCTCGTGCTGGCTTTGGACGACCCGGTGAACGAGAACCGGGTGGAGGTCGACCGCCGGGGCGAGCCGGTGGTGCGCTACCGGCTCCGGCGCCGCGTTCTGGACTCGTTGCACCGGGCCATGATCGAGGCGGCGCGGATCTTCTTCGCCGCCGGCGCCCTCCGGGTGCACGTCCCGGCGGCGGCGAAGTTCCTGATCGCGGCGGAGGAGGCGGAAAGGCTCGAGGAGCTCGTGCCGCGCTCCCGCGTGCGGCCCGGCGGCATCTCCATCACCAGCGCCCACCTGATGGGCGGGTGCCGGATGGGTTCGGACGTGGCCGACTCGGTGACCGACGCCTGGGGGCAGGTGCACGGTGTACCATGGTTGTTCGTGGCCGACTCATCACTGTTCCCGCGCTGCTCCGAGGTCAACCCGTACCTGACCGTCATGGCCCTGGCGGACCGGGTGGCCGAGCGCGTGCGGGAACGGCTCGGGGAGATCCAACGATGAGGGTGAGCGGCGCGCGGCTGATCGTCAGGGCGCTGGAGGCCGAGGGAGTCCGGCACGTCTTCGGCATCCCGGGCACCCACAACATCGAGCTCTACGACGAGCTCGAGCGCTCGCCGTCCATCGAGCCGGTGCTGGTCACCAGCGAGCAGGCCGCGTCCTTCGCGGCCGACGCCGTGTCCCGGACCTCGGATCGCATCGGGGTGCTCAACCTGGTGCCCGGCGCCGGCGTGACCCACGCCCTGTCCGGCATCGCCGAGGCGTTCATGGACAACGTGCCGCTGGTGGTGATCGCCGCCGGAATCCGCACCGACACCGGGAAGGCGTACCAGCTGCACGCCATCGACCAGCTGGCGGTGCTGGCCCCGGTCACCAAGGCCGTCTTCCACGCCGCCACCGCCGACGACATCTACCCCATGATCCGGCGCGCCTTCCAGCTCGCGGCGGCCGGCACGCCGGGCCCCGTCGCGGTGGAGATCCCCGCCAACTTCCTGCTCCTGCGCCAGCAGGTCTCGGCGGTGGCGTACACCCCGGAGCCTCCCGCCGTGCCGGCGCCCGACCCGGACCTCCTGCAGCGGGCGGTGGAGCTCCTGGCCGCCGCCGAGCGGCCGGCCCTCTACGTCGGCGCGGGCGCCGTGGGGGCGCGCGAGGCGCTGATCGCCCTCGCCGAGCGCCTCCAGGCTCCGGTCGCCACGACCATCCAGGGCAAGGGCGTCTTCCCCGAGCATCACCCGCTGTGGCTGTGGAACGGCTTCGGCGCCACGGCCCCGAAGTTCGTGCGCGAGATCATGGACGGCTGCGACGTCCTGCTCGCCGTGGGCTGCCGGTTCGGCGAGGTGGCCACGGGCAGCTACGGCTTCTTGACGCCGGAAAAGCTGATCCACGTCGACATCAACCCGGAGGTCTTCAACCGCAACTACCCGGCGGCCGTGGCCGTCGAGAGCGACGCCCGGCTCTTCGCCGAGGCGCTGCTCCCCCTGGTGGCCCGGCGGGAGGACGGGGAGGGGCTGGCCGCCCGCATCGCGGCCGGGCACGCCGCGGTCATCGAGCGGTGGGAGCGGCACCCCGCCGCCGGCCGGGTGACGCCGCACGCCTTCTTCGCCGCGCTGCAGCGGGCCTGCGGTCCGGACGCCGTCTACACCACGGACTCCGGCAACGGGACGTTCCTGGCCATGGAGCACCTCCGCCTCGACCGGCCGCGGTGCTTCATCGGGCCCATCGACTTCTCGTGCATGGGGTACTCGGTGCCCGCTGCCGTCGGCGCCAAGATGGCCAACCCCGAGCGGGACGTGGTGGCGGTGGCCGGGGACGGCGCGCTGCTGATGACGGGCCTGGAGCTGGTCGCCGCGGCCTCCCACGGCGTCGCCCCCCTGGTCTGCGTGCTCCGGGACCGCCGGCTAGGCCAGATCGCCCAGTTCCAGAAGGTGCCGCTGAACCGCGAGACCTGCACGGTGCTGCCCGATTACTCGGTGGAGGACCTGGCGCGGGCCACCGGCTGCCGTTACTTCAGGATCCTGGAGGACCACGAGCTGGCGAGCGTGCTCCCGGCCGCCCTCGAGCTCACCCGCGCCGGCGCGCCGGTGATGGTGGACGTGGCCATCGACGGCTCCGAAAAGACTTACTTCACCAGGGGCGTGCTCAAGACCAACTTCCTGCGCCTGCCCTGGCGCGACCGCCTGCGGATGCTGGCCAGGGCCCTCGCGCGCCGGCTCTGAGGCCGGCCGCTCAAGAAAG
>CAZXXL010000179.1:0-2456 GCA_964644635.1 uncultured Thermoanaerobaculia bacterium | reverse complement strand
GAAATGTGCCAGGCACGCCATTCCGCTATTGTGGTAGGCTGTGGGCGGGAGGTGGTCGATGTCGCGACCGGGCCGGGTATTTTTCGAAGGGGCGGTGTACCACGTCTACAACCGGTTGGCGCGGGGGGAGAGGGTGTTCGAGGAGGAGGCCGTGGCGCGTCGGTTTCGAGACCTTCTTCGCGAGGTTGCCCAGCGGGATGATCTGACGGTTTTTGCGTGGTGCCTGATGAGCAACCACTACCATGTCGCGGTGCGGACGAACACCGTACCGCTGGACCGGCCGTTGCGAAGCCTGCAGTGGCGAGTCACCCGCGGCGTCAACGCCAGACGGCGAGTGTTCGGCCCGTTGTGGCAGGGCCGGTACCGCGCGAAGCTGGTCTCCGAACAGCGGTATTTGGACCGGCTCCTGGCCTACATTCACCTCAACCCGGTTTCTGCCGGGATCGTGGACGACCCGGCGAAGTACCGCTGGAGCGGCCACAGGGAAATCATCCGTCCGTCGAAGGATCCGATCGTCGATGTGGACGAGGTCCTGAGCCTTTTCGGAACGACACGGCGGTCGGCACGGGCAGCCTACGTGCGGACGCTGAGGGCGGCGGCGGAGGAGCCGTGGATTGGTGAGAATCCCGGCTGGCTCCCGTGGTGGCGGCTGGGAAGGCCCCCGAAGACGGAGAACGAGGACCCGGCGGCCGCCGTCACGAGGAAGCGGAAGCGCGAGCGGGTTGGAGAAGTCGAGCGCCCCACGCTTTCGGCGGACGAGTTCATCCGGCGGGGGGCTGCCGCCGCCGGAGTAGCGGTGGAGGATCTTCGGTCCCGGCTGCGGGGCCCCGAGGTGGTTCGGGCGCGGGAGATGCTTGCCGTGGTGGGAGTCGAGCGCTACGGGCTTCGGGTCAGCGACCTGGCGCGCGAGCTTGGCAAGTCGCCCGACTCGGTGACCAAGATGATCGGCCGAGCCGTGCGTCGGCGGCGAACGGACCCAATCCTCCGATCCAGGGTCGACCGCCTGGACGAGGCCATCGCAGCCAGCGGAGGTGGGTAGAAAGCAGCCAATGGCGGAACGGCGTGACAGGCCCCTTTCCCTTTCGCGGAGGTGGGTAGAAAGCAGCCAATGGCGGAACGGCGTGACAGGCCCCTTTCGGCCCCTTTCTGAAATCGGTCACCGGCGCGAGGTCTACCGCCGGCGCACTTAGGCGGCACGATATCGGGTGGAAAACCGTGCCGGTTACGCGGGAAACCATGCCGGGCACGCCGTTCCGGCGCGCCCGGCAGCGTTCCGGCGCGGCGGCCCATCAGGGTGCGGCGCGGCCCGCGGGGGTGACGCCGAGCGTGATGCCGGGGTGCGGCGGCTTGAGGTAGCGGGCGAGGAACGCGTAGATCTTCTTCCGGTAGCTCCACGCTTCCGGGGTGTCGAGCCGGTCGAAGCTGTGGCCGCCGGGCACGTCGGCGACCTCGTACTCGAAGTGCTTGCCGGCGGCCTTGAGGGCCTGGATCAGGTGCTCCACCTCGATGTAGTTCACGTCCTCGTCGTGGATGTTGGTGTGGATCCTGAGCGGCCTCTTGAGCTTCTGCACATTCCACACCGGCGAACGGCGCTTGTACTCGGCCAGGTTCTGGTTGGCCGATTGCCCGATGAAGTATTTGGCCTCGTAGAGGTCGCGGTAGTCCTGGGTCATGTACCCCATGCGCAGGACCAGGTCGGACACCGGCACGCCGGCGAACCCGCAGACGTACGAATCCGGGTGGTCGAACAGGCTCATGAGGGTGATCAGCCCGCCGTGGCTCCAGCCCAGGATGCCCACCCGCTTGGGATCCACCCGCGGGTGGTTCGCGACCGCCCAGTCGCGCGCCGCCAGGCAGTCCCCGACCTCGCGCCCGCCGTAGTCGATCAGCTCGTAGAACCACTTGCCGTATCCCGTCGATCCCCGGTACTCGGGGGCGACCACGATGTAGCCCTGGGCGATGAGCTCGCGCACGATGTGGGCGTAGTAGGTGGTGAAGTCCCCGTGCACGCCGCCGTGGGGCAGGATCAGGAGGGGCAGCTTGCCGGGGCCGAAATCGGCCCGGGGCGTGAACACGTAGGCGTAGAACTTCACCGGATTGCCGGCGCCGATCCCGGTCGGGTTGGCCTCCTTCCACTTGGGCGGGCCGTAGATGCGCACCTTGTCGATGACCGCCACGTCGCCCACCCGGTCGTACCACAGGAGATCGTCGATCTTCTTGGCCAGGACGTCGAAACGGTGCTCGTGGTCGGCGACGGTCTTCTCGAGCCGGTCGAGCTTCGTCGTCGCGTCAACGTCCCCCGCCCGGGCCGTCCCGGCCGCCGCCGCGGCGATCCCGAGGACAACGATGAGCACTTTGCCGCGCATGGTTACCTCCCACCGAAGTGATTCCAGCTCACCGTACCCTTCCTGCGATCCCGCGGCAAGGGAGAGGGGGGCAGGGGGGGAGGGGAGAGG
>CAZXXL010000178.1:0-6333 GCA_964644635.1 uncultured Thermoanaerobaculia bacterium | reverse complement strand
CCCCTGCGGGAATCTGGGTGTCCCCCAACTGCGGGAATCTGGGTGTCCCTTGACATCGGGAAAGGTCCCCTGGGAAGGCGGGTACCGCTCAGGTGCCGGGCCGCTGCTCCTCGAGGCCGAGCCGCCACACCGGCGTGCCGCAGTAACGGTCCCCCTCGGGGCAGTAGGGCGTCCTGCCCGCCGCCCAACGGACACCGCAGGGCGGGAGCAGGAAGGATCCGATCAGCGGGTCGCGGTCCCGGATCTGGTTCGCCTGCTCCCAGACGGCGCGCCGGATCTCCTCCTGGGCGTTCCAGCACAGCCGCATGCGCATCTTGTGGTGGAGGTGGAGGAGGTCGGCGGTCTCCATCAGGCGTACGGCGAGGGCGTTGGGGAGCAAGTAGGTCGCCAGGGCGGGCTCGGGTCCGTTGCGCCGGAGCCAGGCGGCGGCGGCCCAGGCCCGCTCCATCTCGGCGGTGAAGCGCCGGGCGATGGCCTCGTCGGCGGCGATCAGCGCGGGGGTGACGAAGTCGGGGATCTCGTCGGTGACCGCGAGCAGGACCGGCCGCGCCCCTGGGACCATGCGGTGGCGCTGGTTCTGGCTGTCCGCGGTGTGCGAGATCCTGGTCGCGAAGGTATACGTCACCTGGTGGAGACAGCGGCTCAAGGGGTCGAGGGTGGACAGGTTCAGGGTCTCGGCGAGGAGGGTGTTACGGCCGGGATCGAGGACCATCCGCACCGCCTCGTCGTCCTCCAGCGCCGCTGCCGGGAGCCCGAGCACGGTCCGGACCGCGTCGCCGATTCGGCGCCGGGCCTCCTCGCCGCCCCCGACGAGGACCGATGAGCGGCCGCCCAGCCGGGCGTCGAACTCCCGCCGGAAGGCCTCGCGTCCCGAGACGCCGTCCTCGCCGGTGACGAGGCGCCAGCGTACGGGGAGATCGGGGAGCGGGTCCTCGAGGATGCGCCCGAGATCGGGGTCCAGGCGGAGCACCTCGTCCACCATGGCGCCCACCATCTCCCGCAGCTCGCGGGGAGCGTCCGGGTGGGCGCAGGCGCGGTGGTAGCGGAGCAGGGTCAGCGCCGAGACGGTGTGGTGAAGGTGGGCGGTGGTGGCCAGTGGGAGCACGTACCGCGCGACCTCCTGGGCGCCCCGCCGCCGTTTCCGGGCCAGCTTCTGCGCATGCACCGGGCGCGCCAGCGACGGGAAGGCGCGCACGATGGCGGCTTCCACCACGGGTTCCAGCGCCGCGGTCAGCTCGCGGTAAGCGGCGTGGGACGCCTCCACCGAGCGCTCGAAGACGGCCAGGGCCTTGCCGCCCAGCCCGGGCGGGACGTAAACGGCGTCCCGGTCGACCGGGACGTAGCGCTGGGACACCTGCTCCGAGTTGTAGAACTGGTGAGAGTGGAGGAAGCACCACAGCGCGTGCCGGCTGACGCCCTCGATGATGAAATGGAACCAGGCGTGCTGGTAGGTCGTGTGGTGGCCGGCCTCGTAGATCGAACGGGCGACGGCGTCGCGTCGTTCGCGGATCCGGCGCCGTTTCTGCGGATCCTCAACCGTGTCCCCGGCGGCCATGGCCGCGGTGACCGGACTCTTCGAGTAGCAGGTCCTGGCCGCGGCGACCACGTTGTCGAACGGCCGCGCGGAGGCGCCGACGAGGCGGACCCGCAGGCTCACCCCGGCGTCCCCCGGGCCGCCCGTCCGGCGAAGGCGGACCGGGCGGCCATCACCGCACCGTGGTGCCCGGCGGAACCGCCTCGTCGGGCGCGAGCAGGAAGGGCTCGCCGTCGACCGACGCGGCCAACGCCATGCCGCGGGATTCGACGCCCATCAGCCGCGCCGGCGCCAGGTTGGCTACGACGACGATCTGCCGGCCCACCAGGTCCTCGGGCTCGTAGCGGCCGGCGATCCCGGCCACGATCTGCCGCGGCTCCGGCTCGCCGAGATCCACCAGCATGCGGATGAGCTTCTTCGACTTGGGGATCCGCTCGGCCTCGCGAACCGTGCCCACGACGAGGGAGATGCGGGCGAACTCGTCGATGCTGATCCGGGCCGCGCCGCCGCCGGCGGGTTCCTCCGGGTTGGGCTGCGATGGCTTGGTCTTCTTGGTATCGATGGTGACCTCCTTTGCCGTCTTGGCGATGTCGATTCTCGGGAAGAGCGGCTCCGCCTCGGGCAGGGTCGGTTCCGTTCTCATGCCTCCCCAGGCCGCCTCCGGCGCCGGCAGGACCTCCGGAAGCTCGAATCCAAGAATGCGGGTGAGCTTGCGTGCGGTCTGCGGCATGAACGGCGCGATCATCAGGGTCGCCAGCCGCAATCCCTCGAGGCAGGCGCCGAGGGTCGCGCGCAGGGCGTCGCCGTTGGCGGCGGGATCCTTGGCCAGGGCCCAGGGCTGGCGCTCCTGGATGAAGCCGTTGATGGTCTCCAGAAGACCCCAGGCCGCGTCCAGGGCCCGCTGGGGGGCGAGGGCGTCCATGGCCGCCGTGTATCTCGCGAGAGCCGCCGCGCCGGCTCCCGGGAGGGGACCCGAGGTCTCCGGCGGCGGCACCTGCCCGTCGAGGAAGCGCCGGGTCATGGCCACCGTCCTGGAGACCGTGTTGCCCAGCTTGTTGGCGAGGTCGGTGTTGTATCTGGCGAGGAAGGCATCGTCGGAGAACGACGAGTCCTGGCCGAAGGTCATCTCGCGGGCGAGGAAGAAGCGGAGCGGATCGGGGCCGAAACGGTCGAGGAGGGCGTCGGGGCGGACCACGTTGCCCACCGACTTGGACATCTTGGTCTCGTCCCGGAGCCACCAGCCGTGACCGAAGATGGTCGTCGGCAGCGGCAGACCCGCCGACATCAGGAAGGCCGGCCAGTAGACGCAGTGGAAGCGGAGAATGTCCTTGCCGACCAGGTGCAGGTCCGCCGGCCAGAAGCGGTCGAAAAGCCCCGCGTCCTCCGAGCCGAAGCCGAGGGCCGAGATGTAGTTGGTGAGCGCGTCCAGCCAGACGTAGACCACGTGCTCGGGATCGCCGGGGTAGGGGATGCCCCAGCGGATGGAGGTCCGCGAGATGGACAGGTCGCGCAGGCCGCCCTCGACGAAGCGCACGACCTCGTTGAAGCGGGTTTGGGGCCGGATGCACTCCGGGTTCTCCCGGTACCAGGCCAGGAGCCGGTCGCGGTAGGCGGACAGGCGGAAGAAGTAACTGGGCTCGGAGAGCATCTCCACCGGGTGCTTGTGGTCGGGGCAGAGGCCGTCCACGAGCTGGGTCTCGGGGAAGAAGGCCTCGCATCCCGCGCAGTACCAGCCCGTGTACTCGCCCTTGTAGATGTCGCCGGCGGCCGTGATGCGCCGGATCAGCTCGGCCACCGCCGCCTGGTGGCGGGGCTCGGTGGTGCGGATGAAGTCGTCGTGGGAGATCTCGAGCGCCTTCCACAGCTCGTGGTACCGGCCCACCACCCGGTCGGCGAGGGCGATGGGCTCGACACCCTGGGCGGCGGCCGCGCGTTCGATCTTCTGCCCGTGCTCGTCGGTGCCGGTGAGGAAGCGGACCTCCCGGCCCCGCATCCGCTGGTAGCGGGCGAAGATGTCGGCCATGACGGTGGTATAGATGTGGCCGATGTGCGGCAGGTCGTTCACGTAGTAGATCGGCGTCGTGATGTAGTAGCTGCCGGCCATGAGCCCCCCAGATGCACCATCTTCAGAGCCGGTAGGATACCACCCTCGTCCACCCCGGTCGGGGCCGGCCTACCGCCGCCCGGGCGACGCCGGAATGCCCTCGGCGGCGGTGATGGCCGCCGCCTCGAAGCGGCCGACGTAGGCGCGGAAGGGCTCGGTCAGGACCCGGGGAAGGCGGACATAGGTGAGCTTGCCCGGGCTCGCCTGGCGGGTCTGGAAGAGCCCCCGGATTACGTCCTCGACGTTGGCGCGGGCGAGGTCCCGGAGGCCGAACCGGCTCGCCAGATACAGCGGCAGGAGGCGGCGCGCCTCAGCCTCCGGCAGGGAGACGGCCCAGGGGCTGGGCTTTTCATCGAGGGGAAAACGGCCGGGCTCGATGGCTCCTTGGAAGGGCGCCGACAGGGCCGCCATGCGCCGGAACGCATTCGTCATCAGGCGGGAGTTGATGAGGCGGAAGGCGGGAACCAGCACCTTGTCGCGGGTCGTCGGCGCGTCCTCCCCGATCTGGTCCAGGGTGCCGTCGATGCCGTCGGTGAGGTGGGCCATGTCGGTGACCCTGCGGCCGCCTCCGGTCACCAGCTCGAGGTCGAAGCGCCAGAAGGGCACGACGTCGGTGCCGTCGCCACCTCCGAGCTCGGCGCGGTCGTAGGGAACCTCGACCTTCCGCGTCTTGCGGACGGTGAACGTCCGGTAGCAGCTGCCGCAGAAGTGCACCACGGCCGCCGGGTCGAAGGCGAGCTCGTGGCCGCAGGTGGGACATTCCAGGGGGATGAAGCCGAGGCCGCGCCCCACCTGCACGGCTTCCTCTGGGAAGGGCCCCAGGGGGAGCTCGTCCGGGACCGTGACGCCGGCGGCCACCGAGGCCGTGGCCGAATCCACCAGCAGCGTCTCGTCCGTCCTCCCGTCCGCCGTGCGGGCGGCCACCACCCACCATGGCCGCCAGACGACGCCGCGGATTTCGGGCACGAAGGCGGTCCCGAGCTGGATGCGTTGCAGCGACTTGTCCACCTGTTTGCGATCCAGGTGGCCGTAGGCCGCGCGCAGGACCTCCTCGCCGCGCTGGACGGGAAGGGCCGCGGTGTCCCCTCCCAGCTCGGCGGCCGGCACCACCCGGCGCAGGTAGCTGAGGCGGCCCATGGGCGGAAGCTCCAGGTTCTCGTTGGCCGGGGCCGAGGCCTCCACGGTATCCATGGCGAAGGCCATCTTCTTGTCGAGGGAGCGCCGGTCACGGCCGAACACCGCCTCGTACAGGGTCCCCATCCCGTGCCAGTAAGGGGCCCAGAAGTGGGCCTTGGGACTCACCTCGAGACGTGCGGCGAGCCGCGCCCGGTAGGCGTCGGCCTGGCGGGAGATCCGCGCCTCCATGGCCGCCGCCGCGGCCTCCATCTCGGGCCGGCTGTACATGGCCCCGTCGGGGCCGGTGGCCGTCGCGCCGCCCGCCAGGGGCGCCACCCGCTTCCGGTAGAGATCCTGGTAGTAGACGTTCCGGTAGTGGTCGAGAACCACGTCCGCCAGGGCGCCCGGGCCGGGCACCTTCTCCGGCACCGCCACGTGGAGCACGTCGTCGTGGCCGACCACCAGGTGGGTGCTGCCGCAGTAGGAACAGCGCGCCATGCGGTGGAGCACCGGCACCTCCACCTTCGCCCCGCACTCGGTGCAGCGGACGCTCACCGAGTATCCGGCCTCGGCGCCGCCCTCCCGCGGCGCGGGCGGCCTCGGAGCCGGCGCGGGTCGTGGCGCCGGGCGGGAGGCGGGTTCCGCGTCCGCGGCCGGGGACCTCGCGCCCGCCCGCAGGGGGCCCATCCGCGTGTACAGCGAGGCCCAGACGGCGCCGAGGGCCATCACCGGCACGTAGTAGCCGAGGTTCTCCGGGCCGCCCACCGTGAGCAGGGAGGCGATGCTCACCAGGGCGCCCACCGCCACCTCGAGAAAGGGACGGCCGAGGACGGCGAGGCCCGCCCCCGGGACCAGGGCGTTGAGGGCGATGCCCAGCGTCTCGGAGGCGCCCCGGAGCAGGGAGCCGGCGGCCACCGCTGCCGGCGGCAGGACGAGGCAGACCAGCACCCAGCCGGCGCTCACAGGAGGTCTCCTACCGCGAACGTGCCCCGGGCGAGGTTCTTCAACAGGGGCACCAGCACCTGGGTATCCTCGATGTCCATGGCGGGGTCCGCCAGGGCGCCCTCGAGGAGCATGCACATGGCCTTAAAGGCGGTCTGCGAGTCCGGCTCCGAGCGCACCACCGCGCGCGCCGCGTCGAAGACCTCGCCGGCCGGCACGCCGGCCGCGAACAGCCGCTGCACGAGGTCGCGGTAGCGCTCGAGATCCGGTTCGTCGCCGCTCGCCATGCTTCCCGCATGATAACAACTACGTCTTCCACCGGCAGGACATACCAACCCGGCGGCCCGTCGAGCGCTCCGCGCAGGGGAACCCCCGTCCCTCGTTGGCGGCCCCACTCCGGAAGGGAGCAGGGGGGCCGGCCTCCTCGACCCGGCGGTACATATCCCCGGAGAAGGTCACGTTGGGCGGAACGTGCCACCCTTACCGTTGCGCTTCAGAGCCATCCGGCGCCTCGTGCCGCTCGCGCACAACGTTAAGGGTGGCAATTCACGGGTGGACCGCCCGCCCGTGGGGCCGCACCGGCCTGCAGGCTGTTCGCTCGCGTCGTCGGCAGCGAAAGGCGCGCGACGCCCCGGAC